>DAOUAY010000044.1:0-23484 GCA_034432995.1 Anaerolineae bacterium | reverse complement strand
CTGCGCCCGCCCGCGTGAACCAACTCAGGCGTTTTCGAACCCCAACGCGCGTTCCCGCAGGCTGACGAACCGGTTGTTCCCGATGATCATGTGATCCAGGAGATCCACATCCAGCAGTTTCCCCGCGTCCACCAAACGCCGCGTCAAAGCGATGTCTTCGGCGGAGGGGGCGGGATCGCCGGAGGGATGATTGTGCGCGACGATGATCCCGCCACACTGGCGGCGCACCGCGCCCCGAAACACCTCGCCGGTGCGCACCAACGAAGTGTTGAGGCTGCCTTTGTAGAGGACCTCCCGATCCAGCACGCGATTGCGTGTATCGAGGTACAGAACTATAAAATGCTCCTGCTCCTTGTGGCCCAACAGCGGCATGAGCAGATTGGCGGCATCCTGGGGCGCGCGAATCTGAAAACGCTCTTCCGGACTTTCGACCATTAGCCGGCGGCCCAATTCCAGCGCCGCAAGAATCTGCGCGGTTTTGGCGCGGCCCAGCCCGTGCTCGCTGGCGATCAGTGCGAATTCGGCGCGCGCCAGACCCGCCAGGCCGCCGTACTTTACCAACAGCCGCGTCGCCATTGAAAGCACATTTTCATCCTTGACGCCGGTACGGAGGATCAACGCCAGCAATTCCGCCGTGGAAAGCGCCTGCGGGCCGACGCGCTCCATTCGCTCGCGCGGGCGTTCATCTTGAGGCATTTCTTTGACGGTCAAGTAGGTCATGGTGGGTTCTCTCTTCTGCGTGGGTTGATTGTCAGGGTTCGTGAGGGACTATAAGCATAAACGAAAACCATATCCATGTTCTATGGTATAATTTTCGTCTGCACAAATGCATATACCGCTTGAGCCTGCCGGTAAAACTGCTGTATTTGGGCTATGGTCGGGGTCAACGGCAAATCTGCCGGATAACGCATTTCTACGGCATAAGGGGTCAATCCAACAATATGCGCTTCCAACTCAGTAAAGGTTGCGTCAATCTCCAGGCATAAATCGAGCAGGTATCCCAAGTCATGCCGATACAAAAATGACATACCCTGGGAGGTCAGAAAAGCTTTGAGACTTTTTTCAACAGCTTGTTGGCAATGAAATGCAACGATATTACGTGGGTATACCTCGAACGTTAAAAGTAGCGCTGCCGCTTGTAAATCATCTTGCGCTTTGGATAACCATTCGTTAGCTAGCGCGCTCATATACCACTTTCCCGGTTTCAAAAATGTGTTGCAGAAAAGAGTGGGGAATCGCCAAACATTGCTTTACTTCATCAGGAGTATAGGCTAAAATATCCACCGGCGTCTTCCGGGGCCGAAGAGCCTGACTGATCGCTTCCTGACGTTGATCGCGTGGAAGGTCGGAGTCCCATACAACCAGCAAATCAATATCACTCTGCGGAGTGGCTGTACCGGCTGCATAAGAGCCAAAAACTACCACTTTTTCAGGAGTCAGGTTTTGTAATAATTTGTCAAGCAGTTTTTGCAATTGAATTTCAGTTTCGTTCATGGATCGTCACCTTCTTACTATAAATTGTAGCACAGTTTAACTTCAAGAACAATCGCAAGGGGAAGAGTCAAAACATGACAAGAAAACTACGCTTTGGTTTGATCGGATTGGGCGAAATCGCCTACAGCTCTACCGGACACGTGCTCCGGCAGACCGCCAACGCGGAGATGATCGGGGGCATGGACCCCGTGGCGGATATCGCCGCTTCCTACCAGACGACATTTGGCATCCCGTGTTCCACGAATCTCGAGGATGTGTTGAACAACCCCGATGTGGACGCGGTCGTGATTTCCACGCCGCACAATCTGCACGTCCCATTGGGCATTCAGGCTGCGCAAGCAGGCAAGCACGTCATCGTCGAAAAGCCGATGGCGACCACGCTCGACGACGCCGACGCGCTCATCGCGGCGTGTAAAAGCGCGGGCGTGCTGTGTTCGTCGAAGGAGGGCAGCGTGCGCTACCAACCGGCGACGGCGAAAGCGAAGGAATTGATCGCGCAAGGCGCTATCGGCGAGCTGATGGCGACGCAGGTGAGCGGTGCGTCCAACAAACCGCCGAGCTATTGGACCGGTGGCTACACCGGGCGCGTGCAAACCACGTGGCGCAAGTCCAAGTTCGAATCCGGCGGCGGTGTGCTGATGATGAACTACATCTATGACTTTTACCGGCTGCGTTACATGACGGGGCAAGAGATTGTGCGCGTCTTCGCCGAATTCGGCACATACCGCACACCCGTCGAGGTCGAAGACTTCATCACGCTGACGCTGCGCTACACCAACGGCGCGCTCGGCGTGTGGATGGCGTCTTCGTGCGCGCCGGGCGCATCGAAGGCGGGCGCGCGCGGCACGAAGGCCTCCGACAACCGCATCTTCGGTACCGCCGGGCAAATCGTCTTCGACAACAACGATTTGTTTGTGTACACGGATAACGACGTGGAGGGTCTGACGCGCGGCGAGTGGACGCAGCTTTCGTTCCCGCAACAATCGGACAATTACGCCTACCAGGTGTATTTCGAGCAGTTTGCCGAAGCCGTCTTCGCGGGCCGCGAGCCGGACATCCCCTGCGAAGAGGGCCGCAAGACGCTGGAAGTGCTACTGGCGGCGTACCGCTCCGGGGAGACGCACCAGCCGGTGACGTTGGGGGCGGCAGACGGTAAACGGTAGACGGTAGACGGGATGTCACGTTTGGGTGTGCGACCAAATCTATGGTACAATTTCCAGCATGAACGCTCCGGCGCTGCTTACGATTTTTGGAGGGATACGATAAACGCATGACAAAAAAGAAGCCCGCATGGCAGAAACCCGGTGTCGTCTTCCAACCCGCGCTGGCGCAAGCGTGGCAGCAGGGCATTGACCAGATTGTCAACGCGATTGCGCCGACGTTAGGCCCGTTCCCACGCCTCGTGCTGTACGATACGAGCATCAGCAGTGCGCGGTTGCCCGAATTGCTGGACAGCGGCGGCACGATCGCCCGGCGCATCATCGAAATCAAGGGGCGCGATCAGGACGTAGCCGCAATGCTGATCCGCCACATGCTGTGGCAGATGCACGAAGAAGTCGGCGACGGGACGGCGACCGCAGCGGTGCTCTTCCAGGCCGTCTACCGTGAGGGCGTGCGCTATCTGGCAACCGGCGGCAACGCGATGCGGTTGCGCAGCTATCTCGAAGCAGGGCTGCGCGTGATCGTGGCAGAGCTGGCGACGATGCGCCGTCATCTGGAAGGGAAAGAGAGCCTGGCAAGACTGGCCCATACGATATGCTACGATGAACCGCTGGCAAACATGATGGGCGAAATCTTCGACGTCATCGGCGCCTACGGGCGGCTGGAATTGCGCAGCGCGAACGGGCGCGAGATCGAGCGCGAATATGTAGAGGGGATGTATTGGGACAGCGCGCTGCTTGCGCGCACCATGATCAACAACCAGGCGCGCCAACGCGCCGACCTGGAAAATCTGGCGGTGGTCGCCACCGATCTCGACATCGAGGACCCCTACGATATGGCGGCATTGTTGAACCATTGCATCACCGCTGGTATCGAAAGAGTGCTCATCGTCGCCCGCAAACTGTCTGACCCTGTGTTGGCTATGCTGGCCATCAACCGTGAAAAAGGCCACCTCAAACTCGCAGTTGCCGGGGCAAAAACGCCCGGCATATCGGCAGACGATCAGCAAATGGCGCTGACGGACATTGCCGTGTTGACCGGGGGGCGGCCATTGTTCCGGGCTGCCGGGGATTCATTGCGCCAGATCCGCCCGGAACATATTGGCCGCGCCCGCCGCGCCTGGGTCGATCGCAACTTCGTCTGTATCGTGGGCGGCCAAGGCGATCCGCGCGCCCTGCGACAGCACATCGCCGAACTGCGCGCCCTGTTCGCACGGGTTGCCGACGCGGGAGAGCGCACGACCCTTCAGCAGCGCATCGGCAAATTGATGGGCGGCTCGGCTACCTTGTATCTTCCCGGCATGACCCAATCCGAACAGGAATTCAACAAAGAGGTCGCGCAGCGCACCGTCGAGGCGATGCGCGGCGCGATGCGCGACGGGGTGGTGCCGGGCGGCGGTGTGGCCCTCCTCGCCTGCCGGGAGCGCCTGCGCGCGCACTTTGCCGGCGCCGCCGAACCGGAGGCGCGGGCCGCCGGTTACATTCTCTGCAACGCCCTCGATGCGCCGTTGCGCACCTTGCTGCGCAACGCCGGCCTCGAACCCGGCGCGATCCTCGCCGACATTCAGGCCGCCGGACCGGGCTACGGGTTTGACGTCCGCGCCGGGCGTCTCGTCGACATGGCTGAAGCCGGCATTTTCGATGCAGCCGCCGTGCTGGAAACGGCCGTCCATAGCGCGATCAGCACCGCCGCCATGGCGCTAACCACCGACGTGATGGTCCATCGCCGCGCTTCGTCTGAATCTATGGCGACAGGTTAATTTGAGGTCAACGATGTCTGAACATATCCAAGATGTTGTTTATGCGCTCCATTGTGCGCAAAATGTGTGGTTTGCGGCGCGCGCGTCGGGATTGTATCGCTCCACCGACGGAGGCCGCTCCTGGCAATCTGCCTACGCCTCCCTGGCCCTCGCCGGGGCGCTGCCGACGACGTCGGTGGTGACCTCGCCGGATTTCGCCTCGGATCGCACCGTCTTTGCCGGCGTCTCCGGCGGCGTGCTGTATTCCCTGGATGGCGGCGATACCTGGCAGAGCGTGGAGTTGGGCGCGCCGCCGCCGATGGTCTCCGCGCTGGTCATTTCGCCGGATTTCAGGCGCGATGGCGTCCTGCTGGCCGGGTCGATGGAGGATGGCGTGTTCCGCTCTGGCAACCGGGGATACAACTGGGCGGCGTGGAATTTCGGCCTGTTGGACCTGTCCATCTTCACCCTGGCGATTTCGCCCGACTTCGCGGCGGACGAAACGCTCTTCGCCGGTGTGGAGAGCGGCATTTTCCGCAGCACGAATGGCGGGCGCGCCTGGCGCGAAATCACGCTGCCCGTGGGGTACGAGCCGGTGTTGAGCCTGGCGCTGTCGCCGGCCTACGCGCAAGACGGGACGCTGTTCGCCGGGACCGAGTCGCAGGGCCTATTGCGTTCCACCGACCGGGGCGCAACCTGGACACAGGCGGCGACCCCCGACGGCCCAGTGAACGGCCTGCTGCTGGCTCCGGATTTCCCTACCAGGCCGTACATCCTCGCGTTGCTGGATCACACACTGCTGCTCTCACAGGATGCCGGACAAACCTGGAGCGAAGTTCCCACCGAAGTGGAGGGCATGTCCTCCGTACTCGCGCCCGCCGGTTTGGCGCCGGGCGCACCTCTCGTCATCGGCACGACCCGTGGCGACGTAGTTTCACTGGTCTTACCGGCTAGTTTTCGGTAGCATCGCCTTCAGCGCAGAGATGTCCCTGGACGTGCAAGAACGCCTGTAAAGCCTCCATGAAGACGGGGTACCTGTCGAAGCGGATGAGGTGCCCCACATCTGGGATGGTAACGATGCGCACGTTGGGGTTGAGTTCACGCACTTTGGCGACGACTTCCGGGGTCACGATTCCCCCAAGTTCCGGGTTGGCGGCGAAGAGCAATACAGGAAGGGTGACATCCTGGAGTGTGGTCCGCCAGCTCCATTCCTCGGAGTGCATCCGGGGTGACATCACATCGAAGATCGTGGAATCGAGTTGCTTTTTGGACTCGCACATCGGTTGCAGCAGCTCTTCGGGCCAGGTGGGATGATCCTTGCGGTATTGCGCCAGCAGCTCTTCCAGCGTCTGGTCGGCCAGGCTCTTGACCCATTTCGCCATAGGATTCTCGGCAGGCGGTCCAGGGGGCGGCGCTGGCCGGGTTAGCCACCAGCCCGGGTCTTCCAGAAACAGGGCGCTGACCAGTTCCGGGAAGCGCACCCCAAGCTGGTACGCGACCATCGCCCCCATCGAATGTCCGCCGACAATCGGGCGACGCAACCCCAGGGTGCGGATGAGTTCGGCCACATCGGCGGCCATGTCCACTTTTTCATCCAGTTGCACCCGCGCCGAAAGGCCGTGACCGCGCATATCCGGCATGATCACGTCATAGTCGGATTCGAGATCGCGCGCCACGGGCGTCCAGCACAGGCCGTTATCCGAAAAGCCGTGAACCAGGACCAGGGGTGGCTTATCCCCCTGACCGGTGCGGGTGTAGTGTATCCGCACGCCATTGACCGGTAAATCAGCTTGTGTCCAGTGTGATAACATAAGTCTCCTTTTTTCTTTCAAGATTCGAATGGATGACGGATCCTATTGGACGCCGATTCACGCTGACGAACGCTGATGAAATGAATATCTGCGTGATTCTGCGAAAATCTGCGTCCTATATGATTATGCCATCCCATAAAATTCTTCCGGGTCAAAGCCGAGGTAGGTGTCGGTCTGATCGTCTACCGGCATGATTTCCAACATCACCAAGTGATTGCAAGGAATGACCAAGCCCACTTCATGCACGCCGTTTTGCTCGAAGAGCTTGCTATCGGTCTGGCACGGTTCGGCGGACGCCTGCAAAATCCGCAACTGTTCCGGGTTGAGGCTGCGCGGTTTGCCCAGGTTGCTCCAGGTTTGCATGGGATTGGCATGGGCGCCGCCCACATCCTTTTTCACCAGCAACGCCTGTTTTCCCAGCGACGGCAGCGAAAGCGCGTAAACCTCATCGGGTGTCGGTTGGTGATCCCGTGGATCGTGCCAGTTAAAGCCGATGATGACGTAGCTATCGTCCCGTTTGGTGACGATCAGGTGCTCGTCGCGGTAGAGCAATTCCTTCCCGGCGCGAGCGAAAAACTGGAAGGCGTAGAAGGTGGGCTTTTTGATCCCATTCAAGGCCACCAGGCCAAAGCCGCCATGAAAGACGGACTTGGGGACATCGAACTCCTCGAAGACATCGCTGAACGTCCAATAGGAATAGGAATCCGCATACTCCCCGGCCTCACTGAGGATGCGCGCGATATACGGCGCGTGAAAGTCCGTGTCATGCACCGGGCAAATCGGCATGTAGGAACTGCTAAATTCGGTGATGTGCAACGGCAAATTGGCAATGGCCGGATAATCCGCCATGTACGCGCGGGTTTCTTTCAGTTCCTCGATCATAATGGTGGGAGCGTTCACCGTATGGTAGAAGTAGTGCCCGCGCCAGGTCGGTTGATTCGCCGTATAGCAGTGCCGGGTGACAAAATCCAGCGGCGACTGAGCCTCGATGCAATGCTCGAAGAAAGCTCGCAGCCATTTCTCGGTCTCGATCCCACAAATAGCCGGCCCGCCGACCTGGATACGCGGGTCCACGCGCTTGACGGCCTCGGCGGAAACGTCATACAGCTTGAAATATTCCTCCATCGTCCCGGCCCAAAAGGGGATATTCGGCTCGTTCCAGACCTCAATCGGCCAGGCAACCACTTCTTCGCGGCCATACCGCTCGATGAGGTGCTGCAACGTCGCTTCGACAAGACCGGCCCATTTTTCGTAAGAAGCGGGAGGCGTCACGTTGCCTTTCCAGTAGAAAACCGTCTGTTCACCCGTCTTCAGCTTCTCCGGCATGAAACCCAGTTCCAGGAACGGCCGGATACCATTTTCCAGATAGGCGTCCATAATCCGATCCAGATAGGTGAAATTGTAGAAGGTATGTGTCTCCCCATCCATCTCAAGTTCACGATAGATGCCGACATCATCGCAAAACAGCCCATGGCCGCGGATATACCGGAAGTGGATCGCCTCCTGGACAATCTGCAAATGGTCAAGATATTCCTTTTGCAGCGCCAGCCCCATCCTGCCGGTGCCGACGCAATAGGTGGCATTGTTCTTGAAGGGCGTTCCTGAAACTGGGATCTCAACCTTTTTTGTCATATCAACCTTCATCCTAACCCTGAACTATCTTGATTTTACGAGAAGGAGACTGGCTGTCAAATAGTGTACGGTAATGGGGTGCGACGATTTTGTCGCGCAAAGCCAGCGAGGTGATCAAACAGATCATCCCTACGGCAGTTTGCATCCAGCATGTTTTGTGGCACAATACAGATCAAATATTCCTTTCGGCGATTTATCCAAATTCGGTGACACAGAAAAATATTGATCGAACGGAGACAAGCGAAGAGATGAAACCCCATAAATTCTTTCTTCCGCTGGCGATTGTGTGCTTAACCGGCATTGCAAGCATCTGGCTACTATGGGCTGCGCCGCTGACGGTGGCTCATCCGGAAGTGGCGACGGCGCAGACTGTCACGCCGGGCAGAACTGCCGCTGAGGCGGCGTGCGACTCCACGCTTTGCCAGCCCGCCGCGCCGACCTTCAATAGCCTGGTTGCGTCCTACATCGGCCCCAAAACCGTGCATCTGAGTTACTACCTGTCCAACACCTGCGTCTACGCTTACTGCGTGAATCGCCTGATGGGCACCCCGGCTGGCGGAGGTGCACAAGTCGAACTGAGGCGCGAGCGGGCAGCAAGTGGCGACTATGTCTTCACCGGCGCCTATCACCACGCCAACCTGGACGCGCGCACCTATGCGTTCAGCGTGATCGTCGAGAGCTACGACACGAGCAATAATCTCCAACATACGTTCACGCACTTGACGACGCAGGCTGTTGTGACCGGCGACCAGGCGTCAGGCGCACTACTCTTCGACGAATCCCTTGAAGGCACGGTGGTCTGCGCCGGCGGGATTGACATACCGGAGGGGAAGACGCTGAACATCGCCCAGACCCAGTTGACGCTGCTGCCTGAAGGCTCCTGCTGGATCAGGGCCTATGGAACGCTGTCGCTGGATTCCCAATCGGTGATCTCGGTGGCGCAAATCTCGCTGTACTCCCCGCATAGCTTCTCAGACCTGACCCAAGCCAACCTCGGCTTCGGCGCAGGGAGCGGAGGCTCAAACCTTAGCGGCAGCTCGGACCTGACAGTAGTGACAGAAGTCGCGCTGGCAATGCAGAACATAGACGGCCTGTCGCTTCAGATTATCCAGCCGCAAGGCGACGTGAGCATCCAGGACGTGACGAACTTGAGCCACCTGGATGCCAGGTTGGCCGCCGAATCAAGGGTGACCCTGAACAATGTTGAGTATAGCGGCGCTGCCTTCTACGTTCAGGGGGCCTGCCCAAGCATTAATTGTCCGTCTATCGAAGGGACGCTCGACGCCCGCCGGCTGACGGTCACAGGTGGAATCCAGATGTACGTCACCCATGGCGCAGGGGTTACCATCCAGGACTCTTCGTTCCGCGGCCCGGTGGACCTCAGGGTTGCGACCGGGCACCCGCGCTTCATCCTGAGTGATTTCGCCGGCCGGGTAACCATGAACCAAAACACGGATGCTGTCTTTCAAGGCAACGTGTTCATGGATGCAGTCGCGCTGGGTGGGTTCTGCAACTTCGGCGAGACTCCCACGCCCACGTTCGAGACCAACAGCTTCCTGGGCAGCCAGGCGCTGGTGACCGAAGGCAACTGGCGCTGCCAGAACAAAATCCCGGTCGGGGCTAACTACTACGGCGACCCGGACGGCCCCACCCTGGAAAGCAGGCCGCGCGGCTTCCTGCGCCAGGGCGCCTACGTGGACGACACGGTCTTCCAAGTGGCGCCGGCGAACATCACGGGGCGCTGGCGCACCGACACGTATGTCTTCCCGTCGTTCTGGCTCAACAACTACTTCGGCTATCCCTTCTACCGTGTGCTCCAGAGCGTGGGTAGATATGGCTCATCGGGCGCCGGTGAGTTAGTCCAGGGCAAAGAAACGTTGCTGAGCCTGAACCTGGTCACCAACGACCGCACTGTGGACAACGTGCATGTCTATGCGGTGTTCGACGGGCAGACCGTGGAACCCACCGCCGGCAGCCGCCTGACGCTGCACCGCGACAGCACAGATTATGGCCGGAACAGCAATGACTTGGGGCGCAGCACCGTCAACTTCATCCTGCCGCCCACCGATAAAAGCGCGGTCACGCTGCAAGTGTGGCTGGATACGCGCGGGGTGACCGGCTATGGCGGTACGGGCAGCCTGGCGCAACTGAGCGGCTTGCCTGGGACGCTCTATTTCCAACCACCGCCCGCCCGCGAACTGCGCATTGCCGTGATCCCCATCCAGCTTCCGTCCGGCGCAGCGACAGCGGGGCCGGTGGCTGCGGTACTGGAAAGCGCCCTGCCGGCTATGCTCCCCATTCCCGCCAGCAGGGTCAACGTGCGCCTGCTGCCACCGCTCGTGCACAAGACAACTCACTGGACCACCACCGGGCTGCTGAACTCCCTGTCTACACAATTGGCGGTACAGCGCGCCTTTCTGAACTCCTATGCGGCCCGCTACGGTCAACCGCAGGATGTGACCGACTTTATCGTGGCGGTGATGCCACACGGCTCAATAGGAGGGGCCGACGGCGCCAGCATGGCGCTACGCCGCGGAGTTATATTCGTGGACGAGGGCAAACCGGAGGCCGTTTTCCACGAGATGGGGCACGGCATCGGGCTTTACAACACCATCGAGCAGTACAACCGGCCCAACTATCCCGACATGGGAATGCCGCTGGAGGACGTGACCGTGTTCCTGGGCGCGCCGTCCACCAGCAGCACAGCCATCAACGGCTTCTTCGCGGCGTGCGATGCCGGCCGCGTGTGCCACCTTCCAGGCAACAACGTCTACTGGGCGTCCGACAATCCGCTGTGGTACGACATTATGGGCGCGGGATTGTTGAGCCAGTGGCCCAGCATCAACACAGTGAACGCATTCAGGACGTATTTCGGCGACCTGAAGCCGCTGGTGACAGCAACAGGCATCGCCGGCGCACCATCGGCCCAACGCACACTCGTCATCTCAGGACAGACGCGGCGGGTCGAGATACTTGGATATACACTGCTATACACGCGGGAACTGTGCCTCGGCTTTGAAGTGATACCGGATACGGTCCGGATTGTGGAGCTTCCGTCGCCGGCAACTGCAGTGTTGTCGTCTCTGGACATACCCAAGAGCATAGAGGCGACGGCTGAGGCGGGCGCATCGAGCGGTCTGCCACTCTGCTCATACGGCGACATCAATTACCTTTACCTGCGCTACGATAATTCCGGGTTTCCATCCTTCGAGCTATTGGTCAACTCCATTCAAGACCGCGACACCGGGCGCGACTATGATGGGTTCTTGACGACGGTCGACCTTTACAGCAACCCGACGCAGCTGGAGTTAGCCTACGGCCCCTACACCGGCCCGGCGCTGGCAGTCTTTAGCGGCTCAGGTCCGCTGACAACACAAATCCTGGAGCCTGTGTCTGGGTCGACGCTGCCTGGCGCGGGAGACGCCGTCACCTTGCGCTGGCAGACCACCGGGAACATGCCCTCGGGCCAGCCGCTGCAGAACCTGGTACAGTACAGCGCCGACGGCGGCGCCACCTGGCTGGCTCTCGGTTTGCCCGTCGAGGGTGACCACATCGTGCTGCCGGTGAACGTGCTGCCGGTAAGCAACAACCTGGCGCTGCGCGTGACAGCATCCGACGGCTTCCGCCTGGCAGCCGGGCAAGTTGATGAGCTGACGAGACCCAACCTGCCGCCCACGGTCGCCATCTGGTCGCCGGCCGACGGCGCGCGCGGCGAGCCGGGGACGCGCTGGACGTTACAGGCCAGCGTCTACGACCCGGAAGACGGGATCGTGATGACCGGGACGTGGCGCACGGCCACCGGCGTTCTGGGCAGCGGTCCGAACCTGAGCGGCGTGCTCCTGCTAACGGGCACGCATACACTGACCTATGAGGCGGTGGACAGCGCGGGCGTGACGATCAGCGCCTCAGTGCAGGTGACAGTCGCGCCCATGCCGACGGTGGACCTGGCGCTGCCGGCCGATGCGCTTCGGGTGCAGCCGCCGCAGCGCGATCCAACCACGGGCGCGCCGGTGACGCTGGCTCGCGGCATGACGAACACAGTCGTTCTGCGCCTGCACAACACGGGCGCGCCGGTAACCGCGACACTCAGTCTGTACGTGACGCCGCCCACCGGCGCAGAGACGCTGCTGGCTCGCAGCACGCTCCACCTCACGCCATTCGAGCGCAGCGATCTGAGCGCGACCTTCACGCCGACTGCTGCGGGCAGCTACACCTTCCGGGGTGAAGTAAGCGACGTGGTTCCCCCCGACACGAACGCGGCCAACAACACCAGGAGCTGGAGTTTCAGCGCGGCCAATCCGCCTGCGCTGACCATCAGCCCCTCCGGGCCGCTCGACGCCGGGCGGGCTGCTGTCGGCTTGTCGTACGCGCGCACCCCCTTCACACTGACCAACAGTGGGGGCCTCGACCTCACGGTGCGCACTATGTTCTTCGAGGGCGCGGCGGCCTCCCGCTTCCGCCTGGCGCAGGACAACTGCACACTGGCAACCCTGACGCCGGGCGCATCCTGCACGGCCATGGTGGACTTCAGGCCGGCTGTAGCTGAGTTGGTCACTACTGCGCTACAGATCAACAGCACCGACCCCCAGCAGCCACAACGCACGCTAGAAGTACAGGCTGTCGGCTACGCCCCGCCGCGCGTCTATCTGCCGCTCGTTTGTCGAAACCGCTGAGGGCACAGACAATCTACTCTAGCGGCGCCGCTGGCGTACAGTGGCGCCGTCTCGCATTGACCAGTTCTACTCAGAGCAAATTTCGAGCATAGTTACCCCGAAGGGCTGAACCGCGACGGTCCATTCGAGCCTATTCCGCGGCGTAGTAACGCGCTGCACAGAAACATCCAGTTCCATTTGGCGGCGCAAGACGTCCAGGTCGGCGGGCAGAATGTGCTGCGGCGCGCCCATGGCCACCCAGGCGTCGTAGGCGCTGCCATGCTCCCGGTCGAAGCGCGTCGTCTGCGCACGGACGGACGCTCCCACGCCATCCAGGCGCAGCGCGAACTCACGCGGGGGTTGGATATCGAACAGCTCGTAGATTTCGCCCGGCTTCGCGGCGGCCAGCAGGCGGCTGTCGTTGGCGTCGGCGCGATAGTGGCAGTAGTTCCACAGCAGGACGACCAGTGTGCCATCGCTGCGCCGGGTGATCGCGTACCCATCCCCTTCGGACAACACTTCCTCGCCCAGGCGCGAGAGGAACCAGTACCCGTGATACGACGCCTTTTTCAAGCCCTGGACGTTGACCAGTCCAAAGCCCCCGTGGAAGGGCGTATCGCCCACGCGACATTCCTCGAAGATGTCGCTGACCACCCAAAACGACAGCGAATCCATCAGGCCGCGCGCTCGCCAGTTGTTGTCCACGATGAAGGCGGCTTCGAAGGCCGTGTCATGCACGGGATCGCGCGGGCTGGGGCTGGAACTCCACTCGGTGTAGTGCCGTTCGACGTTGGGGAAGGCCGAGGCGCGCAAAAGCTGATCGCAGCCGCGCGCATCCACCAGCAGGCGGTCGGGGCCGTCCCACGTCATATAGCCGCGCCCTTCCGGGTCAAACGGGTAGAAGGTGGGGTACGGATGCGCAGAGAAAAAATCAACCGGTAGGCCGCGTTCGGCGCACACTTCCAGAAACTCCTTGCCCCATGGCGGTTCACCCACAGCGTCGCCAAAGCCGTGGCTGGACGGCCCACCGACCCGCAGTTGGGCGTCGACGCGCTTGAGCGTGCGCACGGTGCGCGCGTAGAGTTCCATGTAGGCGTCGAAATCGGCGTCTTTCCAGAAAAAGGGCAGGGCCGGTTCATTCCACACCTCGAAATACCACCGGCGCACCTCGGCCAGCCCGTAACGCTCGATAACGTGGCGGATGTACTGCTCGATGAACCATTCCCAGCGTTCCCAGTCCTTCGGCGGGGTGATGTTGCCCTTCCACCAGAAGACGGTCTCCGCGCCGCTGGCGAGATCGTAGGGCATGAAGCCCAATTCCACGAAGGGCCGGATACCGATCGAGAGCCAGTGATCGTACACCAGATCGACGTACTGCCAGTTGACGATCGGTTGGCCGTTCTCCTCGTGGTAGACCATCATATCTTCGTGGAACAGGCCGTGCATACGGATGTATTGAAAAGGCATCTCGCGCTGCACCATTTCCAGGTGCTTTTGGAAATCGGCGCGCAGGGCTTCCCCCACCCGTCCCCCGCCGACGCACACGCGCCAATAGGGGGTGATGGGTTGGCCGGGTTGTTTCAGATTGATATTGATTTTCATAGTAGCAGCCTCCAGTTGCCATGTCTTACGCAGAATCTAGTTGTCCAGTTTGCGGGGATCGATGCTGAAACGAATTTTCCTGCCGCCCAATCCAATGATTGGACCGGCAATGCGTTTCCCCGCAGCCCTGTTTCCAAAATAATCGATGCAGACTTTTTCATCTGTTTGTACTTCGGGTAACTCGTCCCTGAACACAACCTCCATCGTCAGATCGGCGCTATCGATGTCAATCACTATATCGCACACACAGCCATTCTTGTCAAATCCGCAGAATTCCTGCCACGTTGCCAGGTCGAGGCATAGTTCGGGTTCGGGATACATGACGCGCAGGTAACCGGGGGGCATGTGCGCGTAGGCGTTGCCTTCGGCCTGGTTGTGTTGGTTTGGTAAGATGATCGCCGCCTCGCCGCACTGATAGAACAGGTTGTTGATGAATTTGTTCTCCCGTGAGGTTCCGCCGCGCTTGGGCCAAATCCGGAAGGCCACCACTTTGGCGAAAAAGCCCGCTTTATCGCATTTGCCAATCAGGTTGTTGACCATTCTGAGCCTGTCGGTGCCTTCCAGGTAAATGCCATACCCGTTTCGGACCTCCAGCTCGGTGGTCTTATACCAACCGGACGAACCGGGTTCGGCGGGCACGGCCTGTTTATCGTACCGGCCTTCGACATTCCAGATGATGTTGTTGTCGATCAGGTTCTCGGCGTCGCGTGAGCACTCGATAAAAATGTGTTCGCGTGAATGGATGCCGTCTACAAACAAGTTCGACGTGACGCGGCAGTTCTCGTTGCCCACGTCCATCCACAGCGCGTCGCAGCCGATGCACCCCTTGATGACGTTCCGGCGGATGAGGGAATCCACCGCATGGTGAACCTTGATGCCGCCGGCTTCCCAGGAAAGCTCCATACGCTGCCAACCCGTGCCCACGATGAGGTTGTCTTCGATGAGCATGTTGCGCACAAACATGCCGGCGATACCGCATACCCCCACATCTCTGATCGTATTGCGCCGGATGATGGTATACCCGATGACCTGGTTCTCGACCAAGGGGTGATGCCAACATTCATTGCCGCAGTCGATGCCGGCGGCGTTCGACCAATCAATGGTGCAGTCTTCGATGATCCAGTGGTGTCCCCGATAACAGGATAGGGAACCGCGCTGCGGGACGGGGGCGCCGGTCGCCGCATGGGCCAGCGTCAGCCCTTTGACGCGGATGTAGGACAAGAAAGGAACCTGCGGAGCAAAGCATTGTTCGCGGTTGCTCAACTCGATGACATGATCCTGTGGGTCGGCGTCTCCGGCGAGGCGAATATGCACCTTCTGGCCGTTGGCCTCTACCCAATAGGTATTGTCATTTTGGCTCAACTGGTTGTACAGCGGAACTTGTTTCATCGGCTTGCCGTCTACGAACACCATCCCCCTGCGGTTGAGATAGGGCGTCATATCGGTTTTGTCGTATTCGATGAAGAGCCGGTCGTGGAGGATGTTCACGGCGCAAAACGGGTTGTAGCCTTTGAAGTCTTCCGGGTTCAGCTCGATTTCCCATATCCTGATCCCTTCCGTCGAAGGGGGGGCAGCCCTAAAACCCGGAAACAACCGCCATCCAACACTGGGTTTGAAGTCTTTCACCTCCACAGAAGCCTTGATGATCACGTCCTCCCCCTGATAGGCTTCATAACTGATCATCTTTTCAGGCCCCGCTCCGCCCATAGCCGGCTGAACCGTCTCACGATACGTTCCGGCGTGGATCAACACCCTGGTGCCTGGGGTGGCCGCCTGGGCCGCGGCGTTGATCGTTTTGAACGGCTGCGCAAGCGTCCCCGCGTTCTGATCGGATGCATTGGAATTTTTGTTGTCCACATGCAGCTCACGATCGTAGTGCTGTTCGACTTCCCAGAACGCAAACATGTGCCCATCGGGAAGCTGTGCGGAAAAATCCTTTCGTTCTGTCATCTCAACCCTCCTCTCTGGTAGCTAATCAACCTACCCGACGCTGTACCATCGCGCAAAATTCTTCTGGCGCGTTCTTCGGCATCGAAATCCCTGTTTAGTCAAGCTGTGATCGCTCACATCACATCATTAAGATTGTACTATAAGTTGTCTCCTAATGCAACGCAAGTTCCTCTGTATTTTCCGAAAGTATGCCAAAGGGCATATTTTTTACGGTAAATAACGGGGTAAACTTATTATTCTCCGAACATTTCAGAGACAGGGTATTGACGTCGAATAAAAACTATGATATAGTTTTATTGTGAACATTCACAACCACAGTGTCGAACTACCCCAGTGAAAGGAGGTGTTATGGATATATGTGTATTTTGAGAGATTGCACCCCTTGAGTTCAATAGAGTCTGCTATTCAATTATGAAGGAGGACAGCATGGAAAGGAAGAATTTGAGTCGTCGTGAGTTTTTGCAGTTAGCTGCTTTGACGGGCGCCGGGATGGTGTTGGCAGCTTGCGGCAAGCCCACCGCTGCCCCAGCAACTGTGGCAGCCCCCTCTGGTGCTGAGGCACCTTCTGGTGTTCCCGCGGTCAAAGAACCCACTCCATTCCTGTTTTGGTTCCAGGCCGAGAACCACAAGCCCGAGTACGACCGGCGTACGGCTGAGATTCAAGACAAATTCAACCTTAAGCTCAGCTATGAGATGATGTCCCGCGATGCGATGACCCAGAAGTTCCCGGCTACCCTGATGGCTGGCAGCGGTTTCCCTGATATCATCGAGCAAAACGCGGATGACGTTGTGAAGTTCTTGAAGGGTGATGACAGCATCATTCCTTTCGTTGACCTGAAGCCCGCACTGCAAGCCAGCCCCTACGCGAACCAGGTACTGATGAGCCGTTTCGACCGCTACAGCAAGGCCGGTAAGTATTATGGCGCACCGCATGATGTGCATCCTGTGGTGATGTTGTACCATGACCGCGCGTGGAAGGAGTTCGGCATTGACATGGCGACCGTGGATACCTATGGGAAATTCCTCGATGCCGCCAAGGAAGTTGCAAAGAAGACCGATATGAAGATGCCGGATGGACGCCCGCGCGCTGTCATTATGGACTGCCTGAGCTGCACCAACCTGCCGGCGCGGATGATGGACAAGGGCATTTGGTGGACGGATGCCAATGGCGATCCGATGTTGAAAGACCCGGCCCTGAAAGAAGCCGCCGCCGACTGGATGCGCTTTCATGACTATCACATGGAGATTGACTGGGGCAACCAGGTCGCAATGGTCAAAGAGGGGCAGGTGTTGGCCCAGTTCTGCCCTGACTGGTTGTACGGCATTCACTTCCAGGGTACCGCAGAGGATAAGGCGTGGTTGGCCGATTCGCCCATGCGGATGACGAGTTTGCCAGGCATGACGGCAAATTCTCCTCGCACCACCTCGTGGGGCGGCACCAGCGCCTCCGTACCGAAACTGTGCAAAATCGCCGACCTGGCCATCAACGTGCTGTTGTACGTGTACTTCGAGGATGGCGACGGCCAACTGGCGCTGCGTTTTGTGGAAACCGGGATTTTGCCGCCTGTGAAGGGCGCCTGGGACAATGAAATCTTCCACAAGCCCACGGAGTACCTTGGCGGACAAGTTGCCGGTGAAATCTTCATTGATGCCGCCGGTCGCCTGCCCAGTTACTACGAGCAGTGGACGACCAGCCTTGTCACAGACGCGTGGGGCTCGCAGTTTAGCGCAGCCTGGGCCGGGGAGATCACCCTGGACGAGTGTATTGACGCGGCCTATGAGCAGGCTGTCGCGGATATCGAGAAGAACAAGTTCTAGACACAGCGGGGTGTATGTCCGTCCCTGTTTGCGTTGCTTGGTCAGTTCAACCTGGGGGAGATTGGGAGTTGCTCCCCCAGGTATTTTGGTATATAGTATGATTATTCGAGGCAACGCACTTGGCTGTAAGCATGTGCACTGCGCGCGTTGCACCTGAGCACAATCTCTCTGAAGGACAGTCAAAACGAACATGGCAACTCCGGCTTTGTCTATTCGATATTCCCAAACTCGCTCAAAAATCGGCCTTTTCCGTTTGCGAGCCATCGTAACGACCACTATTGCCGCCATCCTTGCGTTAGTGTTTGTGTGGCCCTTCTTGTGTATGTTGGGAGCGACTTTCAACAAACTCGATGTGGTACTGAACCCGCTGATCCCAATCCCGGCCAAATTCAGTTTACAGTTCTACCAGTTGATGTTCAATGAAAAGTATCACTTCCAGGCTTATATCATGAATTCGGTCGTCGTGAGCGTCAGTACGACAGTACTCAGCGCCCTGGCGTGTACCTTATCGGGTTACGCTTTGGCCAAACTGCGCTTCCCAGGTCGCGGCCTTCTGTTCTCCATCATCATCGCCGTTATGCTGCTGCCCACCGCTACGATGCTGGTTCCGCAGTTCGTGGTGATGCGCGAGCTTAACTTGGTGGATAAGTATTGGGGGCTGATCCTGCCCGGTGTGGGCGGCGGCGCCTTCGGCATCTTCCTGATGCGCCAGTTCATGCTCAACATTCCCACCGAGATGCTGGAAGCCGCGCGGATAGATGGCGCCAACGAGTTCGCCTTGTTCTCCAGGATCGTGCTGCCGAACGCTAAAGCCGGGGTTGCTGTCATTGCCACACTTTCACTGCGCGGCAACTGGAATGCACTGTTATGGCCTCAGCTTATCATCACCAACCCTGCCCGGCAACTCCTTATGCCCCAAATCGCACTGCATAACAATATGATGGTCGAGGTTTGGGCTATACACGTCGTGCGGACGGCTTCCCTGGTTGCGGCTATAGTCCCGCTGGCCTTGTATGCCTACAGCCAACGCCACTTTGTATCAACGCTGGCCGGGGCAATCAAAGGCTGAATATCTTTGCTTGTTCTTGTCGAAGGAGGCATTGATGGCAAGTATCGCTGTTTCAGGACCAACAAAGAGGCGTTCCCCAGTTGGAAAATTCTTTTCTGATCAAACGAAATGGACACCCTATCTGTTCGTTGCGCCGTTTTTTATCACGTTTGCGATTTTCACGCTCTATCCGATGTTACGCGCTGTTGTGATGGGGTTTCAGGAGTCTAAAGGCTACACCGGCCAATGGACGGGGGTAGGGCTGGCCAATTATATCGAAGCGTTGACCAATGATTCGCGCATGGGCATAGCCTTCAAAAACTTCATCTACTTCACCGTGGGGAGTCTGGCGACACAATTGCCCTTCGCGTTTTTGTTAGCGTTGCTCCTGACCTCCCGCACGCTCAAAGCAAAGGGGCTGTGGCGCACTTTGTTTTTTATTCCTTCTGTGCTTCCCGGTGTGACGATGGGCGTCATCGGAGGATGGTTTTTCAGCAAGACGCACGGTTTTGCCAATGCCCTCATTGCAGGATTTGGCGGCCCGCGCGTTGACTGGGCCGGCCTTGCACAGTTCATCATTCCCAACTTATTGGTGATTGCCTTTTGGCAGTGGATGGGCAATCACGCCGTGTTTCTCATCGCGGGGATGAGTGGGATCGGGGATGAAATTATCGAAGCCTCCATTGTGGATGGGGCGTCGCCCTGGCAACGCGCCCGCTACATTATTCTACCGCTGCTCAAACCGGTCTTTGCCTATATCTCGATTACGGCTGCGGCGGGGTCGCTGATGAATTTCGAGGTGCCTTATGTCTTCTTAGGAACAGGCGGCGGGGCGCGCGGGAAAGGCTGGTTCTTCATGACGCATATCCAACAGATGGCCTTCGGGCAATTTCGTATGGGTTATGCGACGGCCATCGGCTGGTTGGTCTTTTTCATCGCGGTCGTGATCACTATTTTACAGTTAAGGCTATATGAATTCAGACTAGGAAAGGAGGAAGCGTAATGACAGCGCCGACTGTGACACGTTATACAGCCTCCGGACGGAGTCCCAATGCCCGCGCAAAAATTGGCCTCTTTCGCTTGCAGGCCATTCTGTCCACGGCGCTGGCTGCGATCCTGGCTTTGATCTTCATCTGGCCTTTCTTGTGCATCGTGGGTTCAACCTTTAACAGGATTGACGTCGTTCTCAATCCGCTAAGCCCGATCCCGGCCAAATTTAGCACGCAATTCTACCAGTTAATGGTGAGTGAAAAATACCACTTTCAGGATTATATCTTGAATTCGGTATGGATAGCTGTGGCGACGACGGCGCTCAGCACCCTGGCGTGTACCCTGTCGGGCTACGCTTTGGCTAAACTGCGCTTCCCAGGTCGAGATGTCCTGTTCTCCCTCATCATCGGCGTGATGCTGTTGCCCACCGCTACCATGTTGGTTCCTCAGTTCATTGTGATGCGCGACCTCAAATTGATCAATAACTATTGGGGGCTGATTCTGCCCGGCGTGGGCGGCGGCGCTTTTGGCATCTTTCTGATGCGCCAGTTTATGCTCAACATTCCCACCGAGATGATGGAAGCGGCGCGGATGGACGGCGCTAATGAATTCGACTTGTTTTTCAGGATTGTGTTGCCGAATGCCAAAGCCGGGATCGGCGTCATTGCGACGCTGTCCCTGCGCGGTACGTGGAACGCGCTGCTATGGCCGCAAATCCTCATCAGCGATGTGAACAAACGCTTGCTGATGCCGGCCATTGCGAATTTGAACCAGCAGCAAGTTGCCGATGTTTTTGCCCTGCCCGTTGTCCGCACCGCGGCGATTGTGGCTGCGGTGGTGCCGTTAGCCCTCTATGCGTACAGTCAGCGGTACTTCATTTCGACATTGGCAGGGGCCATCAAGGGATAGCAGCTTTTCCTCCTTAAAGCGGCTATACAGCAAACTGCCTGAGAAGAACTGGCTTCTCAGGCAGTTTGCTGTATAGTAAGGGAGATCGGTTTTGGGGATTCGGAAAGTAGGAAGGGGATTGCCGATGAGGAACCTGAAAGTTATCGTGTATCTTCTGTGGATAGTGGCCTTCCTTCTCACTGCCTGCACTTCCGACTCGTGGTCGCCTGTGGCCGGCAGCACGGAATTGCTCAAGGATACATCCTGGACGTGCGGCAGTGGGAATACGACGAACGACGGCGCGGTTGCCATCGCGGCGGGCAACGAATTCCGCGCTTATGTGAATATCTACGGCCCCCGCTTGATCACACAGGGCGACTTCAACGTGACGGTGACACTGTCCGCTGCTCAGGAGAATCTGGCGGCGTTCTCGCTGATCGGACGGCTGGGAGAGAGCGCCTGGTGGGATCAGGGGCGCAAGCTCGATGTGGGGCTGGAAGAAGGCCAGGTCATCGTCAATTATTACAACGGGGCCAGTTTCATGCCCAGCGTCACCCAGACTTTTACCGCCGATGGGTTGGGCGATAAGGTGAAACTCGAACTGCGCCGCGTGGGAGCGGAGTTTATCTTCTTTGCTAACGGCAAGGAGGTGGGGCGCATAGCGGCAGTGGACGCTTTCCCCGACGGCTTCGCGTACTTTGGCGCGAGTGTGCGGCCCAACAACACCCTCACGCTCTACGAACTCACCGTCACGGCCCCACCGGAGAATACCGCCGTCGCAGTGGATGTTTCCGGCGGCGCGGCCTACACGCCGACCGAGCCGCCGCTGCGCGCTCTGGCCGCCGCGCGCAATATCCTGATCGGCGGCGCAGTGGAGCCGCAGCACATTCGCTGCGACAAGACCTACGCCGAAGTGCTGGGCCGCGAATTCAATATCCTCGTCACGGAGAACGCCTTCAAATTCTGGCCGATCCACCCCGAGCAGGGGCGATATGACTTTACCGGTTCGGACGCCGTGGTCGAGTTTGCCGAGGCGCACGACATGCGGATTCGCGGTCACGCGCTGGTCTGGCATCAATCCACGCCGGACTGGATCAACAACGCAACGTTCACGCAGGAACAGTGGAACGCGGTGCTGCAAGACCACATCACCACTGTCGTCAGCCGGTACAAGGGGCGGGTGGATTATTGGGATGTGGTCAACGAGGCGATCAGTGAGAGCGGCAGCGGGGGACTGCGCGAGACGGTCTGGAGCACGGGCGTCGGCGCGGATTATGTGGATAAAGCGTTCTTATGGGCGCACGCGGCAGACCCGGAGGCGCTGCTCTTCTACAACGATTATGGTGCGGAAGGATTGAATCCAAAATCCGATCAGGTATATGCGTTGGTGAAAGGCATGTTAGCGCGCGGCGTGCCTATCCACGGGGTCGGATTACAAATGCACGTCGCCCCGGGAACCGCGCCAAAGCCGGAAGACTTGTTCGCCAACATCCAGCGATTAGGCGCGTTGGGGTTGCAAGTCCACATTACTGAGCTGGATGTGCGGTTACCTTCCAACGTTACAGAGCCTATGCTCACCTTGCAGGCGAATTTGTATCAAGAATTGCTCGAGGTGTGCCTGTCTGCCGACAACTGCACCGCGTTTGTGATGTGGGGCTTCACCGACCGCTACTCGTGGATTCCCAGTTCCTCCTCCGGCTACGATCATGCGCTCATCTTCGACAAGGCGTATCGCTCGAAACCGGCGTATTTCTCGCTGCGGAAGGCGCTGGAAGCGCCGAAAAGTCTGGGCCCGGAAGATTTCGGCGCGAATTGCGATTGTGCGCCGTAAGCGCCACGGTAGACAGTAGACGGTAGACGGCAGACAGTAGACGGGGGGGGGAGAGGGATGACTTTATCTCAAACGCTTGCGCAAGAAATCATCGATCATTATAACGTCTACAACGAAGACGAACGCCTGAAGCACGACATCGGCCCTTTGGAGCTGGCCCGCACGCGGGAGTCGATGCTGCGCTATTTACCCCCGGCTCCGGCGGTCGTGCTGGACGTGGGTGGGGCGACGGGCGTCTACGCGTTCTGGCTGGCGGGATTGGGGTACAGAGCATATCTGGTGGACATCGTACCCCGCCACATCGAGCAGGCGCGCGAAGCAGCCCAGGCTCCCGGAGCGCCACAGCTTGCCGGTATGTGCGTCGGCGATGCGCGACATCTGGACTTCGACGCCGGCTTCGCCGACGCCGTCATCATGCACGGACCGTTGTATCACCTCTCCGAGCGGAAAGATCGGCTGCGCGCCATCACCGAAGCAAAGCGCGTTCTGCGTCCAGGCGGCGTCCTGCTGGCCTTCGCTATCACGCGCTACGCCGGACTGGTCTACGGCCTGACCAAAGGCCACATCTTCGATCCCGCCTACCACGCGATGATCCGCAATGAGGTGCAGACCGGACGGCGCGAAAATCCGCCGCCAGGCACGTTCACCGGCGTCGTCGAATACGGCTACGACCTGGCAGGCAACCGCACCGCCCTCACCGTCACCCACAACGCCCAACCCACAACCACGCACTACGCCTTCGACGCCGACAACCGCCTCATCCAGGTCACCGACTGGACCACCGGCACGACGACCTACGCCTACGACTCTGCCGGCCGCCTGAGCGCGACCACGTTGCCCAACGGCGTCGTCACCACCCATAGTTACGA
>DAOUAY010000043.1:0-4570 GCA_034432995.1 Anaerolineae bacterium | reverse complement strand
ATCACGTTGCCTTGAGCTCCACCAGCACCCAGCCCAACGGCGAGTGCGGCGTTTCTATCGTGCGTCCATCCGGGCCGCGCTGCACCTGCACCAGCACACGGCGACTTTTGGGGAATGGGTCGCCGGGCTTGCGCTGTCCGCGCGCCAGGCCGTAGCCGCCTTCTTTGGGATGGCGCACGATGGTCTCCATAAAGTTGCTGTCGGCCTGCAGGCGGCTGCCGAACGTCTTGCCCTCCCAGCCGGTTCCCCAACCGATTTGGATGAAAAAGGCGCTCGGAGGCAGGCGTGTATCCCGCAACTGCCGGCAGTAGTCTGCGACTTTATCTGCGCCGGGGATGCGGGCGAACCACTCCGCTTCGCGGGCCAGACGTTGGGCCGTATGCGCCTGGACGACGCCAGGCAATTCACGCAGTAGCGCCGCCCCCGGCAGTTTGAGGCCGTGCGCTTGCGCCCAGGATGAAAAGAGCACGGTGTCTATCTTGAGGGTCAGTTCGAAGACTGTATCGGGCCGCAGCGCCTCGAGTTCGATGGGAGAAGCCGGTTTGCCGCCGCGGTTCAGCACCCGTGCGTTGACGATCATCAACCGGTCGGCACCAACCGGCGCGCTATCGCCCACGTGGAGCGCGCGCAGCAGGTCGTGGTTGGGGTCGCGCCCGAACAACTCGTGTTCGTACTGCTGCGCCGCAAAGCGCCGGTCGCGGCCCAGTTTCGTGCGGTCGGGGCGCAAGCCGCGTTTCTCCCAGGCCAGCCAGCCCAACGCCGTGCGCAGTGCCCCCTTGAGCGTCGTGCCGGGCAGGTAAGGCCGGTCGTAGACATCCTTGAGCTGTTCGCGTACCTGCGCGCCTGTCCCGGTGGCTCTGGGCGTGCCCTTGATTACATAACGAAAAAAGCGGCTGTCGGGACGGAAATCATCCGGTTGGCGTAACAACTGCGCCGGCGGCGTTTGCGCCAGGCGGTCGGCGACGGCCGGGTCGTCCACGTTCTGGGCTTCCAACAACGTGTCCTCGTTGATGCGCCAGGTTTGCCCCTGGTAAATGGCGTAATCGTACTCGTTCAGCAGATCACGCCCGCTGCCGATGTGCAATGGCGACAGCACGGTTACTTTGACGTTGTAGAGGGTATAATCAGGCATCTTGCCCTCCTTGCGGTGGATACGGCCAGGCCACGGCCAGCGCCAGGCCGGCGCGCCAGACGGGATGCGGCAGGTCGCCGGCCGGGTTCTCGTAGGTCGGGCGCACGTCCACCACGTCGCCCCACGGGCCGCCGCCCGGCGGGTAGACCACGCTTCCTTCGCGCAGCAGCCAGAGCCTGCGGCGGCGCTGGGCTGCGCCGTCCCAGGTGCGCAGCCAGCCGGCCACTGCCGTCAGTTCATACGCCGCGCCCGGGCGTTGCAGGGCGGCGATTTCTCCGGCGCGTGGGTGGTAGCGGCTCAGCAACAGCGCCGCGCCGTTGGGCGACGGGTCGGGCAATGCGAGCGGTTGGGGCGCCACGGACCAGGAAAAGACGCCATAGCCGGCAGCACGCTCGCCACCCAGGCCATCCTCACTCAACATCTGGAGGGCGCGCGTCAGGTCGGCGGGCGGCTGTCCGGCCAGGCCGAACCACAGGCCACAGTCGGGCGCGAACGTCACCCGTCCGGCGTGAAAGATGTTGGCGGCGGAATTGATGCGGTTCACCGTCACGCGAGGGACTGTGGTTTCGGTGTAGACCGCGTGGCGGCGCAAAGCGCGCGGCGGGATCGGCTTGTTGGTTTTGGCATCGTGGCGCAACACGTCAGGCAGACGCTCGCACTCCGCCAACGTCAACCACAGGGCTCCTTTCTGGAGCGCCACACCGGTTGTCGGCTTGACCTTTTCATCCTTCGGGAAAAGCCAGTCGTCCAGCGGTTCACCGGCCAGCATCTTGCACAGGATGCCTTCCGAGACAAAGCGGATGCGTTTGACATCCTTGCGGCGGTCTTTGAGCAGGCCGTTGGAGAAAAACGCCTGCGCCGGAACCGGCATCGGGAAAAAGTACACCTCGCCTGCATACGGGAAGGCCGACGTGATCCGATAAGGGCAGTCCCTTGTCATAGCGTTTGGACCTGCCGGTGGGATGAACCAGTCCTCTATCTGCCCCCCGGCGCAAAGGTGCGCGTCTAGCAGCGCGGCCAGGAGCGTGTCCGAAGGCACGCTGACACTGCTTTCGGCCAGGTCCACCCCGCGCGCGCCGACGTGCAGCCCGCCCGCAAAGGTCAGGCGGTACACGGTCAAGTCAGGCATTGCGGCCTCCTTTCAGCCCGCAGAGAGGGCTTGCTTCACAGCTTTGAGCACCTCATTTACAGCCTGGCTCAGGGCAGTCAGGTCGTTGTATTCCTTGAGCGTCTGCGGCTCGCCCATCTCGCCGTGGGCGCGCGCCTTGACCTTGATATTTTGCAAACGCACCTTGCCGGAGCCGCGCGAACCGAGGCCGCCCAGGTAATCGTCTTCCAGCAGTTGCAGCCCTTCGATGACCGTGCGCAGGCGCTCGATGTCCTTGCCGGGCGTGCAGCCATCGCCGCTGTAGACGCCATAGACCAGTTCGGCGTTGCTAAAGGTAACGCCGGCGGGCACACGCTCCATCTGGCGCGGGTTGGCGGCCGAGGTCACGCGGTCAATCGAGACCTCGGTCTTGACCTCGGTATAGGGCAGGTCGGTGCGCCCCGAATCTTCCAGCGCCTTGGCGCTGGCATCGCTCAGGTGGACGTCGCGCACCACCAGGCGGGTGGGCGTAGCGAACTTACGTTCGCCCGGCACGCCAAAGACCTGGCACACATCGCAGTTTGGATATTTGCTTTCGTCGGTACAAGAGTGAATTCGCCCCTGTCCGATGGACTGATTTTGCTCCAGCCCGTGATATTTCTCCAACAGGCTGCGCATCTTGCCCCGCAGGGAAGAGCCGGGGATATAGGGGCGGTTGGTCAGTTTGTCGCGGATGACCGTTTTATCCACGCCGCCGATCTCGATGCCCGACTCACTGCCGCCGATGTGCAAACCGGTCACCGTCTCGATGTCAAAGGTGATGAACACCCGTCCTGCAAGTTTGATGTTAGCCATTGTTCGCCTCCTCAACTGCCGCCATAGGCTTTGTGATAGGCCAGGATGGCCTCGAAGAATTCTGCAAACCGTTGAAAGTTGTCGTCCTGGTTGTCTTTTCCACCTGGGGGACTGCCGGCCAGGCGCGGGTTGGCCTTTGTGACCAGGTCCAGTGAAGGCCGTAGCACATCTACCAGGTCCGCGACCGCCTTGCCCCGTTCCTTGCGAGCGCGGTAAGCCATCTTGGGCTTGAGCAGGATCAGGCGGCGCCTGGCGTGTGCGCGGCGGTTCTCGATGCTCCACTCGGCCTGAATCTGGCGCACCTCGCCAAAGAGCGAGCGGATCTGGCTGGTCGTCAGCCCCTGCTCTTTGAGTTGCTTTCCCAACGTTTCGGCCCACGTGACCATCGCTTCTGCGCCTTCGGGGTCGGTGATGATTTTGCGCAGATCGGCGTCCGAAGGGCGCTGGGTAGGCGCTCTGTCCCTGTCTCTATACTGACTCATTGTTCACCTCCTGAAAAATGGGATATGGATTCACATTACTGATGTGCGACAAGATTTCCAAAAGCCGCTGCCGGAAATCGGGTAGCGTATGCTGGATATGCCGATGCGCTTTGATATGATTCACTGCATGTTGAATATAGCGCTTCAAGAAGGCTGCCGCAAAGTAGAGTTGGGTCAACCGCGCGGCAAACCGGAGCCAGGTTTCGGGCGTATCCCGTTTGAGCACGCCCAGGCTGAGCAAACGCGCAATGGCTTCTTGGCTTTTCATGCACCTGATAGTTTCTTCGCAGGAGAAACGCTCTTTCGCGCCGTCCATTTGCAGCGCCAGACGCTCTGTTCGTTCACGCCACGTCACCCATTTTTCCGGCGGATAAGGATGACGACCTTGTTCCCGTTCCCACAAGTGACGGTAGACCTTTTCCAACAAAATGCCCAGGGATATGCGAAGCACAACATCTTCTTGCGGCTCTTCTACTTCAGCCGATTCACCCACCTCCATAATTGTGTCCTCAAGAACGAGATCCGCAGCGCCGACTATGGGTACATTGTCTACCCCAACGGAGCCGGTCGGTTCGTTTGACTTTGGCGGGGCCGGTTCAGATAACTCCACGGTTGACGTTGCCGGCTCCTCCAAAGACTGTGGGTAGGCATCCACAAACGCCGTTACGGAGGCTTCCAGGTACGCCGGCGCCTGGCACAACTCCCACAACTCGGCGTCGTTGCGCAGAAATGCTTCGATTTCACCATAACGCTCCGGGTCTTCTGCGCCAGGGAAGTTTTGAATATAGCGCAGAATTTGCTCAGGTGTCAACGGCGCAATGTCTATCACTTCGCCTCTGGTCTCTAGTAGACCTCGATTGACATCCGGACGAGTAGTCAAGATGACCTTGACGCGGGGATACTCCTCCCAAAAAGCCTGTAATCCTTCTATGAAATATCGCTGTTTCACCTCGGACCAGATTTCATCCAGCCCATCCAGGCCAATCAGCCAATGCAGGTCAGCATATTCCAACA
>DAOUAY010000042.1:0-1850 GCA_034432995.1 Anaerolineae bacterium | reverse complement strand
GCAATGCGTTGCTCGTGCAGCGCCTCGGAGACCAGAATCGTGGTGCGCAACTCCTTGCGGGCGATGATCGCGTTCAGTTCGCCAACACTCTCTGCACCGAGCAGGCGCAGCCACCGGCCATAGTCACGGAAAACGGAGAGCAGTTGCGGGTCGCGCTGGACCGGTTGGAGTTCGTCAGGTTCGTGCCGCCGGGGAAATTGCAGGATGAAGCCGTCTTCCCAGGGCAGTAACCCGAAATATTGCAGATAACCGGTGGAGGGCACCATGTAACCGTGGAAATAATCCTGATACTCGTCGAGGATGTACCATTGGAGGTAGTCTTTCTTGTTGCGCTCCCGCCCCTGGAACAGTTGGGCTTTGTCCAACTCATTGCGGCTTTGGAAGATGCTCAGGGCTTCTTCTAGCGGGATGCTCGTGCGCGCGATGGGAATGTCGGCGGCGACCATACGCTGCATCTCCGCAGAAATGGCTTCCAGCTCGTCAGGGGTGAGTGGCTCGCGGTTGCGCACCTCGCAGAAATATCCGCCAAACGGCAGCGAGTGATCGAAGAAGATTTCCACGCCGGGTAAAAGCTTTCGAGCTGCCGCCATCATCAAAAAAGAAAGGGAGCGCCGGTAAATACGCACCCCATCCGAGTGCGACAGGTCAATCGGCTCCACGTCACAATCGCGTTTGAGGGCGTATGTCAATTCCCGCAGTTGCCCGTTCACCAACGCGGCGATGAGAGGCGCTTTTGGCTCGGGATACGCGGCTTTGAGAAACGCCTCGACCGTTGTACCCACCGGTCCTGCGAAGGTGCGTTTGTCGGGCAACGTGATGCACACGGTGGTACGCGGCTGCGCCGGTCGCACCTCTGTTTCTGCCATAACACCTCCCATAGGATCGCCTCTCACCCTTACGCCTTATCCAGCCGTGAGTATACCGGTTTCGGGCATTTTGTAAAGGAATGATCCCTCAGAAGAATAGTTTCTGCCAGGATTTCCTCGAAAATACTAAGAAAAACCCTTGAAAAAGCGCCTTTATTGTGCTATTATATGGCCTAGTTTAAGGAGTCTTACACAGCGAGCAAAAATGTATCCAGATAGCGAAATCCTTTTTCCACCCCGTTGCATTCAACAATTGCGTGATCTTCGCGGCCCTCAGTGGCAGCATTTAATCGAACGGGTGGCGTTTTTGCCGCACCATTATGAGGAAGTGCTCGCTTTTGGCTTGATGATGATCAAGTTGGGCAGTTGTCTGACCTGTGACCTTGACAGCTATCGCGCCTCGTTGGGATGCTGCACCTGCGCCCGGCGCACGGTCAGCGGCTTCAAAGGGGACGATGATGCTTTGCTCGAACTTTACGAACGTTCCCTCACGGATGTGCAGTTCTATCTCGGCAAAGAGCAGCCGCTCTCGGTCGCGCTGTTGCTTGGAGAAAAAGCGCCGTCGCCCACAGACCGCCAATCCCCGTGATCTATGGTGCGCCGATTTTGGCCCATGCTGGCGTTGCTGACGCTCGCTGTGTTGGTGAGTGTGACCTGGCTATTCCCCGATCCGCGCGCGCGCGCGAATTCTCGCGTTCTGTTTGCTATCACCGGTGAGGAGCGTCTGATCCCCCAACTGCGCGGTCTGGTGCAGTGGGCCTTCCGGTGGACCCGTCCGTTGCCCCGCACGGCTGCTGATGTCGCTGTCACCCACACCGATCTGCCCCCGTTTGGCGTGAACACTTTCCTGGAACAAGAGGTCGAGCCAGAAAAGCGCGCCCGGTCGCTGCAGATGATTGCCGACGCCGGCTTTCACTGGATCCGGCAGCCGTTTCCCTGGTACGACATCGAGATCCACGGCAAGGGCGATTTCGCGGACCGCCG
>DAOUAY010000041.1:0-3042 GCA_034432995.1 Anaerolineae bacterium | reverse complement strand
TGGAAGGCGGGCTAGGGTACGCCGGCGCGTGACCGTTGCCGCTGGACAACGCCTCCCTGAGATGCCCTGCAATCTGCTGTAACTCCGGCGTGGCGAGCAGCGCCATCGAACGCGGGCGTGGCAGCGTCACCTCTACGATCTCCACCACGTGGCCCGGACGCGCGCTCAACACCACCACGCGGTCAGCCAGTAACGCCGCTTCCTCGACGCTGTGCGTCACCATCAGCACCGTCCGCTTGTCGCGTTCCCAGATGCGCAGCAGTTCCGCCGCCATGCGCTCGCGTGTCAGTGCGTCGAGCGCGCCGAACGGTTCATCGAGCAGCAGCACCTCCGGGTTGTGCGCCAGCGCACGGGCCAGGGCCGTGCGCTGCGCCATCCCGCCGGAAAGGTGAATGGGATACTCCTGCTCGAAACCCACAAGTCCGACCAGCTCCAACAAATCGGCGGTGCGCGCCTGGATAGCGGCCGGCGATAACTTCATCATCTCCAGCGGCAACGCGATGTTATCGCGCACGGTGCGCCAGGGCAGGAGCGTCGGCTGTTGGAAGACCAATCCAACCCGCTTCTGCGGTGTGTGCTGGGGTTGGCCTTCCAACAGAATCTCGCCGCGCGAAGGGCTGAGTAGCCCGGCAGCGATGCGCAACAGCGTCGATTTTCCGCATCCTGAAGGCCCTATGAGGCAGACGAATTCCCCGCGCGCCACGTCGAACGAGACATCTTCCAGCGCGCTCAGGTCGCCCAGGTAGCCGCGAAAACTCGCGGACAGGTTGCGGATACGCAAAAACGATTCAGTCATTTATTCCACGAAAGCATTGGTGAACAGGCTTTCCACTGGCATCGTCTGCTCGATCAGGCCGATTTCGGCCATCACAGTTTGCGCCTGCTGCCAACTGTCGGCGTCGAATTTGCCCAGTTCGGGCGACCGCCAATAGTCGATGCTGGTATCCAGCACCCCGCGTTGCGCGACAGCGTTCGCCTCAAGTCCTTCGATGTATTTCTTGCTGATCTCGAAAGCGGCGTCCGGGTCATCGAGCACGTCTTGCAGGCCCTTGAGGAAGGCATCCACGAAGGCGCGCACGACTTTTGGCTGTTCTTTCACCATCGTATCGTTGCTCACGAGCACGGCGGATACGATGTGCGCGTAGTCCGCGACGTACAGGCTGTTGAAGGGGACGCCCTCTCGTGCGAGAACGACGGGTTCGTTGTTGGCATAGACGACCACCGCATCGACCGTTCCCGCGGTCAGCGCCGCCAGTTGCGTGTAGCCGATGGCTTGCAGGTCGATGTCCGCTTCGGTCAGCCCGCCCGCTTCGAGCAGCGCGCGCAGCCCGATGTACGATCCGCCAAAGGTCTCCGGAATGCCGATGCTCAGGCCGCGCAGGTCTTCGGGAGTGCGCAGGGGTGTATTTTCCAGCGCAATAATGGCGACCGGGAACCGCTGGTACCACGCCGCCACCGCGACGACCGGCAAGCCCCGACTGCGGGCCTGGATCACTTGATCGCCGCTGGCAATGGCGAAGGGAATCTCACCGGCGGCGACCAGTTGAATGCCATCGGTCTCCCAGCGGTAGTCGAAGCTCACATCGAAGCCGGCTCTCTGGAAGTATTCCCGTTCCTTAGCCATATAGAATGGCGTGAACTGTACGTTTGCCACGTAGCCCATCGGCAGATTGATTTCGGTCAACTCCGTTTTGGCGGGATTTCCCGTGCATCCCATCAACAACACCATGACGACAAGCAAATAAAACAAACGTGTACGCATTTTCCCCCTCCTCGAAAATAGTCTTGCTTCAACGCTTGAGGCGGATCACAATCCGCCACCCCTGCAGCGCCAGATTGTGATTCGGCGCAGGCATTCTCATGATCGGGATTCCTCAGACGTTCTTCGTTCTGACGCTCAAACTGCTTCTTCTTCACTGGCAGTCGTCGTGTCCAACACAGTCCAGCGCAGCGCGCGGCGTTCCACAAGGGTGAGCAGGCCGTAGACCGTCAGGGCAATCGCCATCAAGGTGATGATCGCCACGAACATCATCGGCATATCGTAGAGATTCTGTCCCTGTTTGACCAGGTAGCCAAGCCCTTGTGTCGAGGCCACGAATTCGCCGACGACCGCCCCCATCCCCGCGAGCGTGCCGCTGACCCGCAACCCTGCCAGAAATGAAGGCAGCGCGGCAGGGATTTCCAGATCGAGCAGCACCTTGTACCGGGGCGCTTCCAACATGCGGAACAAATCCCGCAGACGCGGGTCGATCCCCTTTAGTCCGGCGACGACGTTGACGAGAATCGGAAAGAAGACGATGAGCGCGCACACCACCACCTTCGAAGCCAGCTTGGGGCCGAACCACACGGTCAGCAGCGGCGCGAGCGCCACAATCGGTACGGCCTGCGAGGTGACGATCACCGGCTCAAGAAGGTAGGCGAGTAGCCTGCTGTGCGCCACGCCGTAGCCCAGCAGCACGGCGAGCGTCGTGCCCACGAGCAACCCCAGTCCCATCTCCACCAGGGTGACGCGAGCGTGGAAGGCCAATGTGCCGTCGGCGCTGAGCTTGACGAACCGCGCCAGCACCTCGGCCGGCGTCGGCAACAGGAACCGGCGCGGCGTGTCGGCGATCCACTGCACGCCCATCTGCCAGACGAGCACTGCCAGCCCCACCGACAGCAGATAGAAAGGCAGATGCCGGAACGGCGATTGCTCGTAGTTCCCATTCGATGTGCGCGTGCTGCGTGATGCCACTATCCTCTCCCTCTAGAAAATGGCAAATGGCAAATGGCAAATGGCAAATGGCAAATGGCAAAGTGAAAATCCGTTAAAATCTGTTCAATCCGTTGACAAAAACAAACGCCCCAAAGTTGACCTTCGGGGCGTTATACGACACGCTAATCCTGCGCGCGCTCCTTCTTTCATCCGGACTTTGCTGTTCGCACTCGAACCGCTTTTACCGTCGGCCCCGGAATTACACCGGGTCTGCCGTTTGCCTGTGGCAAACCGCTCGCGGGCTTGAGAACCGTCGTTGCGTCAGCGCGACCGTTCTCTTTACCGCC
>DAOUAY010000040.1:0-31792 GCA_034432995.1 Anaerolineae bacterium | reverse complement strand
CGCGCGTCCAGCCGGGGATGGCGTCTGCGGCGGGGAAAACGTCATGCAGCGCGACAGTAGCGGGCGGCGTCGTTGTCGCTTTTTGCCCGCAGCTTGCTACGAGCAGGACGATCCACAAGAAGTTGAATAGTTTGCGTTTTGCCATGATTATCCTGGGTGTTTTGTAGAGCAAACTGTCAGTTTGCTCTACAAATTGATCTCGGAAAGGTCGATGTCATCGAAGTTGTGCGTCCCCAGGCCGATCTTCGTCGCGTTCTCGAACCAGGGCGTCGCCATGCCGATAGCCGATGCGGGATTGCCGCCGTCCGCCGCCAGTAGATCGGTGAACAACTTGAAGCCCACCGCATCGTGCGCCACCGGGTCGAAGCTCATCATGATCGAGTCGCCGGTGTAGTCCGCATCCCAGTACGGCCACGAGCTGCCGTAGCGCAGGCACGCTGCGAGCGCGTCGCCGATGACCAGACGGGTGCGATCCTTGATGGGGGAGAGCGCGTTCAATTCGGGCAGCCCCATGTTGAGTCTGTTTCCACCGTGGAAGCTATCGGGCCGGCTAAGCGTGCCGTAGTGGTTCTTCAGCGCGTAGGACATCCCCGCGAGCATGTGCGATTTGAGCACCGGCATATTGATGAGCGCGTCGCAGCCGAGCAGCACGTTGCTCAACTGAATCTTGCTGCCGACGATCTCGAAGCCGTCGCTGTAGTCTTTGTCGGTACCGACGCAGCGCACGCCGGGGCCGTCCGGGTTGACTGCATAGCCGGCCTCCTGCAACTCGGAGGTGTAATAATCGAAGATGACGATGTTTTCCGCCGGAATGCCGGCCTCTTGCAGCGAATCCGTCACCGCCGTCACCAGCGGAACGTGCGTCCAGATGACGCTGTTGCGGAAGGCATTGACCTTGATGGCGATGCGCTCACCGGGATCGAAGAGCGCGCGCCAGGCCTCGCGGGCGTCGTCCAACCCGGTGAGCCGGGTGATGGAGGCGTCGAGCATTTGCCGGACTGCGTTGGGCACCAGCTCGTCGCCGCTCCACACGCCGGCGTGATGGGTGTGGACGACGGCGCTCGGCTTGTCGGGGTAGAACTTGATGATGTCCGGCTTGCGGGTCACGGTCGGCAGCGGAGTGAAAGTCGCCGTTGGTGTGCGGGTAGGGGCGGGCGTCGCGGTGTTGGTGGGGACCGGGGCCGGTGTATCTGTCGGCGCAACCGTCGCCGCTGTTGTGGGCGTCGCATCGGGCGTCGTTGGCGGCGCTTGTGTCGGCGCGCACCCCGCGAGCAGGCCAATCGCCGCGATTTTCAGGAAATCCCGTCGAGAAATGTTTTTCTTGCCCCTGTTACTTTGTTTCATTGCAATGCCTCCGAAAAGAATGGTTGGAACGGATTAATGTTCCAACGTGCCAACAGTATCGAATTGCTGCATTGGGCCGTCCCAGTCGGCGCGTTGCACTTCCTCGAAACGCCCGCCGGTGTAATCGGCGATCACCGAGCGCCAGAAGGCCTGCGCCGGCACGTTCGACGCCAACTGCCCGATTTCCCACGCGCCAGGGAACATATCGAAGAGGCGTTGAGCGACGATGCGGCCTACCCCTAGCCGCTGGTATTTGCGCATAATGAAGAACTCGGCGATGCTGTGCGCCGGGCGGCCATCCGGCAGCGTCACCTCCCGTACCAACGCCAGCCCGGCCCATTTGCCGGACACGCGAACGAGGAACGGCGAGCGGCCTTCATCGGTCCAGTAATGGTCGAGGCGGTGGTAGCCATACAATCCGTGCTCATCGACATCGGCGCCGTCGTAGTCGGTAAAGTCGTAGGCGTAAAGCTCCATCAGGTTGCGCAGGATGCTTTTGTCTTCGATTTGGGCGGGATGCAGTTCGACCTCAAGCACTGATTTCCTCTATCTTGATGTTGTCTAGTTCCAACGTCCCCAACCCCATGTCGGCCGCGGCCTTGATGAAGGGTACATCCGCGCCTTTGAGACCGAACAGCGTAGCGGCCCAGGCGTCGGCGGCGACGAAGTCGTGGCTGGCGATGACGGTATCGGTCTGGCGGACGTCATTGAGGCTGCCGCCGGTCGGGCCGTTCGCTACCAGGATGCGCACGGCGTCCACGATGGTGAGGGTAGGGCGGACGACGCTCGACAGGTCGGCGATGCGTTGCGCCAGGTTACTGTGCATTTTACTCGGATTGCTGACGACGCCAAGCAGATTTTTCAACCCCAGACTGAGCCGCGCCAGCGAGTGGTGTTTGGCGATGGGGACGTTGATCAACACATCCGTCGTCAGCACGTCGCGGTAGATTTCCCATTCCTGGATGTTTTTGCCCTGCGGGATGGCGCTTTTGACGAACTTCGCCGGATTCATAATCTCCATCTCGCCGCCCGCCGCTTTGACCGCATCCTCGATGCCGCTGATGGCGTAGGCCGATTCCGGCGTGCCGCCGAAGGGCATATCCATCACACGGACGCGCCGCGCGCCCGCGCCCAAGCAGAGCCGCACCAACGCGGCGACCACGTCAGGATTGGTGGTAGCGGCGAATTCCGGCGGGTTGTAATTCACGCAGATGTTGGGCTTGATGATGACGTCGTTGCCCGCTTTGACGAAGCGCTCGATGCCGCCGATGGCGGCGAGCGCCCGCTCCGTGATCGTCGCCGGATCGTTGCCGCGCGCGACGGCGAGATACGCCTGGTCGCCGGTAGGCGCAGGAGCCGCGGAACGTCCGGCATCGTCGCCGGGTTTGGCCGAGCATCCCGGCCCTAACAGCGCGGCGCTCGCGGCGAGCAGGCCAGCCCACTGTAAAAACTGTCGTCGAGTCCAACGTTTCATGTTAACTTGACCTCCACTTTCTGAATCGCATCCGGCTTGTGCTCGCCCAGTCCGAGCGAGGCGGCATATTCCAGCCAGGCCGCGACCTTTTTGGCGGCAGCAGTGGAATTGGCGCCGGTTGCCGCGCGCGCGTCGGTGTAAAGCTCCATCCCGACGGCATCGTGCGCTACCGAGTCGAAGCTCATGAGAATCGAGTCCCCGGTGACGGCGTTGTTCCAATTCTGCGTGCATATATTCAGCGCATCGCCGATGGTCAGGCGTGTGCGGTCGCGGATGGCGTCCAAGGCGTTGAGCGCACCCAGCGCCTGTTCGATGTTCCCGTGATATTGGCCGGGGCGGTCGAACGTGCCGTAGTGGTTCTTGAGCGCGAAGCTGATGCCGCTTGTCCCATGCGTTTTGAGCAGCGGGATGTTGATGAGCGCATCGCAGCTCAGCAGCACGTCGCTGATGGCGACGTCTCTATCCAGCAGCGTCCACCCGGCAGTGTAGGCGCGGTCCGTGCCGTAGCAGCGCACGCCCGGCCCGTCTGTGTTGAGCGTGTAGCCCGCGCCTTGCAGTTCCCGCGATAGCCGGTCGAAGATGACGATCTGCTCCGCCGGTATGCCCGCATCTTGCAGGCTCTCAGCGACGGCCATCACCAGCGGGACGTGCGTCCAATACGATGCGCCTGCAATCGTGTTGACCTTGAGGGCGATGCGCTCGCCCGGTGCGAAGAGGGCGCGCCAGGCTGCGCGCGCATCGTCCAGCCCGGTGAGTTGGGTGATGGAAGCATCGAGCATCTGGCGGATGGCGTTGGATTGCAGGGCGCCGCCATCCCATACCCCGGCGTGACGAGCCTGCACGACCTTGCCCAACACGTGAGGCCGCGCAAGGGGGACGGGTGTGAGGGTGGAAGTGGGTGTGGGAGTGTCGGGCGGCGCTGTGGTCGGCTGGGGTGGTTGAGGTGTCGGTATTGGCGTAGACGGTGGTGTGGCTGGCGTGTCTGTCGGCGCGGCGGTCGGTGAAGGGGGTGTCGTCGCCGGTTCATCTGTCGGTATGGCAGTGAGTTGGGGCGCACATCCGGCCAACAGGCCGGCCGCTATGATTTTGAGAAAGTGCCGTCGTGATAGGGGGCGGTTTTTGAGTCTTTTACCACTGTATGGGTTATTCATCGCTGTGTTCCTTTCTGGATCGAAAATCCAACGGTATGGTGTTGCCCATAGGATACCCGATCTGCGGGAAACGTCAAATAAGAGACAAATATCTTGTAAATTGGTGGCGATGTTCTACTTATGGGGATGTTGGCTATCCGCGCGGCCACCGGCGAGATTGAGCGACGCCGCGCAAGAGGGCAGGCAGGCCGCCGAGTACATAGATTCCCTCGATGGTGCGGGCGACTTCCTGGCCGTTGAGCGTTTCTATCTGTTTGTGCGTTTGACCTTGCAGGCGCGCCATCGGGCCGGCCATACCATCTGCCGTGAGCCGGGTGAGGGGGACCATTTCCAGTGGGATGGAAACCCGGTGCGTGTCCAGGTCATAGCGGGCCATCCGCGCCTGCACCTGCCGCATGATCTCGCGCGCCTGGGCTTGATCATCAACCGCTTTTCTGCGGCACAGTATGCAGACGACCCGCCCATCCTGGTACTGCTTGCCGCCGGTCAATCGCTGGCACACCGGGCGTTGGCAGACGTAACACTCCGGGTATTGCGTTTTGTGCCGGGCGCAATAGGGTTCACCCCAATACGTCAGAATGTACTGGCCTTCGATATACTCGCCGCAGACAGCGCAACGTTTGCCGAACTGTTGTTTGTGGCAATCGGGATGGTAGGCCCGGCCTTCGTGTTGAACGTACTGTCCTTCGATGAACCCACCGCACACCGCGCACCGCAGACCGAACCGCGCCTGGTGGCAATGCGGGTGATACGCCGCGCCATCGTGTTCACCGTACTGCCCCTCAATCGGATTGCCGCACGCCGCGCAGCGAAAACACGCCGGGTGCCAGTTCTGCCCTAGCGCCTGGACATAATACCCCGTAATCCGCCGCCCACACCCCGCGCAGACACGTTCCCCACTCATCCTTCCCCCATTCCTCGTTCCTTTTCACTCGTTCCTCGTTCCTCGTTCCTCTTTACTCGTTCCTCTTTACTCGTTCCTCGTTCCTCTTTACTCGTTACTCTTTACTCTTTACTCGTTACCGATTACCGATTACCGATTTTAGAACGAAACTCCGCCTTGCCTCGGATGCCCAACCGCAGGCGAAACAGCGCTCCCGCGCCGTCGCCCTCACGCGCTTTCTGGTCGCCGCCGGCGGTGGTCACGTAGATGTCGGTATAGTCCGGCCCGCCGAAGGTGACGCTGGACACTTTCCGCGCGGGGAACGCGATGCGCAGGGCTTCCTCCCCGTCGGGTGTGTAGCGGACCAGCATGCCGCCATCCCATCGCGCCGACCAGACGTAGCCGTCAGCGTCGACCGTCAGGCCATCGGGAACGCCCTCGCCGTCGGGCGTCTGCACGAAGATACGCTGGTTGCTGATGTCGCCGGTCGCGCGGTCGTAGTCGAAGATGTAGATGTTGCGCGTGGGCGAGTCGGTGTAGTAGAAGTGCTGGAGATCGGGCGTGAAGCCCATCCCGTTGGAGACGCCGATGCCGTCCAGCAATTTGGTGAGCGTCCGGTCGGGGTCGAGGCGGTAGAGCCGTCCCAGGCGGGATTGGGTGGGCATCGTGCCACAGAAGACGCGCCCCTCCGGGTCGGCGATCACGTCGTTGAAGCGCGTGGTCACTTCGTCCGGGATTTCGTCCAGGATGGTCGTGAGTTCGCCTTCACGCCAGAGTTTGACTGCGCCGCGCGCCATGAAAAGCAACAGCGCGCCGTCTTCCTGGATGGTGAATCCGCCCAAAGCGCCGCCGTTGGCGGTCGGACTTTCAAAACATTGTTCGTGTTCGCCGGTCTCTGGGGTGTAACGGAACAGCCGTCCTCTGGGGATGTCCACCCAGTAAACGCGCTGCTCATCGGGATGCCAGAGTGGGCCTTCGCCGGTGACGCAAGCGTAATCGGCGATCAGTTCTGGTTCGATGGCGGTATCTGTGGGTTGTGGCGTCGGTGTGGATGTGGGGACAGGGGACGTCGAAGCCGGCGTCGTTTCCGGCGTAAGAGCGCGCGCGCAGCCAGCCAGTATGCCGACCGCGGCGAGTTTGAGCAGGTCGCGGCGCGATATCGCACGGCTCGAAAAGGGTTTTCGTGCGCGCATTTGGCGTTGGCTCACATCAGCAAGACGACGGCAAAACCGATTTCGAAGACCAGGCTGGTGCTGTTGGACTGGGTAACGGCATTGTCCAGCGCGACCATGGACACAGCCCGCGCGGCGGCGATCCCCACGTTGGCGATGCCGAGCATCTGGTAGGCAACCGGGTCGTTGAGCAGCAGTGGCGCGAGTCCCAACGCGATGAATAGCCCGCCCAGGATGGCGCGAATCTCCGAGATGCCGCGCCCGCCGCTGGCTTGCAGCCCGGTAAATCCAAGCACCTGCCGGGGGCGTATCAGCGAGAATACGCCAACCCCAATCGTTGCCAATGCCGAAGCGATTTTAAGGATTTGTAGGAGCGGCATAATTTCCCTCCATAGTGTTTTTGATCACGAAGCTACACGAATTTTCACGAAAGCGTATTCATCCAGTACACGGATGAACACGGAAAACACGGATTTTTCTCGTAAAAGAAATCCGTAGAATCCGTGAAATCCGCGTACAATTCTTTGGCTCTTGACTGCAAAATCATCTTGACTATTACAAAATTTTCACGAAAGGGAGCCGGGATTGGTGTGGATTTGTGTAGTTTCGTGGTGAATTTGTTTTCTACAAAACGGAGCGGATGCTGACGGCGTTCATAGTCGCATCCGCCCCGGATTTGCTGTCAAACGGGTTGATTCAAGCGTCCAATAAACCTTTCCGCAGCCCCAATGGGAGTGGGGCGGGGCGCTCGCACGTGCTCTCCAACGTCACACGCTGGCCGGCGTCGGCGGCGTCGTGGATGGCGTGCATGATGTCGAGGACGTGGTAGGCCAGCTCGCCGTTGGCGCGGTGCGGACGCCCGGAGCGCAGCCCGTAGGCCATATCCGCCACGCCGATGCCCCGGCTGTTCTCCGCGTAGCCATGCGTCAGCGGAATCTCGCTCCACTCGGACGCGCCAGCCCGCCGGACGCGCACCGGCCCACCGAAGGTGTTGGGATCGGGGACGCTGAGCGTGCCCTCCGTGCCGTAGATTTCGATGCGCGGCAGTTCGGCGGCCCACACGTCGAAACTGGTGATGATCGTGCCGACCGCGCCGTTGGCGAATTCGAGCGTGCCGACGACGTGCGTGGGCACTTCCACTTCGACGACGGTGCCGTGCAGCGGTTGGCTCGTGATGGTGCGCGTGGGGAAGGTGATGCGCGTCGCGCCGCTGACGTGCTGCACCGGCCCCATCAGGTTGACCAGCGCCGTGAGATAATACGGCCCCATGTCGAACATCGGCCCGCCGCCGACTTTGTAGTAGAACTCCGGAGCCGGATGCCAGCTTTCGTGCCCGTGACACATCATGAAAGCCGTCGCGCCGATCGGCTCGCCGATCCAGCCGTCGTCGATGAGTTTTCGGCACGTCTGGATGCCGCCGCCGAGGAAAGTATCCGGCGCGCCGCCGACGCGCACACCCTTCACCTTCGCCGCCGCCAGCAAAGCCTTGCCCTGTTCGCGGGTGATGGTGAGTGGCTTCTCGTTGTGAACCGATTTCCCGGCCTCCACCGCCATCATCGCCACCTCGTAGTGCGCGTTGGGGATGGTGAGGTTGACGACGATCTCGATTTCGGGATCGGCCAGGAGTTCATCCACCGTACACGCGCGCGCGATGTGATGCTTCTCCGCCTGCGCGCACGCCTTCTCCATCACGAGGTCTGCGCACGCGACCGTATCCAGAATCTCGAAGACCTTATCCGCCTGCAAGTAAATCCCGCTGATATTACCGCAACCAATCACACCGATTTTCGTTTTAGTAGTCATACTGCTCTAAATCCTCTCTCGTTTTAGGATGCAAGATGCAAGACGCAAGACGCAAGATGCAAGATGCAAGATGTAGGATGCAGGATGCAGAAAAAATCTTGCTTCATGCCTCTTGCTTCTTGCTTCTTGCCTCTTTACTTGCTCGCCCACATCATCCCGCGCTTCACTATTTCGAGCGCCTCCGGCACCTCGAAATCCTTCGCGACGTGACCGACCGAGGCGTAGAAGACGCGGCCCTGGCCGTACATCCGCTTCCACGCGACGGGCATCACGACGCCATCGATCCAGTAGGCGTGATCGCCGTCGAAGGTGGTGGTCGCCAGCACCTCGTTGGAGGGATCGACGTGCATGTAGTACTGCTCCGAGTGCATGTCGAAGTCCTCCAGGCCAGCCACGATAGGATCGTCGCTGATGATATTGACGCGATAATCAATGACGCCGCCGGGATGCGCCACCCACTGCCCGCCGACCATAAACTGGTAGTCCACGTTGTTGCGGAACGAGTCGCCCATCCCGCCGTGCCAGCCGGCGATGCCCACGCCGCTTTCGACGGCGTTTAGCAAGCCCTGTTCCTGCTCGCGGGTGATCGTGCCCATCGTCCACACCGGCACGATCAGGTCGAGGCCCATCATTTTGTCGGTGTTCAGGTAGATGTCGAGGTTATCGAAGACTTCGACCGCATAGCCCTGGGATTCCAAATACGGCGCGAAAATCGCCACACATTGATCCGGCTCGTGACCCATCCAGCCGCCCCACACCAAAATTGCTTTTTTCACCTTCGATTCAGACATGTATAGCTCCTTAAGCCAGTATAAAATTTGGCGGGGAATGTCGGCAGGACATCCCCCGCACATCTGGGTGTATTCTACATCGAAACTGAAACGGCGAAAGCTCCGCTCCATCGTGGTAGAAGTCTCGTATCAGTTAACCATGCTTGGAGCGGATCGTCAGATCCGCGGTTCTTGTATGCTACGCCGGGATCTGACGATCCCTGGCAAGCATAAACTGGTGAGCTATGAACCTATCCGAGAATTCGCAGTTGACGCACCAGAAACGCTCGCCAGCATAATTTTCGGATAGAGACTATGTGCGTTACGCGGTACTAGCCCACGGCTTGCGCCAGTTGCCGGCCTAACGCGCGGCAGGCTTCCAGGGTGGGGGGCGTCGGACGTCCTGCTGATACGACGGTGTTCCCGACCTTCGTTCCCATCTGCTTGAACAAGTCCTCAAAGGGTTGTTTTGCCCGTCCGCCGCCGCCGTGCGAAAGGAAGAGCGCGTAGGGTTTGTTCGACAACCGCGCCGCGTTGACCTTTTTCCCGAGGTACCAATCGTCCAGAAACACCTTCAGCGTGCCCGCGAAATAGCTGAAATAATCCGGCGTGCCGAAGGCCACAGCGTCATAGCCGCGATATTCGTCCATCGTGATGCGCCGCTCGTTCGCGTTGATCAGGGTCACAGCGGCGCCGGCGGCTCGCGCGCCTTCGGCGACGGCTTCGGCCATCGCGCCGGTGTTGCCGTATTCTTGCGAATGATAAAGCACCAAAATCGAACTCATAGACACCTCCTCGTATTCAATACCCGCTACTCACGCTAATCTACGCGAATGTCTGCATTCGCAGAATCTTTCTTAAAATTAGCGCAGATTCGCGGTTGTAATTTCCCTATTTTGACGGCAGATTCGCTAAGTCCAGGTCGCAGCCGAAGCTGGCGATGCGCTCCAAAAAGCCCTGCGTGAACGGCGCTTTCTCGCCTTCGTGGATGATCCATTGAGCGTTGTACATATCCATGTGCAAATTGGCAAAGACGACGAAATAGGTATCCTCCGCAGCCAGTTTGAGCAGCACACACCAGACTTCTGTGGGAGGATAAGGGATAGGACGCGAGGTTCTGAAGCCGCCGCTGGTCGCGGTGTATGGAGTGTTGCTTTGTGTAAGCAAGGTCGGCTCTGGCGTGAGATCGATGAGGGAATAGAGAACAGAGCGTGTACTTTTGTCGCTGCCGGCGGTCTCGTCCACAGCATAGTGGGGTGAGGCGTCGCTGTAGGTGTGAAAATTCATGTCTGAGGTGAAGTTGCTGGGCCGGCGCGCCCTCACAGCTTGCTCAATCACGATTAGCCGCTCTAGATTCGCGCCGCGATGTCTGATGTAACCATCCGTGACGTTTTCCCAGGTCGCAGGATTTCGTCCGGGGCTGCGGGCTAACGCCAGCAGCAGTCCGGCGATGAGCGCAGCCGTCACTACCAACGTGGTGAATACCAGCCATGTCCGTTTCATAGCGCCTCCTTCAAGACATCGTGATACTATCATTGTCCACCGGAGACAAGAATAGTCAATAGCACAGGCCCCGCAGCGTTCGCGGGGCCTGTGTGAAGTCGTACAGGGGGTGTTGCGGATTCAGGCCATGCGGACGCCGGTCAGTGCCAGTTCCTCAGCGAAGTGGCAGGCGACAACGTGATTGTCCCCCATATCGCGCAATTCCGGCGTCTCGCCGCTGCATCGTTCTTTGGCATAGCGGCAGCGTGGGTGGAAGTAGCAGCCAGACGGCGGATTGGCGGGATCGGCGACTTCGCCTTCCAGGCGGATGCGATTTTTACGATCGCGCAGATCCGGATTGGGGATGGGTACGGCGGACATCAAGGACTCGGTATAGGGGTGCAACGGGTTCGTATAAATCGCATTGGCGTCTGCCAACTCCACCAGTTTGCCGACGTACATCACCGCCACGCGGTCGCAGATGTGGCGAATGACGCTCAGGTCGTGAGAGATGAACAAGTACGTGAGGTCCATGTCACGACGGAGGTCTTCCATCAGGTTGAGGATTTGCGCGCGTACCGAAACATCCAAACCGGAGACGGCTTCATCGCATACTACCAGACGCGGCGAGGTCACTAAGGCGCGCGCGATCCCAATGCGTTGGCGCTCGCCACCGGAAAAAGCGTGCGGATAACGCCGCATATATTCGGGTCGTAGGCCACATTGCTTCATCGTATCCGCTACTTGATACTCCATATCCTTGGGCGAGTACATGTCATTGACCCGCAGTACCTCGCTGATAATCTCGAATACGTTCATACGCGGATTCAGCGACGAATATGGATCTTGAAAGATCATACGGATATCTTTACGGTACGTCTGAAGCTCTTTACGGTCAACTTTAGCCAGGTCAACGTCCGTCCCGTCGGCGAGTCGATAGAGGATACTCCCGTCAGTCGGGTGGTAGGCGCGCACTAAACAACGCCCTACGGTTGTTTTTCCACACCCAGACTCTCCTACCAATCCCAAGGTTTCACCAGGCCAGATGTGGAAAGATACATCATCGGCTGCCTTAACGTATCCACTGATTTTTCCGAAAAGGCCCTTGACAATCGGGAAATGCATTTTCAGGTTGTTGACTTCTAGCAGTGGTTTACCATTTTGGGATGTTGAACTAAGTTGGCTTTGTGGTGTTTGCTCGGTCATTATGCAATCCCCCCCACAGAATTTTTGATACTTTCATCAAACAGCAAACAATGAACCTGGTGATTCTCGTTAAGGCTGATGGTACTAGGTTCGACTTGAGAACAAACGGGCATGACCTTGGGGCAACGCGGGTGGAATGGACACCCCGACGGCCGGCGGAACGGGCTTGGGACCATGCCTCTGATCACTTCCAGTTTTTCACGTGTGGCGGCAACTTTTGGAATGGATCGCAGTAATGATTGTGTGTAGGGGTGCTGCGGGTCGTTGAAAATGGTATGCACATCACTGTATTCAACGACATTGCCTAAATACATAACGGCGACATTGTCTGCGATTTCTGCCACCACACCCAAGTCATGGGTGATGAATAGGATCCCCATATCGTAATCTCTTTGCAAACCCTGCATAAGGTCGATGATTTGGGCCTGTGTGGTCACGTCCAACGCTGTTGTCGGTTCATCGGCAATGAGCAAGCGCGGGTTGCAGGATAACGCCATAGCGATCATGGCGCGTTGGCGCATACCACCCGACAGACGGAATGGATATTCATCCACAATACGCTCCGGACGCGGGATACCCACGAACTTTAACATCTCGAGTGCGCGTTCGCGCGCTTGATTTTTGTCAACTTTGGTGTGCAGCATGACGGTTTCCATGATCTGGTTGCCCACGGTATACATGGGGCTGAGCGAGGTCATGGGTTCCTGGAAAATCATGGAAATGTCTTTGCCGCGGATCGAGCGAATGGCGCGCCCTTTCGGTTCCATATCACTGATGTGGACCTTCTCGGTTTGATTCTGGCTCATCTTGCGGTGTAGGATGATATCGCCCTCGACGATTTTTCCGGGACGATGAACGATCTGTAACAAGGCGCGGGCGGTGACGCTTTTGCCGCACCCGCTTTCCCCCACCATACAAAGGGTTTGACCACTGTGAATATCAAACGTGACGCCGTCTACGGCGCGGACGGTGCCTTCGTTGGTGAAAAAGTGGATTTTTAAGTTCTCAACTTGAACAAGGATATCGTTATTGTCAGCCATAGGGAGTACCTTTATCGCTCTTTTACTGATAAGGATCTGCCGCATCGCGCAGACCATCACCCAAGAAGTTCAAAGCCAGGACGACGATGACTACCGCCAAAGCCGGGAATAATAGCCAGGGGTAAATCGCAATGACGGCCACTTTTTGCGTATCCTGGAGCATCACACCCCAGCTAACAACGGGGGGGCGCAATCCTAACCCCAAAAAGCTCAAAGCCGTTTCACCCAGGATCATGCCGGGAATGGAGAGGGTCACGGAGGCAATAATGTGGCTCAAGAAAGAGGGGAGCATGTGTTTGGTGATCATACGCCCCCTCGGCACGCCATCCAATTGCGCTGCCATGATGAAATCCTCTTCGCGCAAAGCCAGGAACTTGCTGCGCACCACACGCGCCAGACCCATCCACCCAACTATGGACAAGATAACCGTGATCATAAAGTAAACCCTGAGCGCGCTCCAACTCAATGGAACCATGGCTGCCAGGGCCAACCAGACTGGCAAGGTCGGTATGGACATCAAAATTTCAATCAGGCGCTGGATCAGGTTGTCCAACACCCCTCCCACCAGGCCCGAAATGCCGCCTACCAAAATGCCAATCGTAAAGCTGATGGCTACGCCGACCAGTCCTACGGTCAGCGAAACCCGCGCGCTATAAATAATGCGGCTGAAAACGTCGCGCCCGCTTTTGTCCGCGCCCAGCAAATAAAAGGGGTCTCCGGCGTTAACGGGTCCGACCAGGTGCAGATCACCTGGAATGACCCCCAGAAGTTTGTAGGGCTCGCCGCGATTGAAAAACCGGAGCGGAATGATGACCGATTCGTCAATCTCCCAGCTCTTCTTGTAGGAAATGGGATCGCGTTCAAATTTATAGCCATACACGTGGGGGGCTAGTTTGCCATCACGAAAGAAGTGAATCATCTGTGGCGGCGCATAAACATATTGTTCTCTATACGTTGTGAAATGGACGGGGGCGAAAAACTCTGAAAAGATCGCCAGCATATAGAAAAATAAAACGAGCAATCCGCCGAAATTTGCCAACTTATGTTTTTTGAATTTCCACCACATTAGCTGCCATTGCGTAGCCACTTCTACCCGTACATCACCCTCCATAGACGGGTCACCGCTGGCGCGATTGGCGAGTGCTAAGTCGATTTCATTTACGGTCATCGTGATATACCTCTTTCTATCAGGAATTATTGGAGGCGGATACGTGGATCAAGCATGGCCAGCAAAATATCTGAGATAAATGTGCCGATCACGGTCAAGATACTCAACATTAAAATAAAACCTGCTGCCACATACATATCTTGGGCTTTCAAGGCGTTGAATAGAACCGGTCCAGAGGTTGGCAGGTTCAACACAATGGAAACGATCACGTCGCCAGCGATTAAGCCAGGCAATGCCCAGCCAATTGTGCTGATAAATGGGTTCATGGCATGACGTACCGGATATTTCCACAGCAGACGTCTTTCTGATAGGCCTTTGGAACGCGCTGTTTCCACATAAGGTTTGTTGAGTTCATCGAGCAAATTTGCCCGCATCGTGCGGATCAAGCCGGCTGTACCACCCAGGCCAATGATCGTCGCCGGAATCCATAGATGCTTCAACATATCCAACAATTTAGCCATACTCCACGGCGCAGAGGCGAATTCTTGAGAAAATAAGCCGATCATGGCCTGGTCGAAGTATTTATACGTGATAAACAGTAGAATCAGGGCTAACAGGAAGTTTGGCACTGCCAGGCCAATAAACCCGATAAAACTGAAGACGTAATCTCCTAGCGAGTATTGGCGGACGGCAGAATAAATGCCGATCGGCAAAGCCACTGCCCATACCAGGATCATACTGGCGAAGGACAAGGCGAAAGACATCGGTAAACGTTCTGTGATCATCACGACCGCATCACGTTTGTAAACGAACGAGTAACCAAATTCTCCCCTGGTGAGAATTCTCCCAATCCATTTGAAGTATTGAACGTATATGGGTTGGTTGAAGCCATACTGCTCCCGGATTTGCTCGATGTATTCGCTCGATATCGTGGCGCTACCCGATGAAGTTGCCACAAGCTGGTTAACCAGCGTGGTGACATAATCACCCGGTGGGAGTTGGATGATCGCAAAAGAAATCATCGAGATCACCCATACCGTAAAGAGCATCGAAAGAAAACGCCGCAATAGATATTTCCACATGATAACCTCCTTGAGAATGCTTCGCAGGGAATGTGCTCCGGCGAGATTTTCGCCGGAGCACATAGAACCTAAGCACTTACTCTTTGATGAACCACTGTTCGGGGTAGGTGATTTTTGCTACGCCCTCGGCCCACCCATCGTACCAGGTGTCAGGGATACCACCCAGGCGTGAGTTGTAGGGGTAGTACATGTCGCCTGGTCGAGAGATACCCAGCACGTAGAAGCGTTCCTTGGCCTCTTGCAGAACGATCTTCATCTTCTCGATCTGTTTTTCCTGCGTCGGCTGCATGAGAACTTCTTCGTACTTGGCATAAGCATCCTTCGCCCATTGGGGCGGTTCGACCTGGACGCTGTCGGTCTCATCGACTCGCCAGGCGTACCAACCCCGGGCGAAGTAAGCCTGATAACCATACGTCGGAGCGTAGTAACGCGGATCGAGGATGGGGGTAATCCCGGCGCCACCTTCACCGGTGAAGATGATGGTTTCGATCGTGTTATCCTGGAGGGCAACTTGGTACGGGTCACTCGCAATGGAGTTCAAGAGCACCTTGACGCCAACCTTGTCCCAATAGCCAATCAACAGTTCGGCAACCTGAACGTACGTGGTGCCATAGCTGAGGTCATTTTGGACGGTGAAGATGGTCTCGAAGCGCTTGCCCTGATCATCCAGGTAGTAACCATCGGAACCCTTACCGTTGGTGAAGACCTTGTCGAGATATTCGGTCGCCAAGGCAGGATCGTACTCGATGTACTGGGTGTCCATACCCTCGATGTACAGCGGGCCATCGTTGTTCGGGGCCTGCTGCGCGGGGGTACCCTGGCCATTGTGGACGATCTCGATGATCTCCTGGCGGTTGATGGCATGAGACATACCGATGCGGAAGTTGATGTCCGCAAAGACGCTGGCCTTGTATTCATCGGCAACGGTCTGGTTGAAGTGGACCGTGTTGGTGTTGGCGCCATCAGACTGAGGGTAATAGATCTTGATCGGTTTACCTTCGTTCATAGCATCGTGGTAGATAATGCGGTTTTCGTTGCCCGGGTCTTTCAAGGCATCGATATCGCCGTTGAGCATCGCGAAGGTGCGGCTTTCAGCATCCTGGTAAGCGATACCCAGAATGGAGTCGATGTAGGGCAGTTGGTTGCCGTTGGTGTCGACTTTCCAGTAGTACGGATTGCGTTCCATCCTGATCTGCGTCCCTGTGCCGATAGGTTGTATGGTGATCCAGGGGTACAGCGAGGGTTTTTCAGGATAGACATAGAACTGTTCGGGGTCGGCCCATCCACCGCCGCCGTACTTGTTGAACAAAGCAATCCAGTCGCCCACTGTGCCATCCGCCTTGACCAGATCATCCACTTTGTCGTTGTATTTCTTGTGGAACTGTTGCAGGTAGTGCTTGGGGAACTGGGCGAAATAACGACCTCCCCACTGCGCCAGGGCGTAGAGGAACGTACCGTAAGGTTTCGGGAAGGTCAGTCTGAAGGTGTAATCATCGATCTTCTCGAATTTCATGTCGGCGCCCTGACCGGTCGGAATCCAGTCCGCGCCAGGCCCGCCGGGGCTTATATCGGGGTCGAAAAGGACGTCTTCGATGTAGAACGCGATGTCATCCGCCGTGAAATCCACACCATCGGACCACTTCATGCCTTTCCGCATGTGGAAGGTGTAGGTGGTCACATCGTCGCTCACATCGATGCTCTCGACCAGGTTCGGTTCGACGCCGCTGAAATCGGGTTTCCAACTGACCAGGTGCTCCCAGGCAGCCATAAAGAGAAACCCACCCCATGCAGAATTGGTACCGACCATACCAAAGCGCATCTCGCCGCCGTATTTACCCGTCTCAACGAGGGGGGCGATGACTCTCGGATTGGCCGGCAGACGCTCATCCACGGGGGGCAGCTCGCCTGCTTCCACCTTGGCGGTCAGCATCGGGGATTCCTTGTACTTGGAAACCGGGGCGGGTGGTTCTGTGGCCTTTGGCTCTTCCGTCTTTGGCACAGCGGTGGCGGCCGGAGCGACGGGTTCTTGTGTCGCCGGGGCCTGCGTGGGGGCCGGTGTCTTGCAGGCGCTCAACAACATAACCAGCAAAATCAGGATATTCAAAGCATACTTACGCATGTCACACTCCTCCTAGTGTAAAGTTGAAATAGCTTTCTCTCTACGACAAAAAGTATTCTGGGTTGGTTCTTTTTATTATACTCGATAGTTACCTCCTTTGGGTTGATGGAGTCAAAGATAGGATTATAGAGCTTTTCGAACGTTTCATAACGGCTTACAATGCGGCGATGACTTTCCGGTAACAGTACCGGTATCGTTACCGGAATCTTCCTAAACTATAGCATAGCTTTTTTGTTGTGTCAATAGGTTTGTTGTCCAAGTTGCGAAATTGCTGAGAAGCACGTTTTGTATGGGTCTCTGTATCTTTATCAATCACTAGCGCGCCTCTGCAAAACGGGATGCAATCTGTGCGGCTGATGATCCTCGATCTCTCGCCAGCCGCACCTATATGGATCGTGCCCCCGGACGACCGGTGGAGTCACGCACAACCAGGTCGGTCATGATGGTGGTGGTGGTTTTCGGTTGTTCTGGATTCAACGCGCGGGCAATCAGTTGCCGCACGCCAAGGATTCCTAACCACGTTTTGTAGACGTGAATCGAGGTCAGCGCCGGCGTTACTTCTTTTGCCATATCGATATTGTCAAAGCCGACGATGGAAAGAGCCTCGGGAACAGCTATGCCCAAATCTCGCGTGGCGTGGATCGCGCCGATGGCAGTCAGATCGTTGCAGGCGAAGATGGCTGTGATTTCGGGAGCGCGTTGCAAGAGCTGAGTCGCGGCACGGTATCCCTCCTCACGATTAAGCCCGGATTCTTCGACGTAGCGCGTGGAGATGTTATGCGCTTCAAGCGCGTGATTGTAGCCGATAAACCGTTCGTTGATGCTCGGGGGGGAGTTTTTGGCCCACCCGATCACCCCGATGCGTGTGTGGCCTAGCGCGATGAGGTGATTGATCGCTGTGGTTGCCCCGGTGATATTCTCGATCACGATGCTGTCGAAGGCGAGGTTAGGGGCATAACTATCCACGAGCACGATCGGGATGTCGATACGCTGCCCGAGTAATCCAATCGTGTTCTCGATGAAAGTCCCGGCCAGAATCAATCCATCGACGCGTTGCTCGGTGATCATGGCCGGCCATACAACCGGGTGATTGGCCCGATCGACTTCGACATTGGCAAACATCAAACTGAGATTGCGCTTCCGACATTCACTCTCGACGCCCGCCTGGATATATGAATAGAACGCATTGACTTCAAAAGGGAATCCATAATCATGCTTGGTCAGCAATCCGATGACGGATAATGTATGGTTGTCGGCATTGCTGCCAGTGTCTTTGATGGCATACCCCAACGTTCTGGCGGCATCCAAGACGCGCGCGCGTGTCTCTTGCGCCACACTCGGGCGATTGTTGAGAGCTTGGGAGGCCGTGCCTGTGGAGACCCCGGCCAGGCGTGCTACGTCTTGCAGAGTAACGGAACCGCTCATAGCTCCTTCATAGTCGTCAGGCTGTCTCTAGTTTGATAGTCAAATCGGCGTTTACGGTCATTCAAGGGGCGAAGACTCGATCGTCACTTCTATATGTTCAGGCGATAAACTGAATCTTCAGTGAACAATTCAATTGTAAACTAAATCACCTGTTTGTCAATAGGCAGTTTCACGTTTTGGCTAAGCGCCTCGACAACGCCGGCGGATTCGAGGCGCGAATCGACAGTGAAGGCCCCGCGCACACGTGCGGGGCCTTCGTTGGAAACGTATCTCGAGCTAGATTGCCCCTGAGTTATTCCTTCTTGGCTTTCCACTCGGCGTACTGTTTCTCGACCTCGGCCTTGATCTTGTCGAGACCAGCGGCTTTCAAATCCGTGATGAATTTGGGCAGCTCGACCGCGGGGTCCACATAGCCGGTCTGCAACGCCCGCATCATACCGTCGCTGACCGCGTTCACCGCGGTCAACTCGGCAGCGATGGGTTCGGTGCGGAAGCGGAAGCCCAGGGCCACATGATCGATCGCATCGTTGCTGTACTCGATCAGCATTCGGTTTTTGTCGGGATCTTCCTTGTTGGTCACCAGTTGCAGCATGGTGTTCCCTACTGTCCACGCGCCAGCGTGCGCGCCGTACCAGGCACTGTTGATGAGGTTCACGCGGCCATCGGCCTCTTTCTCCCAATGCACGCCTTCAACGCCGAACAACTGCATGTTGATGACCTTGGGATCGGTGTGCAGGAGGTTGATGTACTTCATGGCCTCTACCGGATGTTCGGACATGGCCGGGATGGCGAGCATCGAACCACCGGCGTGGGTGGTGATATTCACCTTGGGCTGGCCGTAGATTTCCTTCAGCCGCAGATCGGCATTGCCGGAAGCGTTCATCATCTCCTGCGCCTTGATGTTGTTGCCTTTCAAAGGCATCGGGCAGATGAAGAACTTGCCCGCATTCAGGTACACGCTGGTATCGAAGGTGGTCAGACCGGCATCCGGGTGAATCCAGCCCTTCTGATACCATTCCCGCAAGATCATCATGCGCTCTTTGGTGCTATCTTGTTCCATAACACTGAGAACGGTCTCGTCCCATACACCATTGGCATCGGGAGACAACTTCATATTGATCAGTTGTCCATTGACACCGCTGGCGAGGTCCTGCGGATAGGGCGAGAAGCCATCGCGTCCGTCCGTCAGATAGGGATACTCGTCCGGGCGGGCCGCTTTGGCTTTTTCCAGCCAGGGCTCCATATCCCGGTAGCCCTTGATCTTGGCGGCATCAGCCTCGGTGAAACCGATTTCTTCGGCCAACGCGACGTTGTAGAGGAAGCCTTCGGGAACGGTTAGTTCCTTGTTGGTGGGCACCGCGTAGTTGATGCCATCAATCTGCGTGCCGGCGATGAACGCGGGATTCAAGCTGCTCAGAATGCCCTGGCCATATTTCTCCAGCAGGTTGCCGTTAGGGCCGTTGTCATCATTCAACGGGGTGAACAGGCCCTCAGTTGTCAACTGCATATAGTAATACCAGTCGGCGGTGAAGAAGATGTCCATTTTCTCACCAGCCTGGATGCCGGTAACAGACTTGGATGCCCAATCACCCCAGCCAATGACGTGGAAGACCACGTTGGCGCCGATGAGAGGCTCGATATACTCGTTGATCGCGGCTTCGACCAGGGGGCGCTGATCGGTATCCCCGGCGCCGACGATGTAGTAGTCGAGAACGACAGCCTTGGCTGGCGCAACGACTTTTGGAGCATCGGTAGCGGCCGGGGCAGTCGGGGCTTGCGTGGGCGCGGCTGGGGGTCTGTTACATGCGACGAGGGCCCCGCTCAACGTGGTTAGGCCGGCAAGTTGCAAAAACTGACGGCGTGACAATTTCCTAGACATGACTTTTCCTCCTTACTGTTGACATATATAGTTTTGTATCAGATAGGGTCGATCGTTTTACGAAAACAGACTCTCCTTTATCTTTACCGCCCGATGATCGTTTTCTTTGTTTCAGACTCCACGGGCTTTTTGCGCACCTCCTTTCACGACATGAACAGGGTTGCGTGAAACTCTACAAGCGTATCCTGTAGATGTAGCCAGTCGTTCTTATCCCTTGACAGCGCCGATGGTTAAGCCGCGGACAAAGTAGCGCTGGAAGAAGGGATACGCGAAAACAATCGGGCCTACCGTTACGACTGCCATCGCCATGCGGAACGTCTGCGAAGGGAGTTCGGAGATGTTGACCAGGCCGGCCATTTTATCCGCGTTTTCAAGCAGGAACCGGATATTGTTCAACGTTGTGTAAATGGTGAACTGCAGGCTGTAATACTTGGCCTCGTCTACCAGCAGTAAAGCGTTAAAGAAGTTGTTCCAAATCCCAATCGCGCTAAACAGGGCGACGGTTGCCAAACCTGGAATCGCCAGCGGCATCACGATCTGGAAGAGCGTGCGCCATTCGTTAGCGCCATCGATACGGGCTGATTCGATGATCTCATTGGGCACATTCGTTTGGTAGAAGGTGCGCATGACGATCACCCAGAATGGGCTGAAAGCGGATGGCAGGAATAAGGCCCACAGGCTATTTTGAATCTGCAGAATCTGCCGGGTTACCATATAGTACGCCACCAGTCCGCCACCGAAGAGCATCGTGAAGAAGGCGAAAAAGGTAAAGAATGTTTTGAATTTGAAGTTAGGTCTCGAAAGTGGGTAAGCGTATAGTCCCACCATCAGTACAGACATGACGGTACCCGCGACGGTGGATATGATGGTGTTTCTGTAAGCTGTAACGACGATCGAACCCTGGCCAAACAGGAATCTATACGCCATCGTCGAAAATTCGGAAGGCCACAACTGGTAGCCTTTTGCCAGCAGCGAGGCTTCCGATGTGATCGAGGCCATGACGATGACGTAGATGGGGATAAGCGTTAAAATGCAGAGGATGCCCAACAATATCGTCAGGATGGCGTTTGTCGCTGGCGACAGGGCCAGCATATCTCGCCCGTTTTTCTTCGATGAGAAGGGTTTAGTCAAAAAGTTGGGTTCAGGTTTGATCGGTATATCCATGTTGCGATAATCCTTTAGAACAAAGCCATTTCTGGCTTGGTCTTGCGCACGATGCTATTGGTAATCAGAATGAGAATGAAACCGACGATGGATTGCAGAAATGCCGCGGCAGCGGGATAACCAAGCGGCAAATTGCTTCTCAACATGCTGTATACAAAAACATCCAGCGTCTGAGTGACATCTCTGACGAGCGCGGCGCCATTCGGGAGAGTATAGAACATGTCGAAATCGGAGCCAAAGATACGGCCTACCGCCAAAATCTGCAACAACACGATCACCGGAATCAGATGGGGCAGGGTGATGTGGGTGAATTGTCTCCATTTCCCGGCGCCGTCGATCGCAGCAGCTTCATATAACTCACGATCGATGCCGGTGATGGTCGCCAGGTAGATGATAGACCCGTTGCCTGTGTATCTCCATATATTGGCTATCAAGAAAATGAACGGCCAGAAAGCTCTCTCCTTATAAACCTCTATGGGTGAAAGTCCCATAGGCGTGATGATGCTGTTGATGATCCCCTGGGAGCTGCCCAATGCGTAAACGACATAGGCCACCACAATCCACGAGATAAAAAACGGGAGGAAGAAAATCGAGTGATAGAACTTCGCCAGAAACCGGTTTGTCAGCTCGAAGATCATGACCGCTAATGCCACAGACAGCACCAGGCCCACAACCATAAAGAGCAGGTTGTATAGAACCGTGTTGCGGATATACGTCAGTGTGGCATTGATATTCGTGGGCAGAGTCAGATATCTGAAGTTATCCAGTCCGACCCAGGGGCTTTTGATCAGGCTGTAGATAAACTTGTTTTGAATAAAAGCATCTTCAGGAGGTCTTACTAGTCTATAGGTTTTGAACGCCATGACGATGCCAGGCATGGGGAGATACGCAAACAAAAACAGCCATATCGTACCTGGCAAAACCATAACCAGATAGGACAGGTTGGTGTAAACTTTATCTCTATTCCACCTTGATTTTTTCTGTGGAACCGACTCGGCACTGGATGTGGTTTCTATGGCAGACCTCCTTGTTATGCACTGCATTTGCGCCATGCAGACGCCATCTAGTACAAAGCACAGTCGATTCTGGTGATGTTGTGGCTTGATCGACTCTTGAGTCTCTGGATAGACTCACATATCATCTGATCCGTGACCGACAACCCGGGAACGTGTTGCAGGGACTGGATCGCGGGACGGTATCCTTTCTCCCGATTTCGCACTGACTGGGTGATTGGTGGAATCAACCTCAACACCCTCGGCTTTTTAGGTGGTCAAGTGAACTTTCACTGAACAATTCAATTGTAAACTGAATAGTCACGTTTGTCAATAGGAAGTTAGCTGTTTTTGTTCAACGCACCTCAATTTCGAGCAACCATGTGACCCATTTACTGTCCGGCTGCGCCGGCAAAACAGCGCGCAGTGGAAATCCGTGCAAAGCGGGCAGGGGTTCATCCTCCCATCGGTAAGCCAGGATGTGGCGGTTTCCGTCACGAATCACATCCAGCTCCAGGCGTGCCGTGTATCCATCGGCGCCGTGCAACATGATTGCCGTTGCGTCGGGTGAGATAGTCGCCATATCCAGGATGTAATCCAGCGGGACGCCGGCCCACGTCGCCTCGTCCTCGAAAAAGCCGGGGCAGACGAGCAGCGCGCGCACTTCGCGTCTGGGCATACAGTGCAGTTCGTCGTGGGTCAGACTGAGGGGATTGGCGACCATACCGGTCACGATCAATCGGTAATCCACCAGGTCAATTCCAAGTCAAAATCCAACAGCCTGTCCGTCCTTGCGCCAATCCGTCCCCGTGCAATAGCCGGTCTGCTGGTCGCCATCTTCCATCCGGTAGATCAACTGCGCGCCGCCGAACCGGCCCGGCGGCAGGTCCGCAGCGACTTTGTGGCCCCTCCGGCGTAGTTCCGCCACCACCTCGGGAGCGAAACCTGGCTCCAACGATAGATCGGTCAAATTTTCCTCGATGTACCAACGCGGCGCATCGGACGCCGTCTGCGGATTCTGCCCGTAATCGAAGATGCGCACCATCATCTGCGCGTGCCCCTGTGGCTGCATGTGACCACCCATCACGCCGTAAGCCATCACCGGTTGGCCTGCGCGTGTGACAAAGCCGGGGATAATCGTATGGTATGGCCGCTTGCCGCCGGCGACGCGGTTCGGATGCCCCGCTTCCAGCCGGAAGCCCGCGCCGCGATTCTGCAAGCTGATGCCCGTGCCGGGGACGACGATGCCGGAGCCGAAACCCATATAGTTCGATTGGATGTACGAGACCATCATCCCCTCGGCATCGGCGGCGGTGAGGTAGACTGTGCCGTGATCGGTGGGCAGCGCCGACGTGGGGAACTGCGCCGCAACCATTTTGATCTGCCGCGCGCGTTCCGCCAGAAACGCCTCGTCCAGCAATGCTTCCGGCGGCACGTCCATCCACGCGGGATCGGCGATGTGGCGGTGCGCCTCCGCAAAGGCCAGCTTCATCGCTTCGATCTGCAGGTGCAGGCTGTCGGCGGAATCGACAGGATACTGCGCCAGATCGAGATGCTGCAAGATGCCCAAAGCGATCAGTGCGGCAAGTCCCTGTCCGTTCGGCGGGATTTCGTGCAGGCAATAGCCGTGGTACGCCTGCGCCATCGGCGTGACCCATTCGGGCGCGTGCGTCGCCAGATCGTCCATCGTCATTAGCCCACCGGTCGCTTTGGCGTGCGCGACGATCTGCTCCGCCAGCGCGCCGCGATAGAATGCTTCGCCCTTCGTCGCGGCGATGAGTTCCAGTGTCCGCGCTTGATCTGGACAGCGGAACATCTCGCCGGGGTAGGGGGCGCGGCCATTTGGGGCGAAGGTCGCCGCAAACGATGGGTAAGCCGCATAACGTTCCGGCGCTCTGGCCCACGCCATTGCTGTAATCGGGGAAACGAGGAAGCCATCGCGCGCGTAGTGGATCGCCGCCTCGAACAGATCGCCGAACGGCAGCCGCCCGAACCGTGTCGAGAGCGCCATCCACGCGCTGACTGCACCTGGTATGGTGACGGGATCCCAGCCGATCTCCGGCATTTGCTCCAGCCCGGCGAACCGCTCTGGCGTGAGCGCGCGCGGCGCGCGACCGGAGGCATTGAGGCCGTGGATCTGCGCGCCGTCCCACACGATGGCGAAGGCGTCGCTGCCGATGCCGTTGCTCGTCGGTTCGACGACGGTGAGTGCGATGGCGGTTGCCAGCGCTGCATCCACGGCGTTGCCGCCGCGTCGTAATGCATCCAAACCGGCCTGCGCTGCCAAAGGCTGCGATGTCGCCACCACGTTACGCGCCAGGATCGGCATCCGCTGCGAACGATAGGGGAAATCCCAGGAGAATGGGTGCATTCTTGCTTCCTGAAAATGGCAAATGGCAAATGGCGAATTACGAATGGCAAATGGCGAATTACGAATGGCAAATGGCGAAAATCGTCATCATAATTCGTAATTCGTAATTCTTAATTCGTAATTCGTAATTCGTAATTCTTAACTCGTTCTTGCTATCCCAGGTCGCGACCTTTGCCAGAGTCGCTGATGGCGACCAACGCTTCTGGATACGGCTCGAAGAACGTCTGCCGCGCCAGGTACGGCTCTTTGAAGCGCGCGATCCACGCGCCAAGCAGACTGACGGGCACGCTCAACGGGACCTTTTCGTCGCGATACTTTTGTAGCGCGTCCAGAAAGTAGGCCTTCTCATCGGAGGTGAGTTTTTCGGAGAAGTAGCCGAGCGCGTGCATCAGCACGTTGATGCCAGCCGTGCGCCGCGCGGGACGGGCCAACGCCGTCCATAGATGCTGCTCGTAGGCGGCGAGGACCTCAGCGGCGGGCTTTTTCGTGTGGTTGGCGACGATTGGCCCCATTAGCCGGTACTGGCTTTCACTGTAGGCCATGAGTAACAGCTTGTTATCGGTGTGGAAGCGCACCAGTTCACGCATTGCGCCCGCGGCTTTGACGGCGCGGAAATCCGCCAACGCGAACAGCGCCGTGAGAAAGTGCTCGCGTATGGTGAAGTTCGTCAGTCGCCCCTCCTCCTCCACTGGCAGATGCCCGTAGCGTTCGAGCACGGCCTGGGCGAAAAATCCGCGCCCCTTGTTGGTGGACGCCGCGCCCTTCTCGACGCCTCGATAGACCTTCACGTCCTTGATCCCGCACGAAGGCGAACGCCCCTTGAGAATGAAGCCATCGCACCGATGGCCGCCGTCGATATCCGACAGCGAGGCGAGATGCGCTGCCGAAAACGCTTGCATCTTCTCGGTCACATCCGCGCCAGTTGCCGGTTGCAGCAGGCGCGGTTCGTCATTCACGAGCACGATCCGCACCGGATCGCGCGGCACGCCCAGGCCGATCTCCACCTCTGCGCAGACCGGCAGATAGGTGACGAAGGGTTCGAGCTGCTGCACGAACGCATCGGGGATCGTCACGCCGTTGTACCGGCACGCAGCGAAGCCCAGACACTTGCTCACGACAATATTCGGGCGCGCAAACGTTCTCATTTATCATTCCTCCGCGAGCAAGTCGAAAGTCTCAAGTCCAAAGTCGAAAGTCAAACTTTGGACTTTCGACCTTTGACTTTAGACTAGAACCGGCTCGATATCCATAAACTTGCAGACTTCGAGCAGCGCCTTCGTGTAGTCACCGTGAATCATACTGGCGTGGTGGACGAATCCCTCTTCGACGAGCGTGCGGTACAGCTTGTCGTGATCCGCCACTTCGACCCAGCCCCACGTCCCGGCGAGCGTTTCCTTGCTAGGGACGATGATCCCGGTGGTGATGAGCATCTTCCATTGGTCATCGTATTCCGCCAGGCGGCAAAAGGTGACGACGCCGGGTTTGATCTGGAATTGGTGCAGGCCGGCCATGGGATCGTCGCACTCCACGGGCGATTCACCCTTCATATCGCGGCGCGAGCGGAGCGCTGTCTGTTGTGGATCGGCGGCGAGGCAAGCGGGCGCATTGCCGCAGTGCCACGCCAGCAGCCAGTTCGGGTTCTCGCGGTGGCGGATCGTCCAATCGATGAAGTGCGGGACTGTCTCGCCGAGCGCGACGCGCTGCTGCGCCAGCATCGCCAGCGCGCCGAGGATGTCGGTCTCGCAGGCGGTGAGCATCCCCTGCCCGGTCAATCGCCCGTAGACGGCGCACACCGAGATGCCCATCAACCGCTGCGCCGAGGGCCAGCATTGCATCGCCATTGCCGAGAGCCGCGAGCGCTGCCAGAAATCGCGCAACGTCAGCTCGAGTTTCGCCGCGTTGACGAGGTAATCATCCGCCACTGTGACCGCCGCGACGCCGCCCTGAATCTCGCCGACGAGCGCCTGCACGCGCGTGTCATCGTCGGCGTAGCGGTGCGCCGCGTCGGTGATGTCCGCGAGGTTGCTGTAGATGATGTTCTGCCCGAACTTGCGGATGAGCGCGGTTTCGTCGTAGCCGACGGTCTCGAAGGACGGCGGGCGCACGCCCACATGTCCGAGCCGCGCGTTTTTCAATCCCTTGATGACGGCGACGGCACGGACGAAATCCTGTACCTCGTCCAGTAGCTCCGGCTCATCGGGGAAGAAGAGACCGGCGTAGCGGAAGGCGATCTTGCGCCGGTACAACCCGGAGGCCATCGAGAGGTTGCCGCAGTATGAGTCGGAAACGCGCGACAGGCCGGCGTCATCCGGCGCGGGTGGCTCTTTGGTCGCGTAGAGCAGCACCGGCACGTCGAGCAGTTCGGCCACCTTGACCGCCGAACGCTCGTCCCCAAAATCCAGCGGGCAGAGGATGAGGCCGTCCACGTGTTGGTTGCGGAAGTATTCGGCCACGACTTCGGCTTCGTCCAGCGTGTTGACGGTTCCGTGCGGGGTGAAGCCCTGTTTGGCATCCAGCGTCTGCCCGTCCGGTGAAGGCTGCGGGACGACGACTTCCATACCTTTGACGCGCGCGAACGTTGCCAGGCTGTCATCGCGCATTTTCTGGCACCAGGGCGTGAAGCGGAAACGGAACGAAGGCACGAAGCCGATTTTGACGGTGAAAGGCGTGGTCATAGTTCGTTGCTCCTCATGTGAGATTTGTGAAGATTCGGTACTGGGCTAAGCCGGTTGTCGTTTGGTACACGGATGAACACGGATTTCACGGATAAAAATCAAAAATCCATAGAATCCGTGTAATCCGTGTACAATTTTCTTATGCGAACCGCTCGAAGCGGTCTTTGTCCGCTTTGCAGATGGGGCACTTGAGCGGCGGCTGCGGGCGCGCGCAGAGGTAGCCGCAGACCTTGCACCGCCATACCGGGATGCCGCTGCGCGTGAAGCCCACCAGTTCCTCGTCGTGCTCGTGGTCTTCGGCTTGCGCGGTCGGCCCACCCAGGGGACGGCGCTCCGGCACGGGCGTCAACTCCTGCTGACCGTCGCGCACCGCATCGGAGACGTAGAGCGCGCAGAAACACGCGCCGTACTCGTCCAGGTCGGGATCGCGGTAGTCGCACGGGCAGATGAGGTCGAGGTCTTTCTCGCGGACGCCATCCGCCAGGCGGCAGGGACAGGCCCAATAGCCGTAGCGCGCTTCGTTGATGAGCAGGCTTTCCACCAATCCCAGGGTGAACGACTTGTCGGGATTGAGGTTGTACGCCCCGGCCTTCGCCTCCCGGTCCAGCCGTTGGTACAGCCTCTCCACTTGTTCTGGGGTGATGGCGCTCTCGCTCATAGCCCCAATACCTGCTTCAACTCGTCGGTTTTGAAGCCGATCACGCACTGCGCGTCGTCGATGACGATGGTGGGGAAGGAGACGCGCGGGTTCCACGGGCGGATTTCATCTTTCACCGCATCGCGCTCGTCGCCTTGTAGCAGATCGACGTAGACGAAATCGAAAGCCACCTTTTCCTCTTCAAGGAACTCGCGCGTCTTGCGGCACCAGATACACGTCGAAAGCCCGTAGAATTTGACGTTGTGTTCTTGATGAACACCGATTACACTGCCTCGTGGTTCTGTCATGATAGAGACTCCTTTTGTACGATATTGACTAACTTTATCGTTATTTTACACCCAAGAGCGGAAAAGGTAAAGAGTAAAGGGTAAGGAGTAAAGAGTAAAGAGTAAAGAGTAAAGGGTAATACGGAGCAGTTGATGATTGCTGCTTCACCTGTCAGGTTACTTATTTCTCGTTACTCATTTCTCGTTATTCATTTCTCGTTATTCATTTCTCGTTACTCATTTCTCGTTACTCATTTCTCGTTACTCATTTCTCTTTACTCATTTCTCATTACTCATTTCTCGTTACTCATTTCTCGTTACTCATTTCTTCTTACTCATCGTCAATGTTGCAGAAAAGCCTTCACCGTCTCCATATACGCCTGGAACGCTTCGCGGCGGATGTTGTGGCCTGCGCCGGCGATATGGGCGACCTGGATGTTGGGATTGATCTGCGTGGCTTCCGCCGCCATGTCTTCGGTCACGATGGTGCCTTTTTCCACTTCAGCGGTAATGAGCAGCGTGGGGCAGCGCATCCCGGCAGCGATTTTCCGCCAGGGCGGGCGCTGTTGCGCGAATATCTGGAGGATGTGGAGGCTCACTTGCTGTTTGGACAAGGCCCAAGGCTCCAGCTCTTCTGCGGGCCAGGTGGGGCAATCCTTCCGACATTGCGCGATCAGGCTCTCGCGGGAGCTTTGCTTTTGTTCGACGATGCGTTTTTGCCATTCCGCAGCAAAGGTTTTGCGCTCCTCCTCCGTCATGGTCTGGCGCGGATTGTCGTCATCCCACCAACCGGGGTCTTCCAGCAGCGCCTTGCCGATCAGCTCCGGGTATTGGTAGGCGGTGTATGATACTGTCGCGCCGCCCATCGAGTGGCCCAGCACGGCGGGTTTTTCCAGGCCGAGCGCGCGGATAAGGGCCGCGAGGTCGGCGGCAAGATCGGCAGTCGCATAGCCGCTCTCCGGGGCCTCCGAGAGGCCGTGCCCGCGCGCATCCAGCATGATCACGTCGAAGTCGTTCTCCAGCGCGCGCGTCACGGGCGTCCAGCACAAGCCGTTGTCGGTGACGCCGTGACACAGCACGAGCGTTGGTTTGGTCGCGTCACCGGTACGCCAGTAGTGCTGGCGGATGCCGTTGGCTTCGATGAAGTCGTCTTTGAATGTTGACATAGGGTTACTCCTTTGAGGGGATCGTCTGATTGTCGTTAGTCAGGTAGACGCTAGTATCGCATGGCACAAATCCTTTCCAGTTTATGCTTGCCAGGGATCGTCAGATCCCGGGTGGCTCGCAAGTACCGCGGATCTGACGATCCGCTTCAAGCAGAGCTAACCGGAGCGGGACTTCTGCCGCGATGTACCAGTCAGGTTAAAGCGCCTCCCGCGCCTCGATCTTAGTCTCATCCAGCGCCAAACCCAGGCCGGGCAGCTCCGGCAAGGCGATGCGACCGTACTCCGGCGCATATTGCGGTCTGTGGAAGAACTGCTTGCGCGCCTGGTGGCGGACGAGGTATTCGACGTAGGGCACGACCGCGGGCGACTGCGACCCGGCGACGTGGAGCGCCGCCAGCAGCGAGTGCCCGTGCGCCACGACAGGCGCTTCGAAGGCCGAGGCCAGCGCGCAAATTTTCACCAACTCGGTGATGCCGCCCGTCCAATCGGGATCGGTCTGCACGAAGTCGATGGCATTGTTGACCAGCAACTCCTTCACCTGCCAGCGGGTGTAGACGTGCTCGCCCGTCGCCAGCGGGGTACTCGCCGCGCCTTTGAGTCGCTGGAAGCTGCCGATGCGCTCCGGCGGCAGCGGCTCCTCGACCCAGGTGACGTTGAGCAGGTTGAGGTGGTGGAGCATTTGCGTCGCGTATTGCGCGTCCCAGCCCATGTAGGCGTCGAACATCAGCGGATAGTACGGCCCCAGCGCCTCGCGCAGCGCGTAGGCCAGCGCCACGTTCTTCGCCATGCCGGCCTCGCCGTCGCCGGGACCGTAGCGGAAGAACCACTTCTGCGCGGCGTAGCCCTGATCCCGGAAATCGAGCGCGATCGCGGCGGCGTTTTCCGGCTCGACGCTGTAGCCGAGCATACTGGCGTAGGCGGGAACTACAGTGCGCGTCGGCCCGCCGAGCAGTCGGTAGATCGGCTGGCCCCACGCTTTGCCCTTGAGGTCCCACAACGCGCAATCGGTCACGCTCACGCCGGTCATGAACATCCCGGAGCGCCCGTGCCGGTGCAGGCGGATCATCTGGTCGTAGAGCAGTTCTGTCGCCAACGGGTCGCGCCCCACGAGGAAAGGCCGCAGGAACTTGTGGATGATGAACGCCTGGTAATCCTCGATGGGGCCGAAAAGGCCGCTTAGCCCCTCATCGGTGAGGATTTCGACGTAGATTTCGCTGATGATCTCCGGCCCTTCGTCGCGCCGCCGGCCGGACATCGCCTGCGCGTTGAACTCCGGGTAGATGTCCATCATCTGCGCCTGCCGGTCGCCCGGCAGAAAGTACAGCCCAGTGTACGCGCCGCGCACTTTGAAGAGGGAAACGTCGGTGATTTTCATAAAACCTCCACTGGACTAAGCCACGAATCTCCACTAATTTGGGGCGACTATCGATTTGCAGATCCGCAGCTATTTCTTCACTCTCAGGATCTCGAAACGTGTAAAGCAGGCGCCAACGCCCATATACGTAGGAGAATTCGCCAGCACGATTATCTCAACCGGCTTATCTGGCGTCGAGTTCAAGATGTGCTCTGTTTCCAATTCGTTCAGTGTAGCAAGATCGAGGCTGATTACCGGCTGGTTCCGTTCGTTCTTGCTGTAGACGGAGTTGCCCGAGTTCACCAGAGCCAAAACCGACTCGATGATTGCTTGTGAACCACCGACAATGACAAAGCTATCGCAAACATGCTCGATGTCATCGAAGCCCGCTTTCTCGATCTGTGTGTAGTACCCTGCAATGGTAGCCGTCCCAATGGGATAATCTTTGTCGAGCGCGTAGTCGGTTTCGAACATGCACTCTTCTATGCTGCATAATGCGCTTATACGTTCATACACCAGCGTTTTATCGTCTGAAATGCCTGGCGTCGATTCCGCTGCACGAGTGGGCGTTGCGACTCTCGTAACCACGACTGGAGTACATTCGCTCGGCTCTATGGTGTGCGGAGTGATTGACGACGTGGTCGGCGTTGGGCTGAGCTGTAATTGTGTTCGTAAAACTTGCAGGCACATCAGTATTATGATACCTGTCAAGACAATTATGCCCCAGCGGTAGTGTTTCATTATACATCCTCGTTTGCCTGTGAAAACGCCCACTGAAATACGATGGCCTGCACTTCACCGGCCACGGCAGCGCGGGCCTCCCACCGCTCGAACCCTTGCGCCAATAGAGCATCGTAACTTGTGGCCTCATGCCGGATGTGGGCGATGACGGCGAGTCGAACGGCCTCTTCATCCAGTTTCTTGGCTGCCGCTGTGCGCCCCACGCGCCCACTGTATTTCAGGCAGGCGTGTTCTGCAATCGCCCGTTCCGCGCCTTCAGGACACATTGGAAACAACTCGCGCACCCGCTGCGCGAAGCGATTCACGTACTCCTGATCGAGTGCAATGCGTTGCTCTGCTTGACGCAGTCTGCGCCTCTCGCGCGCTTCACTGTCTTGGAGACATGCTGCTTCGGCGGCTTGTAACGCTTCTTCCTCTACCAGTAATCCTTGTCGCTCATAGCGTTTCCGGGCGCGACTCCACTCCAA
>DAOUAY010000039.1:0-6269 GCA_034432995.1 Anaerolineae bacterium | reverse complement strand
GGCAGCGCACGATGCCGCCGGCATCGATGATGGCGCCGGCGTTTTCCAGGTCGGCGCCGCGATAGGAGACGGTGGTTGCCTCCCGTTCCTCCAGGCGGATCTCGGTGTAATCCGCTTTGCTGCTTTTGAGGGCAGCCTCTATCCTGTCTTTCATACAACCTCCTTTTAGAAATAGTCCAAAGTCCAAAGTCCAGAGTCGAATGATTTTCGGAATCTGCTCAGTCTGCTTAATCTGCTGACAGTTTTCTACTGCATTTCCTGCCCGCCGGTGACGTTGATGGCTTGGCCGGTCATGTAGCTGGCCTGATCGGATGCGAGGAAGACGACGACGTTGCAGACGTCTTCGTAAGTGCAGCCGCGCTTCATCGGCACCTGATCGATGTACTTCTGGCGCACTTCGGCTTCGGTGATGCCCTGGTTGCGCGCGTACTGTTTGAATAGCGATTCCGTCCACAGCGGCGAATCGAGCAGGTTGCCGGGGCAGACGGCGTTGACGCGGATGCCCTCCTCGGCGAGTTCCAGCGCCAGGCTTTGCGTCAACCCGATCCCGCCGAACTTCGAGGCGGCGTAGGCGGAATTCTTGAAGCTGCCCTTCTTGCCGGATTTGGAATTGATTTGAATGATTATACCACTGTGCTGCGGTTTCATCACGCGGATGGCGTGCTTGGCGACGAGGAAGTAACCGACGAGGTTGACGTTGATGACGGCCTGCCATTTCTTCACATCGAACTGATCCGCTGCGCCGGAGATGAGGATGCCGGCATTGGAGACGAGGATGTCCAGCCGTCCGAACTCCGCGACCGTGCGATCAATCATGGCGGCAACCTGCGCCTCGTCGGTCACATCCACCTGCACCGCGAGCGTGCGCTGCCCGGTCTGCGCGGCGACCTCGGCGGCAGTCGTCTCCGCGCCTTCCAGGTTTAGGTCAGCCACAACGATGTGCGCTCCTTCGCGTGCGAGTCTATGGCAAAGCGCCGCGCCAAGTCCCTGCGCGCCGCCAGTCACAATAGCGATTTTGTCTTTTAGCGTTTTCTCCATAAGGGGTTTTCCTTATTCTTCACCACGAATCTTCACGAATCAAGAAAAATTAGTGGAGATTCGTGAAGATTCGTGGTTTGATTTTTGACGAGCTGCACAATGCCTCTTTTGCCATTGATAAGCCAGGTTGGGTCTTCTGCTGTGAGGCTTTCGGCCTGGCCTGGCGGTAAGCCGACCATGATTTCGCCTTTGAGGGTGCGGAGGAGGAGGTAGGGGCGGGGGAAGGCGGCGTCGGCGTGCTCGACGGGCGTGTGGTGGGGCCAGTGGCGGTCGTCGAAGAGGCGGCGGTAGTTGACGTCGCCTTTGAGGATGCGCAAATCGGCGCGGGCCAGGTCAGCGCGCAGGGTGGGCGGCAGATCCCAGAAGCTCAGGCAGCTTGTCCAGAAGGGGTCGGTAATCAGTAACAGGTGATTGGTAATCAGGGATTGGTGGAGGCGATGGCCGAGGTGCGCGACGGCGGGTTCTTTAGTGCTTTGCAGTTGGCGGATGACGAGTTCGATGTCTTCCGGCATCGCATCTGAGACGAAGAAGGGCTGGTTCTTGAGGTAGAAGACGACGCGCTGCGCCCAGCCGTGCGTGAGCAGAAAGTCCGCCAGCGCCAGGTCGAAGAGGCTGTCCGCGCCGACGTTGTCGTTGATGAAGGCGACAGTGTCAACGGATTTTTTGCCTATGCTCTGGCCGGTCTCTGACCGAGCCAGCGCAGGTATGGCTGCGGGGGGCGCGGTCGGAGACCGGCCCCAGCGAATGGCTAAGAGAGTGTTGGTATCGTCAATCAACAAGTTGACGCGCTCGGTGTGAGCGTCCAACCCACGATGCGCGCTCTCTTTGACGGTGAAGTTGCTCAGGTCGGCGCGGTTGCCCCACAGGGCGGAGTGCAGGAGCAGCACGAAACGCTCGTCCGGCGGCAGTTGCTCGATGGCGGGCCACACGGTGGCCAGTTGCGCGATGGCGGCGGCTTCCTGCGCGCGTTTCTGCGGCGCGAAGGGGTCCACGCCGCGCCACGATCCCGGCTGAAAGTAGCGCGTGGCCTCCAGCAGCCGCCGGTAGAAGTACGTCTCGGCGAAGTACCACGGGACTTCGAGCCACGTCTTGTCGGCGTAGCGCGCCTGATGCGCGTTCCAGAAGTCCACGTCCGGCGCATCCTCGCGCAGCGGTGCGATGACGCCGTGCGCGATTTCGTCCCGGAACGCTTCGAGCGCCGCCACGATCTCCGGTGGATAGGCGTTATCGGCGATCACCCGCCGGATAATCTCCGGCTTGCGTTCCACAATCGTCGCCCGCGCGAACGATCCCAGCTCGGACGTCATCAGCGGCGGCGGGAGTTGTGTGTTGTTATTTGCCATTCGCCATTTGCCATTTGCTACGGCAACATCACCCGCAGCAATTCCGCCTCGGCCTCCGTCGTCCACTCGCGCCCGTCCTTGAGTTTGGCCGCGACGGTGGGCAGCACGTCCTTCAATTCGGTCAGTGCGGTGAGGGGCAGCGGTTTGATGTGCGGGTAGATGACGATTTTGCCGGGGAAGCGCGTCTCGTCTACGGCTTTGAGGCCGTCGTAGGAGGCTTCCAGCGAGCCGATGGCGGCGACGGAGCGGTTGGGCGAGAGTTGTCCGGTTTCGGCCTGATCCAGCATAAAGCGCATATTTTCGATGGTCGAGGCTGAGTGCCCGATGACGCGCGCCTGCTTGAGGTAGGCGTCGCTCAGGTCGATGTCGGCGAATTTGCCGCGCGGCACGCCCGCGAAGATGTTCATCACGCCTTGCGGAGCCAGGTAGGTCGCCGCGTCGGCGATGACGGGTGTGACCGGCGCGAGCGCCATAATGTCGTCGAAGCCGGTTTCGCAGAACGGCGCTAATCCGGCGGCGTAGGCTTCCTTGTTCATCGGATTGAGGCAGATGAAGGCGATGCCCTTGTTCTGCGCTTCCAGGCTGAAGCTGGTGCAGAGATCGTCCAGCCGCAGGTCGCTGACGTCGGTGCAGACGATGATGGCCGGACTGTCTGCGGATTGAATCGCCGCCTGGACGTGCATCCGTCCCATGGGGCCGCCCGCGCCGACGAACCACGCGCGCCCACCCGGCTTGAGCGTCGAGCGCGCGGGCGTGTCGCTGTAGGCTTTGGCGATGTCGGTATCAGTACCGCCGACGTAGAGCCAGCGGTTGTAGTGGATGCGCCCCACGTCGAGTTTGACCTTGCGCGGCATAGGCGCGTCGGCGATCAGCGCCATGATGCCGTAGCTCGCCAGGTTGGGGCTGGCGCGCTCGATGAGGTCGGGGTCCGCGCCGAGGAGGATGATGTCGTCCACACCTTTGCCGCTGCCGCCGGTCGTTTCCGCCGGAGAGACGGGCGCGTCGTCGGTTTCGACAGTGGTTGGGTCGGGCAATTCGGGGATGTCTTCCACGGGGATGCCCAGGTGCGCGGCGCGCTCGCGGAGCCACATGGCGAAGGGCGCGGGCACGTTCGTGAGCAGCAGCTTGGCGGGGTGGGCAGCCTCGTCGAAGCCCTGGCTGAAGGTGTACATAGGTTTGGCGCGCTCCGTGCCGATGATCCACATCGTCCCGTTGGCGCGCGGCGCAGTGCGGTAACGCAGTTGGTACGCGGCGATAACGCACGCCCAGGGTTCCGTCAGCGCGGCCTCGGCGTAGCCGGTCTCGGCCTTCTGGATCGGGATGAGGTAGTTGCCGTGGTCGCCGTTGAGCACACGCTGGTCGATGACGGTGTATTCGGAAAGGCCGCCGTCTATTTCGTAGCCGTAGGAGCAGTTTTCGCCTTTGTAGAAGATGTCCGCCTGGACGATGAAGCGGTCGCCGACTTTGTACTGGTCGCGCAGCGCCTCACCCACGCCAACGACGGTGATGCTCACTTCGTGGCCGAGGATGACCGGCCGTTCGCGCATGGTGCGATGGATGCGCGGGTGGTTCTGTCCCGCGTTGATCACCTTGATGTCGGAGAAGCAGTGCCCGCAGGCGTCGTGGCGCACGAGCAGCTCGTCCGGGCCGTATGCGGGCATCGGGACGGTAATCGGTTTGCCGTCCACGCCGAGATTCTCGAACCCCGCGCCGTAGAGGGGCCAGAGGCGATTCGTTGCGGGTAGGGGAGCGTCGGCGCGGCGGTATTGGGTGAGTTTGTCAGTCATAAAGTTGTACTCCTTGCTCCTTGATGTCGTCTATGATCGTTTGATGGATCGCTTTGGCAAGTTGTAATGCTTCCTGCGCATCGGCCTCGACGACATCAGGCATATCGTCAGGGTAACGAGCGTCAATCGCCCAAATAGAAAGCGCGTACAGTTTGGGAAAAGCATCTTTCACACGCCAGCCAGGTGGTATGATTTCGCGCAGGTGATCCAGGTCGTGCGTGTAAGGGAATTTGAGTTCCAGCAAGACCAGAATGGCTTTGAGCGACTTTTCGGCGGCTTGTTGAGCCAGAAAGCAGATTTGTCGCGGGTAGGCTTCGTGGCTTTGCATAAGGACCTGTGCCGCATCCAGATCGGATTGTGCGTAAATTAGCCAACGTTTTGCTTCAGGAATGTTCATAGAGCACCTTTCCTTCTTTTACCGCTGGTTGTAGTATCGATCCAACAATGTGGCTTCTTACGGCGATTTCTTCCGGTGTAGTGACCACGATATCCTTGCTCACGGGTAAGTCGCTCAAGGCATTGCCAATGCGGATGGCAGCCTGACGTTTGTTGTCTACATGCGGCAAAACCACCAACAAGTCTATATCGCTATCCGGCTGTGCGTCTCCCCGCGCCCACGAACCAAACAGGATAACGCGCAGTGGCCTGAATTGGCGCACGATGCGGTTTACAGCTTCATCCAAGTACTTGGGCGGCGAAAGTTGATATCCGGTTGCCATTTCTGGTACCATTTTCGAATTCCTCCTTAGCTTTCCATTATCAATCTCTAATTCCCCCGCAACTCTTTCAGAAACGCCGCGCCTGCTTCCGGCGTCACCCGCTCGACGATGTGCATCAGGAAGCCTTTGCCGCCGAGTTCATTCTGGACGGTGAGCGCGCCTTTACAATCCACATAAATCTGGCACAGTTTGCCGCCGTCGCGGATGCGTTTGAGGAGCGGGAGCCAGCCGTCGGCAAGCGGCTGGCCGTCGCCGGGCTGCCATTGGATGCCGCGCAGCCGCTCGATGCCGAGCAGGTGATCCAGGTGCGCGATTTCGCCTTTGCCGTCCAGGTGATAGAAGCCGTAGTCCAGATGCGCGCAGCACGCCGTCAGGTCAGGCAGGACGAAGCGTTTGAACATGCGCGGCGAGATCATGTACGAGAAGTCGGATTGCAGCATGTAGCCCTTGCCCGGCGACCAGCATGGCCCCCAGCAGGCGTTGCCACGTCCGGCGGCGCTGGTGATGGCGTACAGTTCGTCGTAGTAGCGCAGCCACAGCGGGGTGATTTCGCTCACGAGCCGATCCACTTCCTCCGGCGCGTCGGTCAGGTCGAAGAGCAGCTTCTCCGAGGTGCGCAGGCTGGCGAGGATGTCCAGGTTGCCGCCGATGTCGGCAATGCCGACGAGTACCTGATCGCCCCAGCGTTCCACGGCCCGTTGCGTCATTTCCAGCACGCGCCGCCACCAGGGATTGTCGGGATCATAGCGCAGGTGGATGTCACGCAGGCTGCTCACGCCTTCCAGCGGCCAGAACCAGGTCGTGTCGGGCGTCCACGAGACGCGCGATCCCAGGAACGCGGCCATGGTGCCGGGGCCGAAGTTGACCCACCATTTAGGGAAGGCGTCGCCGAGCCAGTAGGCGGCTTCGAGGATGCGCTCCCAGTTGTCGAGGATCTCGTCCACAGGCGTATCCAGGCCGTACTTCGTCAGTTGCGACCAGTCGGCCTCAACCGGATCGACGGTCTCTAAAACTACCAGCGGGCGTTCCAATTCCCCGGCCCACCACGCATTCCAGTCACGCGCAACGCGCTCCCAATCCGATTCGGCAAAGCGAATGTTGATCGTCATAGAGTCCTCCAAAATGGCAAATGGCGAATGGCAAATGAGCGAATTACGAATTACGAATTACGAATTACGAATTACGAATTGCAGATCGTAATTCGCTATTCGCTATTCGCTATTCGTGTCTCAGTACCGGCACTCCTCTTGCACGACTTTCATCAGCCAGCGCATACGACCGACGCCGACGCCGGCCGGCGTGGAACCGGCAGTGGCGATTTCCAGGCCGCCGGTGGCCCCGGCCTTCTGGAAGTCGCTGATGACGTGCTGGCGGATCTCCTC
>DAOUAY010000038.1:0-2111 GCA_034432995.1 Anaerolineae bacterium | reverse complement strand
TCGGCGCGCGCGGCGCGGCGCTTGATTTCGGTCACTTCTCCGGTGTTGGGGTCTTCCCAGCGCATGTAGACGGTGAGCGCGGGCGTCTCTGGATCGGCGTCGGCCTTGAACTTCACCTCGTACAGGGCGGTGACGCTGTGCCCCGGCCCAAGTTCGCCGGCATCCACTTCATCGTTGCGGAAGTCGTCATCGGCGACGGCGCGGTTCTCGTAGCCGATGAGGCGATAACGGCTCACCACGTCCGGGTTGAACTCGACCTGCACCTTGGCGTCGCGGGCGATCACCTGCAAAGACGAGGGCAGTCGGTGAACGAAGAGTCGCTCAGCCTCTTTGATGTCGTCGATGTAGGCGTAGAACCCGTCACCGTCATTGGCTAACTGTTCCATCAATGTGTCATTGAAATTGCCCATTCCAAACCCAACCGTCGTCAGGTAGATGTTCTTCCCGGCGTATTCGCGGATCTCCTTGAGGATAGAGTCCGGCCCGGTGCGGCCCACGTTGGCGACGCCGTCGGAGCAGAGGATCACCCGGTTGACCGCCTCGGGGTTGAAGTGTTTGCGCGCCAGGCGGTAGGCCTTCCGCAGCCCCTCTTCGGCGTTCGTCGCGCCTTCTGCCTCCAGGCGACGGATAGCGCGCAGGATCGCGCTGGCGTTTTCTACGGGCGTGTGTTCCAGCGCCACCCGCGCGTTGCTCCCGTAGACGACGATGCCGATCTCATCGGTGGGACGCAGTTGCTCGACCAGCAATTCCAGCGCGTCTTTGACCAGTTCCAGGCGAGTCTCCATATTCATCGAGCCAGACACGTCGATGACGAAGGTTAGCACAACGTCGGGCCGTTCACTCGCCGGGACTTCGTAGCCCTTGAGGCCAATGCGGACCAGATGATAGTTTTCCACGTAGGGCGAAGGCGCGCCGTCGATGGCGATGCCAAAGGCGCTCTTGCTGGGCACTTCGTAGCCCTGCTCGAAGAAGTTGACGTACTCCTCGACGCGCACCGAGTCCTTGTCGGGCAGGTAGCCGTCGCGGATGACGCGCCGCATCACGGTGTACGAGGCCGTGTCCACATCGACGGCGAAAGTGGAAAACCGGTCATCCTCCGCATCGATGCGCGGGTTGACGCCGTAGTTCTCGAAGAAGACGTCACCGTAGGGCTGGTCGTTCGGCTCGTCGGTGCCGCCCGTGGAAGCGCCGGGGACAACGCCTTCCACAACTTTTTCGACTTCGACGGTCTTTACCACGACATACTCGCCTGCCGTGGCGGTGGGCTGTGGCAGCCGGTAGGCTTCGCGGGTGACAGCCGGCGCCGGGGTGGCATGAGAGGCCATCCTGCAGCCCGACAAAAGCGTGGTACCCAAAACTAACACAGCAGTTGCGATACGAAATATGCGGTTCATTGTTCTCCTCCTGTCGATCAAGCTAATGGAATCTATTTGTTGTGTCGATCTATGGGTTACATGCACCCTAGGAGGAGAAAGTTCACAGAATTTCCGCAGGTTCTTCGATTTATCGAGTCAATTGCACCTCAAACAGACAGGCCTCGCCGCCGCGCAGGAGCGATGCCCGCAACGTCACCGTCACCGGCGTTCCCAACGCCGCCTCGAAATTCGCTTGCAGGTTGTGCGCCGAACATTCGCACAACAGGGGCGACGTCACCCAACCGCACTGCACGAGATCGCACCCACAGGCGCCAAGGCGCACTTCGATTGTGCCGTCGTCACGCAACATGTAGGTCGACGCGGGGAAACGGGCCGCCAGTTCGGCCAGAAAGCGCGGCACGTCGCCACCGGCCCGTTCCCAGGATTCCCGGAACACCTGCGCGGTATACGAACGCGCGCACGCCTGCCCGCACTCCCGCAAAAGCGTCGTGCGCGTCGCCGCATCCAGCCGTTCCAATCCCTTCGTCAACCCATCGAACCAGTACGACAGGAAATCTAAAATCGCATTCATTTGGTACACGGATGAGCACGGAAAAGGCGGATTTTTTACGCTTTTATCCAACTCAGTGCGCCCTTCTTGTCATTATCGTAGACTCTACGTCTGAATTGAGGTTCAGGACCAAAGTTGAATAACAAGCCTACTTCTATCGTTGTCGCTTTGAGATAATGAATCAA
>DAOUAY010000037.1:0-1970 GCA_034432995.1 Anaerolineae bacterium | reverse complement strand
TTCGGCGGTGTGACCACGGTCGTGGACTTTGCCACGCAGTTTCCGGGGCAGAGCTTCGCTGAGGCGCTGGAGGCGCGTCTGGCCGAGGCCGCGCCTTCCCACATTGATTATGCGTTCCACATGATGGTGACGGACGTCCCGCCGGGCCAGGAAGAGTTATTGGGCGATCTGGTCGATCTGGGCATCCAGAGCATCAAGCTGTATACCACCTATCGCCCCAATTACTACGCGGACGACGCGACGCTCTTGCGCCTGCTCGAGGCGGCAGGCCGTTATGGGCTGACGACGCTCGTCCACTGCGAAAATGACGCGCTGGTGACGGCGCAGACGCAGGCGCTCATCGAGGCAGGGGATACCGGTTGGCGTTACCACGGTGCGGCGCGTCCCGCGCTGGCCGAACAGGAGGCCGCCGCCCGCGTGTTGCTGCTGGCCGAAGCCGCGCACGCTCCCGTCGTCATTGCGCACAATTCGGTCGGGGCGACGACGGCGCTGGTGGTGGCTGCGCGCGCGCGGGGACAGGCCGCTTTCTGCGAGACGTGCCCGCAGTACCTTCTGCTCGACAACACCCTCTACGAGGGCAGCGAACCGTGGCGTTACATCCTTCAGCCGCCGCTGCGTGATCCGGGCGAGCGGGAGAAACTCTGGGCGCTGGTTGCGGAGGGCGTACCGGATATGATTGGCACCGATCATTGCGATTACATACTGGCACAGAAGACGGCCCTCGATGATTTCACCAAGACGCCCGGCGGTCTGCCCGGTTTGGAGACGCTGCTCCCGTTGATGGCGACCTACGGTGTGGGCGATGGATATATCGACTGGACCGACCTCGCACGATTGTTATCCGCCGGCCCGGCCCAGGTCTACAACCTGTGGCCGCGCAAGGGCGCGCTGCTCCCCGGCTCCGATGCCGACATCGTGTTGTACGATCCCACGCCTACCGATACGCTTGCCGCTCTGCACTTGCACTCGGCAGCCGGCTACACGCCTTACGAGGGGATGCGCGTGCAAGGGCGCGTTGTGTCTACACTGCGGCGCGGAACGTTCCTGGTGCGCGACGGTGAATTTGTGGGTGAAGCGAGTTCAGGCGTATATCTGCGGCGCGAACCGTTGTTTTGGGGATAAATGGACATCGTCTACCTGCTCATTGGCCTGGTGATCGGCGTGGTGATCGCGTATGTGCTGTTGCGCACGCGGGATCAAGGCGAGCGCGGCGACCTGCGCGACGAGATCGACGCGACGTACCGCGCCAGAGCCGAGGCCGCGCGCGCGCGCCTGGTGCAACATTACGAGGCGCGCATCCAGGAACTGGAAGGCCAGCATACGGAGACGGTCGTTTCGGCGCGCCGGCAGGGCGCGGAACAGAGTCGCGCCGTCCTCAAGGGGAAAATGGCCGAGCAGATAGCGCCACTGTTGCCGGGGTTTGCTTACTGGCCCGCCGATGCGCGTTTTCTCGGCGATCCGGTGGACTACGTGGTGTTCGATGGGTACAGCGCGCTCAAGGATGGGGACGTCGAAGGCGACTTGGAAATCGTCATCCTGGACATCAAGCAGGGCAAGTCGATGCTGACCGATGGTCAGCGCCAGATCGCCAAGGCTGTCGAAGCCGGGCGCGTGCGCTTCGAAGTCGTGCGCGTCTTCGCCGACGGCACTTTGCGTTCGTATACGTGGGGAAAATCCAAGCGTGACTGAAAGTAATTTCACCACGGAGCCACAAAGAACACGGAGAAAAAACTCTGTGCGCTCCGTGTCTCTGTGGTTGTTCCAGAGGTGACACTATGCGTGACATTTCGACGGATGTGAAACGCTGGCAGGAGGCCGGGAAGACGGACTTCGCGCTGGCAACGATTGTGGAGACGCGGGGATCGTCATTGCGCGGGCCTGGGACGCGGATGGTCATCACCGCCGAGGGCGATGTGGCCGGTTCGGTGAGCAGCGGTTGCGTCGATGGCGACGTCATCGCCGAGATGGAG
>DAOUAY010000036.1:0-2590 GCA_034432995.1 Anaerolineae bacterium | reverse complement strand
CCGAGCATCAACGTCTTGTAAAAATACGAATCGTTGGGATAGGGGAGGCGCAGCGCGGCCAGGTGGATGCAGGCCACCGGGCAATGCGCGCACGCCACGCGCCGGCCCAGGTAATTGGCAGCCAGGTTCTCGCCGGAGATGGCCTCCGCGCCTTCGAAGCGCCCGGATTGCAGGTTGCGCGTGGGCAGCGCGCCGATGGCATCCAGCGGAATGACGTTGATGGGCGTGCCCAATTCGTGATATTTCTGCATCAGCGGTGACTCGACGGCGGCTTTGTAGATCGCGTCGTAGGCTTGGCGGAAGGCGCGTCGGTCGGCCACAGGCAGATTGCGCTTCCCTTCGATGACCAGGGCTTTGAGTTGCTTGCTACCAAACACGGCCCCCAATCCCAATCGCCCGAAATGGCGATAAGTTTCGGTAATCACACAGGCGTAGCTGACCAGCCGCTCGCCCGCGCGCCCGATGCGCATGATCGAGCGGGTGCCGCTGCCTCCCTCGCGCACGCGCAACACGGAGCCGGTAGTGTAGCTACTGCGCGTCCCCCACAGGGCGCTCGCATCGCGGAAGCGCACGCCGTCTTCGTCGATGACGAGATATACAGGCATGGCACTCGCGCCGCGAATCACCACCGCGCCGTAGCCCGCCATACGGATCGAGACGGCGCTGCGCCCGCCGGCGTGGCTCTCGCCCAGGTTGCCGGTGTGCGGCGATTTGAACATCGCCACGGTCTTGGAGGCCAGCGGGTACAATCCCACCAGCGGCCCCACGGCGAAGATGATGGGATTCTCCGGCCCCAGCGGATCTGCTCCGGCGGGGCACTCTTCCTCTAAAAGGCGGATACCAACGCCGCTCCCGCCCAAACTCTCATCGAAAAGCTCGGGGCGCTCGCGCACGTCGAAGGTGCGGCGGGTGAGATCGATGTAAAGGACTCGCTGTAATGGATCATTTGTTAGCATGATAACCTCCGCTCAGTCCAGTTATGGGTTGTGGGTTTTGGGTTGTGGGAAACCAGCAGGATATTGCTCGAGGTAAACAATAAGACCGCGGATGCGGCGGCTGGTTTGATCGGTGAGTTGATAAAGAGTATCGAAGTTCTCTTGGGTAATATATCCTTGATCCAGAGCAATATAGGCTTGGGCACGAACCTCCGCAGCAGAACCCTTAGCGATAAAGAGATAACGAACGAACGTGCGATTGTTTTGACTTTCATAACCTTCTGCTATATTCGAGATAATGGAAACAGCCGCCCGTCGCATTTGATCGCGCAATCCATAATCCCGACTAAATGAACCAGTTTGCGTTAGCCGATATACAAGGTTGCATATCTCACGCCCACTCTGCCATCCTAGAATATCCTCAAACTTCTCGATCTTCCCCGCACTCCCCATATCGTGCCCTCCTAATCTTCAACCCACAACCCTTAACCCACAACCCTAAACCTCCTCCAACGCAATCACATCATACGGACAATAATCCGCGCAATACCCGCAATAGACGCAAATCTGCGGTTTGTGCTGGCTTTCATCCCACAGCGCCGCGCCGAACGGGCAGGCTTCGACACAGTTATAGCAGCCAATACACAAGTTGGCCTTGAAACGCACACCGCCGCCTTCACGCGGGGTCAGCGCATCCGTGGGACAAACGCGCGCGCAAGGCGGATCCGGGCAGGCGCGACACACAATGACGATAAAGCCTTTGCGGATACCGCCCGCCGAGCGCACATGGATGCACGCGTTCTCCAGCCCGCCATTACCCGTCCGCCGCGTACACGCGAACATGCACATCTGGCAACCCACACAGCGATCCACATCGATGACGGATAAACGTTTTGCCATACGTCCTCCCTGAGTTCGACATTCTGCATAGTATACACCGAAAGTCCGATTGGCGTAATTGTAGGGTCTTATCATTCTCGCTTCGAGGGGAACGCCAGTTCCCCGCTTTAAGCCACGCGGTGGTGTCGGACGTGGTTCTGGCGAACCACTCGAAGCGCACAATGGGACGTTTAACGAGAATGATAAAGCCCTAGCGGAATTGACCCACCGGTGAATCGAGGTATAATAGGTTATATATTAGTTAGCCGGTTTTCCTCAAAACCGACGCGCAGATTAACAAGCCGGACAAAGCGACGGTAGCGCCGCGTGTAGAACCAACGGATTTTTCGGCACTCATTATCTTATACTGTTTGACCGGAGGTGACTATGATTTTGGTAACGGGCGCTACAGGCCATGTGGGAAATGTATTGGTGCGCGAACTGTTGGCGCAAAAGCAGCGAGTGCGCGCGATGGTGCTCCCCAACGACAATTGCGCGTCGCTGGAAGGCTTGGAGGTCGAGTACGTCGTCGGCAATGTCCTCGATCCTGCATCGTTGGACCGGGCGATGGACGGCGTCGATGTCGTCTATCACCTGGCAGGCGTCATTTCCATTCTGCCCGGCGCAGAAACGTTGATGCGCAGAGTCAATGTGGAGGGTGTCCGCAACACCGCACAGGCTGCGCTGCGGGCCAATGTGCGGCGGATGGTGCATATCAGTTCGATCCACGCTTTCAAACGGATGCCCCACGGCATCTGCATCGATGAAAACATTCC
>DAOUAY010000035.1:0-1960 GCA_034432995.1 Anaerolineae bacterium | reverse complement strand
GGAAAGCCCGCCAGTGCCACTGTCAAGGTGCTCGATGTTGGCTGTGGCAATGGGTTAGCTTCCTATGCTTTGGCACGTGCCGGATATACGGTGACTGGTGTGGATATCAGTGAGGGTGAGTTAGCCGGTCTGCGCGGCGCACGTCGGTTGATAGGACAAGATGGAGTCCATTTCAAGGTGATAAACAGTGATATGGATAAGACTGAATTGGCTGCTGAGTATGACATCATTTATATGCGTCAAGCGCTTCACCATTCTGGAAACCCTATGGCTACGGTACAGGCGATGGCAAGGTTATTGCTGCCAGGAGGCGTATTTTGTGCTATTCGCGAGCATGTGGTGCGTAATGAGGCGCAGCGGCAACAATTCCTGGCCAATCATCCGTTCCAAGCAATTACCCAGGATGAACATGCTTATAAACTCGCAGAATATCGCGCCGCTTTTCGCGCCGCCGGGCTTGTGCTGCGGGTGGAACTCTATCCATTTGATTCGGTCATCAACTTCTACCCCGGCAATCACGATGACCTGATCGCCCATCTCAGCCGGCGTCTGCATATAGATTTGCGCAAGTATGCCTGGTTACGCGGCTGTGTTCTTCGTCTATTAGCGTGGAAGCACCAACGTCGTAGAGATCAGCTCTATTCTTTCTTTTGTCAGAAGTTATCCTGAGATGCGCCTTCTCTATCTTAACCACAACTATCGCTTCGGCGGCACCTACTATCGTGCGATGCCGATGGCTGAACAAGTGGCCGCCCGGGGACACGAAGTGACCCTGATGACGGTCTCACGTGAGCATCGTTGGCACGTCACCTGGTCGAATGTCAATGGCGTGCGGATGGCTGCGACACCCAGTTGGGGACAGGACAACAGTGGCGAGGGCTACGGTCCGCCGGATAACCTTTTTCGCCTGAGCCATGCGTTGGCACACCGCTACGATATCATCCACATGTTCGATCACAAGCCCAACGCTACCTTTGCCGGTTTTACTGGAAGACTGCGCGGCGCGAAATTGATTGCCGACTGGGCCGATTGGTGGGGTGGACCGGGTGGGATCAATGATGTGCCCAAGCGCCGCATCCCAGCTGTAGGCGCCTTCGAGCAATGGTGGGAGGAGCGTTCGAAACGTTGGGCCGATGGCGTCATCACCATCAGCACCGTTTTGCGCCAGCGCGCCATTGATTTGGGTATCGCGCCAGACCGTGTGCTCTATTTGCCTACGGGCGCTGCCATCGATCGCATCAAACCTGTACCTTTACGTGATGCCCGACAACAACTCGGTATTCCGCTGGAACGGCGCATTGTCGGCTTCATCGGTATGGGCCAGGGCGATCTGGAGATCGTGATGAACGCAATTCGTCCTCTTCCAGATGTTTGGCTGATGGTGATTGGGCACAAGAATCCGGCTGTGCTGGCGCAAGCTGAGCGTCTGGGTGTCGCTGACCGTCTCTGGCAGACCGATTTCGTACCCGATGCTCAGGTCAGCCTCTACCTTGGCTGCGCCGACATGATGTGTCTGCCGCTGTCTGATCGTGCGGCAAACCGTGGCCGCCTCCCCAACAAACTGCTGGATTATCTGGCTGCCGGTCGCCCTGTCGTTGCCAGCCCTGTGGGCGATATTCGCACGATTCTTGAGGAACACCCGGTCGGTCTTCTGGCTGCGGACGCAGAGTTTGGACAAGCGATTCAGTATCTTCTCACCCATAACGCCGAAGCGACAACGATGGCCGGCCATGCGCGTCGCGTTGCCGAGGAAGTTTTTTCATGGCCGGGATTGACCGATCGGTTGATCGATTTCTACACACGGGTACTGCACCCATGAGTGAATCCTCCGCTTGTATCGCCCTTGGCTATCGCTGGTTTCCGACTGCCGCCGGTTACCACCTCGAGCGCGCCTTGCAATCCCTCGGTCATACCGTCACGTTTGTGGGTTTGGGTGAAGGTGAACGCAGTGGTTATGGCG
>DAOUAY010000034.1:0-14791 GCA_034432995.1 Anaerolineae bacterium | reverse complement strand
CCCCCCCCCCCCCCAAACCCCCACCTGCAGATTTCCAATTCGTGAAGATTTGTACTGGGCAGAAGCATATTGCAATTTTGGTACACGGATGCACACGGAAAACACGGATTTCTTTCCCTAAAAATCCGTAGAATCCGTGAAATCCGTGTACGATTCTTCGCTTCGTGATTGCAAGATCATCTTGACTACTACAAGATTCGTGAGGATTCGTGGTAAAATACACCCTATGCACATCCGCAGTCTCAGTTTACGTCAATTTCGCACCTACAACCGGCTGGAACTCGATCTCCCGGCCTCGCCCATCTTGCTGTTGGGCGCCAACGCGCAGGGGAAGACGAGCCTGCTGGAAGCCATCGCCTACCTCGCGGTGGGACGCTCGCCGTTGACCAACACCGACCAACACCTGATTCACTGGCGCGCCGTCGAAGCGGCCATGCCTTTCGCCCACCTCAAAACCGAAGTCGTCCACCGCAACCGCGCCGACCTGATCGAGATCGCGTTGGAGCAAAAGACGCTCGGCAACGGCAGCGCGCGAATGGAGAAGCAGATCAAGCTGAACCAACGCACGATCCGCCAAATGGATTTGGCCGGGCATCTCAACGTTGTCGTCTTCTTGCCGGAAGATGTGGAACTGGTGAGCGGCGCTCCCGCCGGGCGGCGACGCTTCCTCGACGATTTGCTCTCGCAAGTCTACCCGGCCTACGTGGAAGCCCTGGGCGAATATCAGACCGCGCTCTCGCGGCGCAACGCCTTGCTGCGTCACCTGCGCGACTTCGGCGGGGATGCCGCCCAGCTCGCGCCGTTGGAGGAGACGCTGGTGCAGACCGGCGTGACGCTCTCGCTCTACCGCCGCCGCGTGGTGAAGGCGCTCACCTTCTACGCCGACCAATTGCATCACGATCTGACCGGCGGCGCGGCGTGGCTGCAAATCCAGTACCAGCCGAACTTCGATCCGCTGCGCCCGCCTGCGGTGGACTATCAAATCGGGTTGCTGCCGGAGACGGAGGGCGAGTCGCCAGTCGATCTGGACGCGCTGCACGAGGCGTATCGCAAGATGTTGCGCGAGCAACGCCGCACCGAGATCGACCGCGGCATGACGCTCACCGGCCCGCACCGCGACGAACTGCGTTTCATCTCCGACGGCGTGGATATGGGCACGTTCGGCTCGCGCGGACAGCAGCGCACGGTCGTCCTGGCGTTGCGGCTGGCCGAACTGCGCTGGCTGGAACAGGAGACGCGCGAGTCCCCCATCCTGCTGTTGGACGAGGTCCTCGCCGAACTCGACCGCGCGCGGCGCACGTATCTGCTCAACCTGCTCGGCAACGTCGAGCAGACCATCCTCTGCACCACTGACGCGGAGATGTTCCCGGAGAGCTTCCGCGAAAAGACGCTGCTGCTGGAAGTGGCGGAGGGCATCATCCGCCGGAAGTAGGGCGAACTGTCAGTTCGCCCTACCCGGTGTTTAGCCCAGCGTTTCGAGAATCCGGCAGTAGTTGTGATAGCGCGTGACCGAGAGACGCCCCTGCCGCAGCGCAGCTTTGACGGCGCAGCCGGGTTCGTGGGTGTGCGTGCAGTTGTCGAAGCGGCACTGCGCGGCGACCTCGGCAATCTCCGGATAGAAGCGCAAAAGCTCCGCCGGCAACAGCCCGGCAACGGCAAACTCGCGGATGCCGGGCGTGTCCACCACGTAGCCTCCGTCGCCCAGCGCGAACAGATTCACCTGCGTCGTCGTGTGCTGTCCCTGCCCGCCCCAGTGCGTGCTCACAGCGCCGGTGCGCAAGTCCAGTCCGGGATGAACCGCCGCGAGCAAGCTGGATTTTCCCACACCGGACAACCCCGCCAGAACGGACGTTTTGCCGTGCAGTGCCGCGCGCAACTCCGTGATGCCTTCCCCGGTGAGCGCGCTGGCGAACAGGACGTGATACCCCAATGCGATGTAAGGTCTGACCGACCGTTGGACTTCGTCGCGGTTTTGCGCCAGATCGATTTTGTTCACGCACAGTACCGGCGTCAACGTGGCATATTGCAAACTTATAGTACAATGGGGGCGGTGCGCCAATCGGCCTTTTTCATTGAAACTTGTTGGAGGACAAGCGCATGTTTCATTTACTGCAAGTCCTGGGCGGCATGGCTCTGTTTTTATTTGGCGTTGATAAACTCAGTGAAGGGATGGAGAAACTGGCCGGCAACCAGATCCAGGTCTGGCTGGATCGGATGACAAACAGACCCGTTAAAGGTGCAGTCTTCGGCGCTGTCGCGACGGCCTTGATCCAGAGCAGCAGCCTGCTGATGGTAACGATGATCGGCTTGATCAACGCCAACCTGCTGACGTTGCAGCAGGCCATTGGCGTGATGATGGGGCAGGAGATCGGTACGACGTTGACGGCGCAGATTGTGGCGTTCAAAGTGGGCGATCTCTGCTTCCTGTTTATCGCTCTGGGCTTTGTGTTGATCGAATTCGTGCGGGGAAACGGCTGGCGCGAGTATGGCGAGATCATCCTCGGATTTGGCGTGCTCTTCCTGGGGATGAATCTGATGTCCGACGCGCTCAAAGTGCTGACCCAGGCGCCGATGGTGGCAACATGGTTGGCGTTTATGGGGAAAAACATCCCCGCTGGTATCCTTGCCGGCATGGTGACGACGGCGATCGTGCAGAGCAGTTCAGCGGTGACTGGCCTGGTTGTGGCGATGGGCATCAGCAACGCCATTACGCTCCCGGCGGCGATCGCGATTTTGCTCGGCGCGAACATCGGGACGTGTATCACCGGCTTGATCGCGTCGTTGCGCCTGTCCAGAGCCTCTCGCCGCGCCTCGATTGCGCAGATTCTTATCAATGTGTTTGGAGTGTTGCTTTTCCTCCCCTTCATCAATGCCTTCACCGCCCTGGTCAGCAGCACATCTACTTTGTTGCCACGTCAGATTGCCAACGCACATACGATTTTCAACGTCATCGTCAGCGTGGTGCTTTTCCCCTTTATCAAACAGATCACGTGGCTGTCCGAGCGGCTTGTGCCTGAAGGTCACGTGGCGGCAAGCGCGAAATTGACGGCCTACATTGATGAGCGCCAGTTTCGCATTCCGCAAGTGGCGCTTCAGGAAGCGTTCCGTGAGCTGCACCGGCTCGGCGAGGTGACGGCGCAGATGTTGGATTGCAGCCGCCGGGCTATGCTTGAGCAGGATGTAGAAGCCATCCAATGGGTATTGGATCACGAAGACGGATTTGTCGATCCGGTGTGTAAGGCGCTGGATGGATTCATCAACGGCTTGCTACAAGGGAACCTCAGTGTGAAACAACAGCGGCGTTGTTTTCAGATCAAGAATCTCATCACCGATATTGAACGGGTTGGCGATTTGACGGAAGATATGGCGGAGGCGGCGCAAAAGCGCATAGAGCATCAAGTCGTTTTCAGCCCGCAGGCGTTGGTAGACATTGATCGCTTGTGCAAGCACGCCCATGCCACCTACATCTGCGCTCTGGATGCATTGCGTGATCGTGACCGGGACATGGCGCACCATGCCTGTGATTTGGAGGAAGAGTTCGACCATCTCTATCTCGAAGCGCGCCAGGGACACATCCAGCGCCTGGAAGAGGGCGTCTGCACGCCAGAGGCGGATGTGCTCTTCGTCGAATGGCTGCGCAACCTGGAGCGCATCAGCGACCACGCCGACAACTTGGGCGTGAGTGTGCGGCGGAACTGATCTTTTGGAGACATCCTGCATTGTTATCCCGCGCAAGCATGTTACAATGCGTCCGTTGATTTGTATATGGACGTCTGCGAAGGTTTGCCCTTTGCAAAGCTGACTGACCAGGGGGATCGTATGTTCGGTGAACGCCTGAAACGTTGGGAAATCGTACTCTACATCGTGATTTTGATTGCGGCGCTCTTCAGCCGTTTCTACATGCTTGGCGACCGCGCCATCAGCCACGACGAGAGCATCCACACCAAATTCTCGTGGAACCTCTACAAGGGGCAGGGCTTCCAGCACAACCCGATGATGCACGGCCCCTCGTTGTTTGAAGTCACCGCCTTCTTCTATTTCCTCTTCGGCGCCAACGATTTCACCTCACGCATCTTCCCGGCATTGACCGGCATCGCGTTGGTGATGGCGCCGCTGCTATTCCGTAAGTGGTTAGGCCGTTATGGAACACTGGCAACCGCTATGTTGCTGCTCCTTTCGCCCGCCGTATCCTATTACTCACGCTACATCCGTCACGATGTATCGTTGATGTTCACGGCGGTCATGTTGCTGTGGAATGTGCTTGCCTATCTCGACGACGGACAGCCGCGCCGGCTCTACGGGATGGCGGTGTGGTTTTCCCTGATGTATACCACGATGGAAGCATCTTACATCTACACTGCCATTTTTGGTGCGCTGTTGTTTGTGCCGTTCGTGTGGCAGGTCTTCGCCGCGCGCTGGCAGCGCCCGGCTTTGTTCAGGGTGTTCGTGATTACTCTTGTCGTCGCGCTGGTGATGGGCGGTGTGTTTGTGCTCTCTTTTGCCCAGGCGCAAGCGGCCGAGCAGTCGCTCGACGAGGCTGGTCACACCCGTATGGTGCATATCGCCGTGCCGCTGTGGGGCCGAATAGCTGCCGGGTTGGCGTTCCTGATGTTGTTGAGTATCGTCGTGATCGGCTACTACGGCGTCGGCGAGGAAAAGATGCGTCACATTCGGCTCTTCGACGTACTGATGGTCATCGGGACGCTGACGCTGCCCCTTGGGGCGGCCTTCCTTATCAAGTTCGTCGTCGGGCTGGATATGGCCGTCGTCTACGATGCAGTGATGAGCGGCAATTTGGCGCAAGTGCCCGCGCCGGTTATGGCGGGGATTGTCGCCATTGTGTTGCTCACCTTGCTCGGTTCCATTGCTCTCGGTGTATGGTGGAATAAAAGACACTGGCCCATCATCGCGTTGATCCACTACGCTATTTTCTTCGTGCTGTATACCACTTTCTTCACCTGGGGATATGGCGCGCTCTCTGGACTGGTGGGCGGCCTGTCTTACTGGCTGGCGCAGCAAGGCGTGAAACGTGGCGGGCAACCCTTGTATTACTATTTCCTGCTCGCGCCGCTGTACGAGTACCTGATTGTGTTCTTCTCGATCGGGGGCGGCGTGGGCGCGCTGTGGAAAGCACGGGAACTTTTCCGGCGCAGTGCAGATGTGACGCGGGATGACGTCCCCGCGCTGAACTTCGATTGTTTCTTCCCCTTGTTCCTGCTCGGTTGGACGCTGCTCTCGTGGGTCGGATACAGCTATGCCGGTGAGAAGATGCCCTGGCTGGTCGTCCACATCATCTTGCCGAGCGTCTTCCTCGCGGGATGGGCCTTGGGCAAACTTCTCGATGGCGTGGACTGGCGCGCATTCGTAAAAGAACGCGGTTGGCTGGTTCCCCTCACCGTGTCGCTGGCGCTGGCGGCGCTGGCCGTGTTCAGTCGCGCGACAGTGGATTTGCGCGTCGCCATGCAAACCGGCGTGACGAGCGCCGGGCCATCGCTGGTGCAACTGGAACCGTTCGGCAAACTCATCAGCGGGTTACTCGGCGTGTTGGCCTTTGGCGGGTTGTTCGTCTGGGTCTCCGCGCGTTTCAGCTTCGGCTGGATTGCGCGCGTGTTGGCGCTGCTGCTGGCGACCTTCCTCGCGCTGCTCACCACACGCGACATGGCGCGGCTCAACTTCGTCACCTACGACCTGGCGACGGAGATGATGGTCTACGCGCATGGCGCGCCCGACATCAAAGTGGCGCTGCGGCAGGTGCAAGACGTGTCCTGGCGGGTCACAGGATCGCCGTATGACGTCAAGGTGGCCTATGGCGAGGATGGCTCGTGGCCGTTGACGTGGTATATGGTGGATTACCCCAACAACTACTTCTACGGCATGTCGCCCGACCCGACCCGGCTGCGCGAGTGCCCGGTGGTCATCGCCGGCACCCCGCAATACGCCGCGGTCGAAGATGTGTTGGGCGACGACTATCTCTATTTCGATTACAAATACCTCTGGTGGCCGGTCCAGGATTACTTTGGCTTGAATGTACAGCGCGTCCGGGAAATCCTATCCGATCCGGCCATGCGCGCCGCGTTGTGGGACATCATCTGGCAACGCGACTACACCCGCTACGCGCAGGCCAGGAATCCGGTGGCTCCCTTCACTTTGCAGACGTGGCCCTATCGCAAGGAATTCCGCCTCTACGTGCGGCGCGACCTGGCGCAGGAGGTGTGGAGCTATCGCCTCGACGAGATGGGCGCGCAGGTGATGCAGACCGTGCGCCCGCAAGCGACCCAAATCCCCGATCCTTACATTGCCGGCGCGCGCACGCTCCCACTGGCGAGTGCAGCGACGCTGCCGGGCGCCGCCGTGCGCGGTATCGCCGTCGCCGCCGACGGGACACTTTACGCCGCGGATACGACCAATCATCGCATCTGGCACGTCACCTCGCAGGGTGAGGTGTTGAAGACGTGGGGCGAGTTCGGCGTGGGGCCGGGTCAGTTCAACGAGCCGTGGGGCGTCGCCGTGGCTGCCGACGGATCGGTCTACGTTGCTGACACGTGGAACCACCGCATCCAGAAGTTCGACGCGCAAGGCCGCTACCTGACCAGTTGGGGAACCCTGGCGCAGATGCCGGTGGGCGACCCCGCCGGCCACGGCCTCTTCTACGGCCCGCGCGGCCTGTCGATTGGACCGGACGGCGAACTCTACGTGACCGACACGGGTAACAAGCGCGTGCAGGTCTTCGATGCCGGCGGCGCCTTCTTACGCGAGTTCGGCGGCAGTGGCGCGTGGGCCGGGCAGATGGACGAACCCGTGGGCATCGCCGTTGATGAAACCGGCGTGGTCTACATCGCCGACACGTGGAACCGGCGCACGCAGGCGCTCACGTCCGAGGGCCTTTTTCTGTACCAGTGGGGTGTGCCCACCTGGGGCAGCGACAATCCCGACGAAAAGCCATTCCTTGCCCTGGGGGAGGGCGCGGTTTACGTCAGCGACCCGCTCAACCGTCGCGTGCTCGCCTTCACACCCGATGGCGCGTTCCAGTGGGCGCTCAGCGGCGCGAACTCTGGCCTCACCCTCACGTTCTCCGGTGGTCTGGTCGTTGCCGATGGCGTGCTCTACGTAGCGGACACCTATTCCAGCCAGATTTTGGGCTTCAGCCTGCCATAGTTAGGGAGTAAGAAGTAAGAAGTAAGAAGTAAGAAGTAAGAAGTAGGGAGCAAGAAGGGCCCTGATTCATACTCCCTACTCCCTACTTCATATTCTTTATCATCTGCGGAATTAGCTGACTTTCTCAGGATATCCCGTAATCTCCCGAATCTCCTCGTAGAGCGGCTTGAGCCGCCCGTACATCTGCTTGTAAACGCGGTGGTATAGCCCGTCGTAGATGTCGCGTGTTTGGGGATTGGGCGTGAACACCTCGCCGACGCGCGTCATCTCGCGCACAGCCGTGTCGAAGTCGGGGTGCAACCCCAGCCCCACAGCCGCGTCGATGGCCGCGCCCAGGCCGGAGGTCTCGTAGATGTGCGGGCGCGCCGCCGGCAAGCCGAAGATGTCAGCGGTGAGCTGCATCGCGGCATCGCTCTGCGAACCGCCGCCGGAAACGCGCAATTCGGTGATCGGGATGCGGCTGCGGCGCTCGATGCGTTCCTTCCCCTCGCGCAGCGCGTAGGCCAGCCCTTCGAGCATCGCCCGATAGATGTGCGCCCGCGTGTGCACGTCCCCAAATCCGATGATCGCGCCCTTCGCCTCCGGCCCCGGCACTTTGAGGCCCGGCGACCAGTATGGCTGCAACATCAGGCCCATCGAACCGGGCGGCACCTGCTCCACCAACTCGTCGAAGAGGTCTTCGGGCATGATGCCCCGTTCATCGGCGAGACGCTGCTCGCGCAGGCCGAACTCTTGCTTGAACCAGTTGACCATCCAGTAGCCCCGGTACACCTGGATTTCCAGACTGTACCGGCCCGGCGCGGCGGCGGGGTAGGGCGGGATTAAGGGAATCACTTCGACATATTTGGTGTTCGTCGTGTTGATCGTCGCGGTGGTGCCGTAGCTGAGGCAGCCGATGTGCGGCTCCAGGCTGCCCGCCCCGATCACCTCGCACGCTTTGTCGGCGGCGGCGGCGATGATCGGCAGTCCCTCAGGCAGGCCGGTAGCGGCTGCGGCTGCGGCGCTCACTTCGCCCAGGCGTTGGGTGGGGGGGACGAGGTCAGGCAGAATCGCCGGTTCCATGGGGACGGCCTGCCACTTCCAATCCCACGCTTTGGCCCACGCGAGCGCCTTGTAATCGAACGGCATATAGGCCACCTGGCAACCGACCGAATCGACAAACTGCCCGGTCAGCCGGTAGGTGAGATAACCGGAGAGGAGGAGGTATTTGTGCGTTTGCTCCCAGATGTCGGGTTGGTGCGCGCGGATCCAGTTCGCTTCGGCCTCGGCCTGCAAGTAGGCGACGGTCTCCGTCATCCCGGAAGCCTTGAACGCCAGTCCCCACAGCCCGCCGACCGGTTTCACGCCCTCCGTGCGGCGCTGATCGAGCCAGACGATAGCCGGGCGCAGCGGTTGCCCGGCTTTATCCACATTGACGATGGTCGAACGCTGCGTCGTCAACGCCAGGCCGGCAATGGCCTCTTTGGGGATCGCCGTCTGCTTCCACAGCCGCTGGCACGCTTCGCAGAGCGCCTGCCAGAAATACTCGGGGTCCTGTTCCGCCCACCCAGGCTGCGGCGACGTGTAAGGCTCGATCGGCACGCGCACGCGCTCGACCAGCGCGCCGCGCAGGTCGAAGAGCAGCGCGCGGACACTTTGCGTCCCACTGTCTATTGCGAGGATGTAGGTTTGGTTTTCCATCGTTTGAAGTATAGCAGGATTAACGCGGCTGCCAAGCACAGCAGCCCGGCCGCCGCCCCCGTCCCCGCCACGATGCGTTTTTGGCGGCGCGGAATGGCGATGGCGCGCTCGGCTTTGGCCTGGGCGACGGCGGCTTTCCAATCGGGGATCGTGGCCTTGTCAGGTAGGCTGTAACCAGACCGCCACAGGTCGAGATATGCATCGCACTCGGCGTCCCAGCGGGCGTCATCCCAGCCTAGTTCCGGCTGGCAGATGCGGCGGATGTCGTCCAGGCAGTGCGTGGCGCCTTCCGGCAGCAGCAGTCCCAGGCGCGTCCGGCGCAACAGCAAATCATCCAGGTGGACGACGCCCTCGGCGCGAGCGGCCCAGCGCAGTTCGGCCCACAACGTCTGCGTGCCGGGGATCGTCGCTAGTTCGCCGGGCTGCGCCGCGTGCGCCAATGCTGGCGCCTGGATGCCGTATCTGCCGAGCAACCGGCGACGTTGCGCGAGATCGAGACCCTTCGCGCCGGGCAGGGGGACATTGACTCTGTCGAGCACGGGGACATTGCTTTTCAGTTCGGGCATATCAGGCAGGGCGTGACGCGCAGCCTTGAGCGCGTCGAGCGCGATCAGCCGGAAAGTCGTCAGCTTGCCGCCGGTGACGGTGAGCAAGCCGTCCTCGTTCCACACGACGTGATCCCGCGACTCCTTCGAGGGGTCGGCCTTGCCGGAGCCGATGACCGGGCGCACGCCCGCGAACGCGCCGATCACATCATCCAGTGTGAGGTTGAGGCGCGGGCACTGCGCTTCGACGGCGGCCATAAGGTAGGCGACCTCTTCCGGGGTGATGCGCGGTTCTTCGTTCAGCGGCTGTTCGTGATCCAGATCGGTGGTGCCGACGAGTGTGATGCCTTCCCACGGGAAGATGAAGACCGGGCGGCGGTCGAGCGGGTGCAGGAAGCTGAGCGCCTGGCTCACCGGCAGCCGCCACGCCGGAAAGATGAGGTGGCTGCCGCGTAGCGGGCGGATGCGCGACGGCGCGCCGATCTTTTCGCGTAGTCCGTCGGCCCATGCGCCGGTCGCATTGATGACGACCCTAGCGCGCACATCTACATGCCGGTCAGAAACAATGTCATGCAGGACTGCGCCTACAACACGATTATCTTCGCGTAGTAATGAGTCTACGCACACATAATTGATGGCAAAACCGCCGCCAGCTACAGATTCGATGATCACGCGCAGCACCAGCCGCGCATCGTCGGTTTGCGCGTCGCCGTAGCGGAACCCGCCTTCCAGCCCGTCCGCGACGATGTGCGGGGCCAGCAGGCGGAAATCCTCCGGGCTGTAGCGCGTGTGGCTCCATTGCAGCGCCAGCAGGTCGTAGACCGTCAGCCCGGCGCGGTAGGTGAGCTTGCCGGGAAAGTCGCCCTTGTAGGTCGCCAGCAGGAAGCCCATGGGATCGATCAGCCCCGGCCCCTCGGCGATCAGGCGCTTGCGCTCCCGCACCGAGGCGCGCGTGAGGAAGATCTTGCCCTCCTTGAGATAGCGCAGCCCGCCATGCACGAGCTTCGACGAGCGGCTGGACGTTCCCCAGGCGAAGTCCTTCTGCTCGACGAGCAGCGCCCTCAGCCCGGCGCGCGTCGCCTCGCGCAGAATCCCCGCCCCCGTGATCCCCCCGCCGACGATCAGCACATCCCACGGCTGCTCCACCTTCGCCCAAACCTCATCCCGCCAATCCTTTGTCCACATCGCAACCCTCCAAAATCAACCACTAATCTTCACGAATTTCCACGAATGGTGTAGTGGTCAGAAGCTATGCAATTCCTGTACACGGATGAACACGGAAAACACGGATTTTTTCCTTAAAACAATCCGTAGAATCCGTCAAATCCGTGTACAATTCTTTGAATGCTTATTGCGAAATTAGCTTGTTTATTACAAATTCTCACGAACAGAATTCGAAAGTCGTGTAGATTCGTGAAGATTCGTGGTAGACATCTGCTCAGAGCAATTTGCCCGGATTCATGATGCCGTCCGGGTCGAGGCTCGCGACGAGCGCGCGCAGCCCCTTCATTCCCACCTCGCCTTTTTCGGCGGCCAGATACGGCTTGTGATCCACGCCGACGCCGTGCTGGTGGCTGATGGTGGCCCCCTGCGCGACGATGACCTGGCTCGCAGCGGTTTTGAGCGCCTGCCAGCGGGCGAGCGTCTCTTCGGGCGTGTTCGCGCGGCGGAAGAGGTACTGCGTGTAGACGTTGCTGCCGTAGGGATAGGTGTGCGAAAGATGCGTGAACACGTGAACGAACTCATCCCGCTCGAGCAACGCCGAACGCAGCGCATCCTCGATGGCCTCGATGAGCGCCGGGACGCGCGTCCAGTCGGTGGCCGTCTCCAGCGTGTCGATGGCGTAGCCCGCCTCCCACAGCGAATCCCGCAGATACGGCGACTTGAAGCGGTTTTTGTGCCACGTCTTGCCAAATGTCTGCCCTACGTACACGCCGCCGTGGTCTGCCGTGATGTCCCGCGCCGCTTTGTGCGCCGTTTTGGCCACAACTTCGCGCCCGGCGACGCCCAGAATGAGCATACACTTTTCGTCGCCGGCCCCACGTAAAGCAAGATAACGTTCCAGCCCACCGATGAGGAAGGCGTGGCCGGCCAAAACCAGCGTCGTCGCCGTCTCGGTAGCGGTGCTTAAACGCAGCATCGCCAGCGGCAGTTTGGCCTGCATGATGGCGCGAACGGCCTGCAGCCCAGCCTCTAAGGTGGGGAAGAACAGCGCGTGGAACTCCTCGCGTTCCGGCAACGGGCTGACGCGCACGGTTGCCTCGGTGATGACGCCCAGCCGTCCCTCCGAGCCGAGCACCCACTCGCGCGCATCCGGCCCGGCGGCGGAGGCGGGGACGTTGGCGGGAATCTCCAGTGGGCCTACCGGCGTCTCGACGCGCCCACCCGCGAACAGCTTCTCGATGCGCCCGTAGCCGAGCGATTGCTGCCCGCTCGACCGCGCCGCAATCCACCCGCCCAGCGTCGAATACTCGAAGGATTGCGGGTAGTGACCCAGCGTGCAGCCGTGCGCCCGCAGGTTTGCCTCTAAATCCGGCCCGCTGACCCCGGCCTCGAACGTCGCCAACTGGCTCACCGGGTCGAAAGCGCGCAGGCGACACATCCGCCCCATATCCACGGTGAGGACGGGCGCCTCGCCGGGCAGCGGGTTGATCTGTCCCACGACGCTCGTCCCGCCGCCGTAGGGGATGAGGCGCGCGCCCGTCGTCTGGGCGTAGCGGATGAGTTCGCGCACTTCCTCACTGGTCGTAGGGTAGGCCACGCCGTCGGGGAAGACGCCAATCGCGCCGCTCTTCAACGCGATCCAGTCGGGCAGGCTGTGCCCGCGCGCGTGGCGCAACCGCGCCTCGGCGTCGGTGTGGATCAGCGGGTGTTCCCGTAGCCGTGATGCCGGAACCTGCGCCAGCATGTCTTCCAGCGTCACGTCTGGCGTGACCACACCCGGCCCGGCGACTTTCTCCAAAAACGCCAGCCCGCCCTCTGGCAGCGGGTAGTCAACCGTGTCATCTCCCCAACCATTCCACCTTCGCATAACTCTCTCCTTCGAGAAATAACTGCGAGAAATAACTGCGAATCTCGCCAATCTTGTACTGGGCAGAAGCATATTGTAGTTTTGGTACACGGATGAACACGGAAAACACGGATTTCTTTCCCTAAAAATCCGTAGAATCCGTGTACGATTCTTCGATTCGTGATTGCAAGATGATCTTGGCTACTACAGAATCTCGCCAATCTACGCGAATCTGTTATAGAAATTAGCGGAAATTCGCGCGATTCGCGGTTAAGAATCTCATCTTTGGTGCTGTGCCGCTTGCCACAGAACCAGGCTTTCAGCCATGACCTCACGGGTGATGATTTCGACAGCATCGGCGTCCTTGCGGCGAAGCGCGTCCAGTAGCCGGGCGTAGAACCGGCTTGAGGCGGCGCGCGCTTCCGGCTGTGTGAAGTAGATACGCCCCATGCTTGCGTACAGTTCCGCGAAGCCGTTCAGAATCAACGTGTAGATCGGATTGCACGATGCCACCGTGAGCCGGTGATGCAATTGCCAGTCGTAGTTGGCGTAAATTGCAGGCGTGTCGTCGGGGGCGGGTGGGGCGCTCAGGTAGGCGATGAGGGTGTGGCTGTCGTCGCAGGCAACCGCGGCGCGCGCGTAAGCCGGGGCAAGCGCCAGCCGCACCTCCAACAGCCGTGGGATGAAGGCGAAGGGGATGTGGCTCTCGAAGCCCTGGTTGCCATACCGCGCCAGCGAACTGAGCACATTGAGGCCGCCCTCGGTCCAGATGTCGCGCACCAGCGTGGACTTGCCTTGCTGGATGCTGATCCAGCCGTCGCGCTCCATGCGCTGTAGCGCCTCACGCAGGGTAGGGCGCGTCACGCCGAGCTGTTCGGCCAGCTCGCGTTCGGCGGGGAGCGCGCTGCCGGGCGGGTACGCGCCGTCGAGGATGGCGTTGATGAGAGCCTGTTCGGCGTAGATCGCCGGGCGTTGCGGCGCGGACCAGGTATGGTTGATCAGAGTCAGTTTCTCCTGGATAGTCTTGTAGTCGTTAGTCGGATAGTCCCGTTGTTACGTGGTCATTACCTAATGGTAAGTGGTCTGACCAGTTGATTCAACTATAGCATGGATGTCGGGGGCTGTCAATAGGGAATTTTTGCTCATCAGGGATGACTGCGGCGGTAAAAACCGCCGCAGTCATTCTTCTGGTGGATGGGGAAGAAGTGGAATGTGCTTGCTATAGCGATTTGCGGAAAGCCGAGTCCTCTTTCACTGGACTGAAGCCCATACTCTTGTAGAGTTGCAATGCGCCGTTCGGGTTCTGCGCGTCCACGCCGAGTGCGGCTTCGGTCATTCCCTGTGTTTTCAGGACGGCGAGGCTGCGGGCGATCAACGCGCGCGCCAGCCCGTGCCGCCGCCAGGGACGGCGCACGCAGATCGTCTCTGTGTAGCCGCGCAAGCGATGATAGGCCGCGTTTTCTTTGTGATCGATGAAGTTCAGCACCATGCCGGCGACTTCATCCCCAGCCCAGGCCACCTGCCAGATTTCCGGCGTGAAGATGTGGCTTTCCTGCCAGTTCTCGAAGTTCGTGTCGGCCCACTCATCCTCGTTGTAGCCCCAGTGGTCGCGGAAGGCTTCTTTGGCAGCGTACCAGATGGTCCAGTAGTCCTCTGGACGTACCGGACGCACTTCCAGTCCTGCGGGCAGGGGCAGATCGGGAATGTTTTCCAGATCAGGACGCACCATGAGATAACCATAACGCACGGGGGTGTAGCCTTCGTCTGCCAAAAGCGCGCGCCAGTCGGTTTCAGTGTCGCTGACCCAACATTCGAAATGACGGCCTGCGCAATTGTGCCCATTGTTGTTGATGTGGACTGCGGCGATTTCCCGTAACCGTTGCTCGTTGTGATGCAGCATTGCACGGCGGATTCCCAGACCGCGCCATGCCGGTAGCAGAGCAGCAAAGTGCCCGTAGGAGTATGTGCCGTCGTCCAGTCCCAGCCAGTACACGCGGCTGTAGCCGACGACCTCGCCGTGCATCTCCACGAACAGCATGTCTCGGTACGGATCGCTGTTGACCAGGTGAGCGTAATCGCGGGCGATGTCCTCTACCGTCGTCGCGCGCTCGACTTGATCGGCCTCTTTGCTGCCCTGGATGACGGCGACCATGGCTGGATAATCCTCCGGGCCACGGAAGCCACGGAAGACCAGGCCGTCGATAGCGGGTGTGTCGAGAACGGTTATTGGGTTTGTCTTTTCTTGTAAAGCGATCATTGTCGGTTCCTCTTTCGTTTACTTGAGTTTAGAGATCGAAAAATAGCAGAGGTACCTTAACAAAAAAGAAACTGCTGGTAAAGTAGCTGGTATGCAAGAAAAACAGCTAATCCAACAGTTTCGAGATACAGTATACCAATGTTT
>DAOUAY010000033.1:0-2477 GCA_034432995.1 Anaerolineae bacterium | reverse complement strand
CCTTTTTGGCGTACCGCTGCATCAAATAACAAAAACTCGCGTCATCGCCGACGACCATCAGAGGTGAAAAGACTGGAGACATACCGTCCTCGTAAAGCGTGAAACGTAATTCGTAATTCGTAAACAGCACTTACGTTTTACGTCTTACATTTTACTATACTGTAGCACCTCACGAGGAAAAAGTCTTTCACTTTTCGGACGACTTCTTGCATTTTTCGGACAATTTTGAATCCTGCTTACTTCAAACTGCCAAGCCACATCGAGTATGAGAGGTTCTCATCGCCGCTTAGATATTCGCGCGGGGAGACGCCTATTTCCTGCCGGAACACGCGGGTGAAGTAGCCGCCGCTGGAAAAGCCCACCGCCATCGCGACCTCAGTGATGCCCATGTCGCCGGCATCGAGCAGCGCCTTGGCTTGCTGGATGCGATAGCGATTCAGGTACGTCATCGGCGTCACCCCCACTTCTTGTTGGAAGCAGCGGGTCAGGTGACGCTCGCTCATCCCGACGTGTGCGGCGATCTCGCCGCGCGTGAGTGGGTCCATATAACGGGTGTGAATGAAGGCCATCGCTTTGTGCACCAGCCGTTGGACGTCAAGGACGGTCTTGCGGCGACGCGCCAGCATCGTCTCGATATGCTGTAGGGTCTCCTCCGTGCTGAACAACCCTTTGCTGAGGATGCTGACCATCCCGCGATTGAGCCGCACCATATCCGCTTCGGTCAGGATTTGGGCGGTGAGGATGACCACCGGGATGCGCTGGGTGGCGGGGTCGTCGCGCATCGCTTCCAGAACGCCAAACCCATCCAGTTCGGGCATCATCAGGTCCAACAGGACGAGGTCGGGCTGCTCCTGGCGCAGGATGCGCAGGGCTTCCCGGCCATTGTGCGCTTGCAGCACGACATAGTCGGAGGACTGTGCCTGGACCATGCGCGTGTGCATGGCCAAAATGTTGGGATCGTCGTCAACGACCAGGATTTTGCGCGCTTCTCGCGTTCCCCCCTGGGTGTCTAGCAGCCCTTGTCCGAGCAGCATCTCGGCGAGTTGGGTTCTGCCGAGTGGTTTCATCATCAGATCGAGGGGCAGCAGCGCGCCCTTGTCGCCATCTTCCGACAGGGTATAGCAGAGCACCGGCACATCGCGTGTTTGGGGGTACTCCTTGAGCGTCCGCAGGATGTTCCACCCGTGCGCCGACGTCACCGCCTGATCCAGGATGACGGCATCGGGCGATCCGCCGCACAACAGCGCGCGCCAATCCGTGTCTGTATCGACGGCGCGCATCACAATGTCGACGCCTTTATGGGCGAGATGCTCCTCCAAGCGCCGTCCCTGCGCCACGTCTTCGGTGAGGAGCAAAACGTGGCCGCGCGCGGCCTCGTCACATTTGCTGGTGGCAGCACCGCGCTCCATCACCGGCAGCGTGAAGTAGAATTCGGCCCCGCGACCCTCCTCGCCGGTGGAATGGACGCTGATGTCGCCCTGGTGCATTTCGACCAGCAACTTGCAGATCGCCAGTCCCAGGCCCAAGCCGCCGTACCCGCGTGAGGTGGTGCGCTCCGATTGCCGGAACTCGTCGAAGATCAGGGCTTGCTCCTCAGGCGAAATGCCCAGGCCGGTATCGCGGACCGAAACGGTCACCATAGTGTCACACACGGTCACGCGCAGACTCACTTCACCTTGCGAGGTGAATTTGACCGCGTTGTTGATCAGGTTCAGGACGACCTGCCGCAACCGCGTGCGATCTCCCCAGACAGGGGGCAGCGCGTCGGGGATGTCCGCTTGCCAGCGCAGCGCCTTGTCCCGCGCCAGTTGACGGGCGATCACGATGACCGGTTCGAGCATCTCGTTGATGTCTACCACTTCGTAGCTCAACTGCAATTGCCCCACTTCGATGCGGGTCAGGTCCAGCACGTCACGGATCAAACCATCCAAATGCTGCGCGTTGATGTAGATGCGCTCCAGATCCTCCTGCCGGTTGCTGTTCAACGCCGCTTCGGGCGGCATTTCGCGCAACAGCAGATCGCTCAGGCCGGAAATGAGGTTCAACGGCGTGCGCAGCTCGTGGCTCACCATCGAGAGGAAGCGGCTCTTGAGCCGGTTGGCGTCTTCGGCCATCTGCCGCCGTTCCTCTGCCAGGCGCTGCGCTTCGACGGCCTGCCGGTATAGCCCGATACCGCGCAGCGACGCCGCCAACTGCCGGACGATGTGCGCGCACGGTTCCAGATTGCCAGTTTCGAAGGCGACAAAGCCGGACGCGCTACCTTGAACTCGCAGGGGGAGCAGGGCCAGACTGAAAGGTTGGTCGTCGGGATACAAACCCGGCGGTGGAAATTGCCGGCTGGGGAAGCGCCGTTGACTTTCATCGCTGAGTGCCGGCGCCTGGACGACGCTCCACGCGGCCGGGTCGTCGCCTTCCGCCTCATAAAAGGCCACGGCCGCATGGCGGATGCCGATCGCCGGGAGTGTCTCCGGCAAGAT
>DAOUAY010000032.1:0-9492 GCA_034432995.1 Anaerolineae bacterium | reverse complement strand
TCACGCCAACGAACACGCCCACCCCGACTCGGACACCGACCCGCACGCCTACGCCAACCCGGACGCCCACACGAACGCCTACGCCCACGGCGACGTTTACGCCTGTACCTACACCTACCGATACGCCTGTGCCGACGAATCTTCCGCCGCGTCCGCCGACGGTGCCGCCGCCATCCACACCGACGCCGAACCTACCGCCGCGGCCAGGGTCTGAAAAAAGCCCCTCGAAGGTTCAGGCGAACCTGAGGTTGATGCTCCTGCGCATGGGGCATTGACCCATCTAGCACTGCGCGGCATAAATAGTTCGCCGGTTAATTGCTTGCCAGGGATCGTCAGATCCCGGCGTAGCGCCCAAGAACCGCGGATCTGGCGATCCGCTTCGAGCATGGTTGAGTAGTGTGAAGTTTCTGCCTCGACGTATTAGCGGATAGGGTTGTGCAATACACCAATCGCTTCGATATCTACCTCAACGACATCGCCGGATACCAACGGTCCCACACCGGCCGGCGTGCCGGTCATGAACACATCACCCGGTTCGAGCGTCATCACACTGGCAGCGTAGGCGATGAGGGTGCTGGCCGAAAATACCATCTGGCTTGTGCGTCCCTCCTGGCGCACTTCTCCGTTGACGCGGCAGACGATACTGAGATCGGCGATATCCGCTTCGCGCAACCCGGTCACGACCCACGGCCCAACAGGGCAGAAGGTGTCGAAGCCTTTGCCGCGCGTCCATTGCCCGTCCTTGCGCTGCAAATCGCGGGCGGTGACGTCGTTACTGCACGTGACGCCGAGGACGTAGTCCCACGCCTCTTCCGCAGTGATGTTGCGACAGCGCTTGCCGATCACCACCGCCAGTTCGGCCTCGTGTTCCACCCGCTGTGAAAGTGCCGGGAGCGCGATGGCCTCTCCCGGCCCAATCACGCTGCTCGGCGGCTTGAAGAAGAGCAGCGGTTCGGTGGGCACTTCGACGCCGTGCTCGGCAGCGTGCGCCACGTAGTTGCGCCCCACGCAGATGATTTTCGAAGGGCAGACCGGAGGTAGCAGAGTAACCGTTTCTAGCGTTCCGATAAGCGTTCCTGGCGAGCGATCGCCGAAAGGATGGCCTTCGAGCCGGTAGACTTGACCGTCCTCAAGCAAGGCCCACCCGCTCTTGCTCCGGTCCTCAATCCGTATGATGCGTGAAATGGATGCTGTATGCATGGTTGCCTCCAGGCTGTGATGTGTGCGACTGCTATGTTACTACACTTGTTGTTATAATGTGGTTGTGGATGAAGTCAACCGTGCGCGGACTTTCGCAAGGTTGCTAGGGTTACTGCATTTAACCTTCGCCAGCGCCAGACTACAAAAGTCTCACGTGGGATCGCGTTGACCAAGCGCCTCCTTGAACGAAAAACGCGCCAAATGCCCGTGTTTGCTGAGACTTTTGTAGTCTTTACCTCCAAATGCGATAGCCCTACAAGGTTGCTTGGAGACTTTGGTTTCTCGCTACAACAATGTATAATTCATGCGAATCATCGGGCAAGGGGGTAACGATTTGGACTACCTGGACTTTGAACTTGAAATCGGTATGAAGGATGGGCCAGAATATCCGGTCGCTGTGTTGCGTTCTCCGGCGGGCGAAGCTCGTGAGCGCGTCGAATTTCCCTTTAGCGAATTGGAACTGGAAAACCGACTGCAGGCGCTCCAGATTGCCCTGCTGCGTACCGGGAGCATCCTGCGACAGGTGTTGACGCCGGAGGAACACGCCGTGCAGGATTTGGGGCGCGCGCTGTTCGAAGTGCTGCTCTGTGGCGAAGTGCGTAGCCGTTATGACGTCAGTCTGCGCGAGGCGGATGCGCAAAGCAAAGGCTTGCGCATCAAGTTGCGGGTTCAATCGCCGGAGTTGGCGGTGCTGCCGTGGGAATTCATCTACGACCCGCGACGCGGAGAATACGTGTGTCTCTCGCGCAATACCCCGTTGGTGCGCTATATCGAATTGCCCCAACCGGTGCAGCCCTTGCGCGCCGGACTGCCATTGCGCATCCTGGGCCTGGCTGTCAGCCCTGCAGGATTGCCGCCGCTGGATATCGCGCAGGAGAAGCTGCGCGTAGAAACCGCTCTGGAAGGGTTGCGGGCGGCGGGTCTGGTCACCTTGACGTGGTTGGAAGGGCAGACCTGGCGCGATCTACAGCGGGAGATGCGCCATGGCCCCTGGCATGTCTTCCACTTCATCGGCCATGGCGGCTTTAGCCGGACGACGGAGGAGGGTTTTGTCGCACTGGCCGACGAGTCGGGTGAGGCATATCATTTGAGCGCGACGCAGTTGGGCCGGTTGCTGGCCGATCACCGTGATCTCCGCCTGGCGCTGCTCAATGCTTGCGAGGGGGCGCGCGGCAGCACGCAGGACATTTTCTCGGCGACCGCGGCGATACTGCTCCGGCGCGGACTCCCGGCGGTGCTGGCGATGCAGTACCCCATCAGCGATCGCGCCGCCATCGAATTTTCACGCACATTCTACGAAGCGCTGGCCGACGGACTGCCCGTGGACACGGCGACGACGGAGGCGCGCCAGGCGATCAGCTACGTCGCGCCGCACTCGGTGGAGTGGGGGATTCCCGTGTTGTACATGCGTGCTCCAGATGGGGTCTTGTTCGACGTGCAAGATGGCTTGGTAAAGCCCTTCTCTTTGCCTGCGGCCCCAACACCCACCCCTCAAGACGCTGTTCAGGTCGTTACACAGCCTGCTCGCGTGCAAATTTCCACCCTTGACACAGAAACACAATCCAGTCCGTTGCTCGATATAGAACTGGCGTATATCCCGCCCGGTGATTTCGTGATGGGCAGTGACCCACAGCAGAGTGAGTTCGTCCAGGACGAAGAATTACCGCAGCACACGTTGGCGCTACCCGCATACTATCTGGCGCTCACGCCTGTGACGAACCGCCAGTATCTGGCCTTTGTGCAGGCGCGCGAGTATCACTGCCCGGAGCATTGGCCGAGCGACGGTTTTCCGGCGGAATGGGCCGATCATCCGGTGATCAACGTCTCCTGGTATGATGCGATGACGTATTGCGCGTGGCTGACGGAGCGATTGAGCAGCGAAAGCTGTAAGGTAAAGGTATGGCGCGCTGAACAGTGGGAGCTGATTGACGTTGATTGTGAAACATGGCGTTTTCTCCTTCCTTCCGAGGCTGAGTGGGAGAAAGCCGCGCGGGGCATCGAGGGTCGCCTTTATCCGTGGGGCAACCTCTGGGACGCGAAGCGCTGCAACACCAAGGAAAGCCGTCAAGAAGTCCCGACGCCGGTGCAAGCTTACCCGATGGGCGCCAGCCCTTATGGCGTGTTGGATATGGCGGGCAATGTCTGGGAGTGGACTCGCACAGTGTGGGGAGCCGACATTGTCGAACCATCATTCAGATATCCCTACAATCCCGCCGATGGCCGTGAGGATGTGGAGGCCGATAAAGCAATGTATCGGGCACTACGGGGCGGCTCATACAATTACGGACGCGATGCCGCGCGTTGCGCCAGTCGCAATCGCCTCTTGCCCGATCATGATAACTGGTACGTCGGCTTCCGCGTGGCTCTCGTCAACGGATCGAACGGATTTTGACAGATTCTCTCGTTTCCCAATTGGAGCAACCATGGATGTACTACAACGCGAACTGCGCGGGTTACAGGTCTGGCAGATTGTGGCGCTGGTAGTCCTCGTCGTGAGTGTGACGTTGGGTCTGGTCGGCGCGATCACGCTGCTGCAACGTGGCGCTGCGGAGACGCCTACGCCGACCCCGCTTCCCTCCACGCGGACGCCTGTTCTGCCGACGGCGCGCCCCACGCAGACACCTACACCGACCGCCACGCCGACGCCGACGGTCACGCCATCGCCGACTGCCACACCGCTGCCCACGTCCACGCCGACGCCCACACCGATCGCCGTCATCACCGGCATCAACGCTTTTGGGCGGCTGGAGACCGTCCAATACACCATGCGCGACATCGTGCGCATCGAGGATGAGCCGTCGGGCCTGTTGGAGCGCCTCTCGCGCGACCGGCTGATGCTGATCGCCGAGGGCGAGGTGGTGGCGGGCTTCGATCTGGCGAAGGTGACCGAGGACGACATTGTGGTGCTGGGGACGACGGTGCTGATCTTCCTGCCGCCGCCAGAGATTCTTTACAGCCGCATCGACAACGAGAAGACGTTCGTCTACGAGCGTGAGACGGGACTGTTGCGCCGTCCCGATCCGGAACTTGAGACCACCGCGCGCCGTCTGGCCGAGAAACAGTTGGTGAGTTGGGCGCTAGAGCGGGACATTCTCGACAAGGCTGAAGAAACCGGCCTGCTCTATCTCGAAAACTTCCTGCGTTCGTTGGGATTTACTCAGGTCAGCATTGAGGTGCGTTCCGTTGAAAACCAATAAACGAGGTGTCCGTATGCGTCCACAAACCTGGCGGCGGCTGCGCCAGGGCACGCAAATCGTGTCTTTTTTGCTGTTCATCTACCTCTTTGTCTTTGCCACCTTCATGAGTCCCAACCGCGCCTGGGCCGACCTCTTCTATCGTTTCAATCCGCTCGTGGCGCTCACAGCGATGTTGGCCGGGCGTATGGTGATTGCCGGATTGGGCTATGCCGGATTGACGTTGCTGCTCACGCTGGTTTTCGGGCGGGTGTGGTGTGGGTGGCTGTGCCCCTTCGGAACGGTGTTGGAATGGTTCACGCCGCGCCGCATCAAGCGTTCTGCACGGCGCAAGGGGCCGCCGGAGAAGTGGCGGGCGATCAAATATCTGCTATTGGTGGTGATGCTCGTGGCCGCGCTGTTGGGCAACCAATCACTGCTCTTCCTCGACCCGCTCACGATCATGACGCGCACCCTGAGTACGGCGGTCTGGCCGGCGCTGCGCGTGGCAATCTATGAATCCGAAGCCTTCCTCTACCGCTTCCCGTTTTTGTGGGACATGCTTGACGCGCTTCACAACAACCTCGTCTATCCCCTTTTCCGGGACGTGGTTTCCATCTTCGTGTTGGCCGTGCCGGTGTTCCTGTTTTTCCTCGCCATCGTCGGGTTGAACTGGTGGGCGGAGCGTTTCTGGTGCCGCTATCTGTGCCCCTTGGGCGGGCTGCTGGCGTTGATCTCGAAGCTGTCGCTGGTGCGGCGTGGCGTGGGGACGACGTGCGCGGCATGTGCGCTGTGCAACGGGCAATGTCCCACCGGCGCCATCGATCCCGCCGACGGTTACCGCAGCGATCCCGCCGAGTGCATCGTCTGCTATGACTGTATCGTGGACTGCTCGCGCGAGGGCGTGGCCTTCCGCTGGGTTGCGCCGGCGTGGCCGCCGGTGAAAAGCCAGCCCTACGACCCCTCGCGCCGCGCATTGCTGGCGAGTGTGGGTGTGGCGGCGGCTGGCGTGGCGCTGGCCGGCGTCGAACCGATCACGCAGCGGCAGCCGGCAAACTTGATCCACCCGCCCGGCGCGACGCTGACCGATTTCGAGGCGTTGTGCGTGCGCTGCGGCGAATGCGTGCGCGTTTGTCCCACGCAGGGATTGCAGCCGACGCTCTTCGAAGCTGGCGTGCAGAACGTCCTCACCCCGCGTCTCGTACCCCGGCTCGGCTACTGCGACTACAGTTGCGCGGCCTGCGGCGAGGTCTGCCCGACGGGCGCGATTCCACTGCTGCCGTTGGAAGCGAAGCGGCACACGCCCATCGGGTTGGCGCGTATCGACCAGAACCGCTGTCTGCCGTGGGCGTACAACATCTCCTGCATCGTCTGTGAGGAAGCATGCCCGGTCCAACACAAGGCGATCTGGCTGCGCAGCGAGGGAGTGCTGGACGTGAACGCCGAGTCGATCACCATCCAGCGTCCCTACGTGGTGAAAGAGTTGTGCATCGGCTGCGGCATCTGCGAATACCAATGCCCGATGGGCGGCGAGAGCGCCATCCGTGTTTACGCGCCGACGGAAGCAGGTGGCTACGTGGGCAATGACCCGGCCTATCGCCCACGCAAAGGCCGCCGGGGAAGGGGAGAGGAATGAGTGGGCAGATAAGTCGCTTATTGGTGATTGACGCCGCCCGGCAGACGCATCATCTGCGCACATTGCGCGTCGGAAACGTGAGTCACGGCCCGCGTGACGACTACACGCTTTTGGGGGGCGAGTCGTTGTGCCAGTTCGTCCTGCGCGAAGACCCCGGCGCGCTCGTCATCGCGCGCGGGCCGTTGCCTTTTCTCGCGGGGAATAAGACCACGGTAGGCTACGTCTCGCCGTTGACCGGCCTGCCGCACTACAGTTTCGTCGGTGGGCGCGGATTTGCGGAACTGCTCAACCTGGGGCTGGATGCGATCGTCTTTCAATCAGCGAATGAGCGAATGAGCGAATGGGCGAATCACGAATTACGAATTACGAATCACGAATTACGAATTACGAATCACGAATTACGAATTACGAATCATGAATCACGAATCACGAATTACGAGTCCTTGATCCCCAATCCCCAATTACCTGTTACGGATTACCTGATTATCTCTGGACGAGCGCCACACGTGACTGTTGAGTGGAAATCTGCTGCTGAGTTGCCAACGGGGCAGCGTAGCGCCTTCTATTGGCTTTTGGAACGCGAGCTTGGTGGGCGACAGGAGAGTGGTAGTATCTTCACACTCGGCGAGGCGGCGCGCTACGGCTTCCGTGCGGCTAACCTTGCCGTGGACGGCCTCTATCACGCCGGGCGGGGTGGGGCGGGTCGCGTTTTCGTTCGGTACGCGGCAGCGCTGGTGCTGCGCGGCGAGCCGCTGACGTTGGAAGCGTGGTTCGGCCCGCGCGCGGAAGCCTTCCGCGAATTGCGCAACGGCGAGCTGCGCGCGCGATTGGAGACCTACTGCGCGCGTCTCTCTCGGCGTGACGGTGGCACCGTGACGAAGCTCTATGCTACCGGCAGCGGCGAAAACCCCACGTTGCCCTCCCGTAACGCGCAGCGTCTCGGCTACGCGCTGGCCGATTTGGGCGCGCGCAAGGTGCTGCACGCCAGCCGCGTGGGGCAGACGGGCTGTCACTGGTGCCAGGTCAACTGCCGTCACTGGCATTGGGTAGACGTGGACTATGCTCAAGGCGGGCGCGATATGGTCCTGGACGACTTCGAGCCGACCTACGCGCTGTTTGCGATGCTCGATTTGCAACCCGATGGCGATTCGTTCGATGCGCGGCTGCGTCTGCTGGATGAGGTGGATCGGCGGTTGGTCGTTCCCCTTGAACAACTGGGCTGCGACGTGATCGACGTGGGGGTGGGGTTGGCGGCGCTGTTCGAGGGATTGGCACGGGGTATCGTTCCGCCGGAAGATGTCCCTGACTTTGCGCGTACCGGCCCGTATTACGGCAACCTCGATTTGGCGGCGCGCATTGTGGCAGTGCTGCGAGAAGGAACAAATTCTCCGCCGCTGCGCGCGCTCGGTGACGGGCCGCAGGCGCTCGCGGAGGCGTACCCGGCGCTGCGCGACATCGTCTTCACCTCAGGGAAGGGCACGTTGGGCAATCCCGGTCACGCCAATGCGCTGTGGACGTTCCTGATGCCGTTCTCACGCTTCTTCAGCCATTACTCCGGGCAAATCTACAAAGTGCCGGGCGACCTCAAGCCGGGCCTCAGTCCAGCGGAGACAAAAGTGCTTTTCGAGCAGGTGATCGCGGAGATGCTCAAGCGCGAGATGTTCGGCGTTCTGGGTAACGCACTCTCGCTGTGCGCCTTCACGTTCGTCATCTTCAGCGAGAACGGCGGCGGCGTGGAGCTTGATGGCGACTTGCTGGCCCGGACGTTGGCGCTCTACGGCATCGACCTGCGCGGTGACGACCTGCTGTGGTTCGCCGAGGCGTTCTGGGCGCAGTCCATCGCGCTCAAGATCGCGCACGGCTGGCGGCCTCCGCGCGCGGAAGACTTCCCGATGCGCGTCTTCGAGACGCTCTGGCAGACGTTGGGTCGCCCGGTGGATGATCTGCGCGCGCTGCTGCGTCAGTTGATCGCGGAGTGGGAGCGGCAGGCGGGGGCGCTCATGGCGAAGTATGGGTATGAAGTGTTGGAATGAGGCTCTCCCTTGAAGGGGGGGGCGGTATCCGAGATAGCTTGTGAATGGGATAAGAACATCTGTTTTAATGGGACAATGTATCGGGGGAGACTCGCGAATGATATCTTCTGACAAATCTATGCACAGCAAAATCTGCATGGTCACAGGCGCCGCCTCCGGCATCGGCGCGGCGACGGCGCAGGCGTTGGCGCAGCAAGGCGCAACGGTGATCCTCGTGGACCGCGATGCGGAAAAGGGCGCGCTCACGGTCGAACAGATCAAGCAACAGACAGGCAACTCCGCCGTCGAACTTATGCTGGCAGACCTCTCGTCACAGCGAGAGATTCGCCGGTTGGCGCAGCAGTTCGAGGCGCGCTATCAACGCCTCGATGTGCTGGTGAACAACGCCGGCGCCATGTTTGGCGAGCGCAGGGAGAGCGTGGACGGGATCGAGATGACGTTTGCCCTCAATTATCTGGGTTATTTCCTGCTGACAAACCTGCTGCTTGATACGCTCAAAACCAGCGCCCCGGCCCGCCTCATCAATACCTCGTCTCGTTCGCACGCCAGAGCGCAGATCAACTTCGACGATCTGGACAATCGGATAAACTATAAGGGGTTGTCGGCTTACGCGCACTCCAAGCTCGCCATTGTGCTGTTCACCTATGAACTGGCGCGGCGGCTGGAAGGTACGGGTGTGACGGTGAACGCGCTTCACCCCGGCATCGTGGCAACGAATTTTGCGATGACAGGTGGCGGCATCATGGGCCTGATCGTGCGCCTGTTCCGTCCGTTTTTCATTGGCCCGGAGCAGGGCGCGCAGACCGGCGTCTACCTGGCGACCTCGCCGGAAGTCGAAGGCGTCACAGGGAAATATTTCGTGAAGTGTAAAGTTGTGCCTTCATCCCCGGCCTCCTATGATACGACTGTTGCCCGCAGGTTGTGGGAAGTGAGTGAAAAATACACCAACCTGTAGCCTGTTTGAGATTGACAAAGCCCCATTGACTGCTATAATTAGAACATAAGTTCTAAATGTAGCCGCGTGTGGGGCACTCAGAAGCTTTACGCAGAGGTGTGAACGACCTGGTTCGTCATCACCTAACCCCAAAACACTGTTGGGCGACCTCCGCATCCGGTTGCGTATTGAGCGTAGGCCCTGAGGGAGTTCCTTCAGGGCCTTGCGCGTTGTAATCCCCTCGTTTCCAGCTATACTAGACGGTATGGCAATCCTGGATGCGCAAGACCTGTGCAAAACCTATCGCAAGGGTAAACCCCCGGCGGTCGATCACCTCACCTTCGCGGTGGAGGAGGGCGCCATCTACGCCTTCGTCGGGCCGAACGGCGCCGGCAAGACGACGACCATCCGCATCATAGCGACGCTGCTGCGACCCGATAGCGGCGTGGTGCGCGTCGGCGGCTACCGGGTGGATACCGCGCCGCAGGACGTGCGCCGTTTGATCGGCTTCATCCC
>DAOUAY010000031.1:0-4378 GCA_034432995.1 Anaerolineae bacterium | reverse complement strand
GCCAAGTTCTTCGTCTGGGCTGGCCGCCTCGGGCAGACCTACCGCGGGCGCTTCACCCCGCGCCAGTTCGTGCGCTGGCAGTTGATGCAGCTCGGCCTCGGCGACGACTTGACCCACATCCGCTTCGGCGGTGACCTGCGCTCGCTGCCCTCGGTTGAGGAACTGGCCGCCCTGACCACGACCGTGACCTGAGCCGTAGGCGCGCTCCAATAACTGCAACCGCCTCTCACCCCGGCTGAAATATCACTCAGCAACGGGGTCAGGTACGTATTGCCTGGTGTCCTGACCGGCTGGCTCACCGACCGCCTTGCCCCCGCCCGCGTTGTGCGCTATCCTGGTTTTACCCCAAAGGGAAGGCGGGAGGGGCGCTCTGGTTGCCAGGCGCTCTTCTCGTCTTGCAGTGTAGGGGGGCGACCACGCCAGCGCCCTCGAATTTGAGCATTTTAAGGTGATCCCTCTTGACAACGGCATTCATCAGTGGGCGGCTGCCCACGGCAACCCCACCACCGCAGACCCCACCGCATCAGCTTCAGCGATGTTGAGCGGCTAACTCTGCACAACTTGAGCTATCTTGATATTGCTGCGTAACCACTCATTGACTAAAGCTTGCAAGTCAAGGTGTTTTTCTTCAGCAATGCGATTCATATAGTCATTCACATCAGGTTCGAGGTAGATGGGAAAGCTAAATACCGCGTCAGGATGATAAAACTTACCCCGCTCTCCTTTTGAAAAATCATATTCCGCTTTCATTGGTTTTCCTCTTTATAGCGTGTTATCTCAGCAGGCGTGGCTTTCCGTACAGAAATCACCCGTATGCTGACTTTATCTTTCTCAAGTTGCTCAAAGGTATGCACAACCACTAGCAACAATCCGGCCTCGCCAATCCCTAATGTGACCCACCGCTCTTCATCTTCGCTATGTTCTTCATCATATATCGTCAAATGGCGCGGGTCACGAAAAACCGTCGCCGCTTGCCGGAAAGTAATCTTGTGTTTGCGAATGTTTCTGGATTGCTTAGGTGGGTCCCAATCAAATATGTATTGCAAGGTTTTATCCTTTCATCTCAACGGGACGTTATCATAACCTGCGACTGCGCCGCCCAACGGCCGTGCTTAAGCCGCGCGGCGAGTGCGTCGCCTGACCTGCAAGTGCAGACCCGCTCGCGCGTGTTTCCTCTCCAAGACCCACGCTGATAACCCCGTCAGCCTCAAGCAATGTTGGGCGGGTTTGCGAGATAGCCTATGCCGGTACACCTACATCTAACTGCGCCCATACATCATCGTGACTCATTCCACCAGTTTCTTGAATACGGCGTTCCGCTGCATCCAGCAAGGCTTGAAATCTGGGCGAAGTGGCCAACATAATGCGTTCCAAATCATCCTTATCCAGAATGCCCAACATAATCGCCACTGGTCTGCCATTCTTTGTCACGACCACGGGTTCATCTTGTACTTTCTTGATATAGGCGCTGAAACGCGCCTTAACATCCGCGAGTGGTGCTATATTCATACGCTCACTTCCTTTCCCCCAATATACAAACGCTCCCGTACTTTGACGCCAATTGCCAAAATATGCACTTCCGCCTTTTCTGGATAGACGCTGTAAAAAACGCGAAACTTGTTATTGACGCCAAAACGCAATTCCCAACGCGCGCCGAAATCGGATGCTCTGGTCAATCTTTTGCGGTTGCGCGTCTCGACATTCGGTCCAAAAATCAGTTGTTGCTCAATCGTGGTGCGGATGAAGACGTGATATTTACGCTCAATGGAATGCATGTGCCCAACAAATTCGGTATCGTAGATAAGCTCAAAGCGTTTGCCGGTCATATTGACTAATATTATAGTCAAAACAGAGCGTTGTCAATAATTCGAAAGGGGTAACTGTGTTTCTACTTTTGCGCGCCTGCGCCGCCCAACGATAAGCATAAGCCGCCGCGCCGACTGCGTGGAAAACCCCTTTGCCAGCAGGCGCGCCCCAAAGCGCGTTTCATCGCCGCCAGCGCGCGCTGAAGGCGCGGTCGGCTTCATGCAATGTTGGGCAGCGTGTATGGATAATGTTTACTGTCGTTGCACCGTGGGTAGATACGTACACCACACGTCCGGCGGCACATACGATAGTGTGCGCGAAATCGGGGCCGAGAGCCATCCTACTCCATCCCGGACTTGGAAGTACACGGTACTGGGCGCACTCATACTCGCCAATGGCCATAACACACGCTGGGCATAGGGACGCCATGCTGACCACGAGACCCCATCATTGCTCAAGCGCATGACCTGCACACCGCTGCCCTCATCAGCGGCGCTCAGAGCTAACCATACCGTCCCGGTCGGCACACTACAGTTGCCCAGACCACTGCCCGGCACGACTGTTACGTGCTGCGCTACCGGTGCAGTCTCATCGATGCCGAAATTCACGGTGCGCGTCGGCTCGTGGTTGCCGGCGATATCCCGCGCGTGAAATGCGAGCGGGTGTCTGCCTTCGCCGCCGACCGGAAAGGTAACGCGCTCACCCACGTGGAACTGCGCTGGTTGCTCATTCGTCCGGTAGGTGATGCCCGCCACACCGCTGACGGCGCGTCCGCTGCCGTTATCCTCCGCCTTCAATTCGACTTGTACTGTGCCGCTGTACCAGGATACCGGAGACGCGCCGTTCAATGTTGCCGTCGTGGTTGGCGCAGCTACGTCGATGCGCAAGTCCAGCCGCCGGCTCGTCGCCACGTTCAGCGCCGGGTCACTGACGGAAAAGTATACCTCCACCTGCCCCAGCATCCCACGTTGCGTGTGTGTCCAGTTGCTCCCGATCGTTTGGCTGACCAATGCGCCGCAGTAGTCGCCGCTGCAATGAAACTCGAGAGCGCCCAAGTGGTTCTCCGGGTCGCTGGCCGTTCCTGCAAACGTCCACTGCCGTTGATTGCTCCACAGCAGTGAGGCGCTATCGCCGTTAGCTGTCGCCAGGGTGATCGTGGGCGACTCGTCGTGGATGACGATCTCCCGTGTGCCTTGCGGTGAATGATACGTCGTCCCCGTATGATCCACGACATCGAACCCCAACGTGATCGTGGTCTGGTTCGGGATGCCGGCCACGCTCCAGGTAGCGTGATATGTACACGTTTGCCCTATCGGGCAGTCTGTATCATCCTCAGCGACCGTTTGCCAGCCGCCGCCAACGTTGACCCGAAACTGAACTCGCTCTACCCCCGCGCTGTTGCCGTCGCCTCCGGCTTGCGCCGTCAAGTCCACGCTATAGTTGACGCCCGAACCCGCCGCTGGAGATGTGTAGCCGCCCCACAGTGACGTGGGCAGTACAAAGGCCGCGACGTTGTATGTCGGCCAGGCCGGGCTGAAGCGCTCCGCGCCGCTCGTGGTTTCCTTGATTATGTCGAACTGCACTGTATAGTACCCGAATCCCCAATCGGGAATGTGATCCACACTCACGGCTGTCCACGTCGCGCTGCCCTGCGCCACCCCGCACACGCGTGGACTTTGCTGCCCGTCCAGCGGCGTGCGCCCCGGCCTTGCCCACCGGTAACGCAAGCGATACCCCAACACCTCGGTTGTGCATAGCCAGTCGCTCAGGCCGGTGTTCTGCACCAGCACCCCGGTCGGGAAGTTGGCCCCGCGCCACAAAATGGGCGACCCTTGCGCCAACATCCCCGTCACCTGGAGCGGATTCCAGCGATTGGCTGGTGACATCGTTGCAACAATCTGTTTGTTGACGTTCCGAATGTGCATATCAGTGTAGTAGTGGAACATGATCTGCTCCGGGCGCGTCCAGCGTACGCTCCACGGCGCATCTGTGTGTGGATGCGTCGTGCCGCATTGGTCGCCGGTCGCCCACCGCTGTGCGCCCTCCTGACTCATCCCCCAACTGTGCGCGGCGCTATTGCGCGCGCTGCACGTCGCATTCCCGTTGCTGATCGGGTCCTCGACGCCGATCAGGTAAGCCTTGTCGCCGCTGGAAGTTGTGCGTTCCAGGACGTCGCTGAAAAAGTTGGCCCGGGCGGGCAAGTATTGTGGATTCGTCGCGTCATCCCAGGATAAGTAGTAGCCCGCTGCGCCCACCGCCTGACACAAGCGGGTTTGATTGGCCGAAAGGTTCGTGCTCTGGCAGGGAGCGCTCGCGTTGTTGGGGTCGGGACCAAAGGTCTCGAACTTGAACGGCAGAAAGACCTGGAAGCTGGTCGAGTTGTTGATCACGTTGCCGGGCGCGTTGTTGATCTGATACCAGGCATACGAGCGGGCGACGATGGCCTGAGCTTGCAGGGCGACCGGATCGAACAAGCCCGGGCTGGCTTCTTGCCCCACCACGTCCAGCAAGTAGTCTTTGTCGAAGGAAATGTTCGGCCACGCGCTAGAGTATGGGTAAGGACGCACCGGAC
>DAOUAY010000030.1:0-9801 GCA_034432995.1 Anaerolineae bacterium | reverse complement strand
GCCGGGAACGGCGCTGAACTTCAAACTCGGCGCGGTGTCGGCGGTGGAGACGGATGTGGCGACGGGCGCGACCCGCATCACTGTGGGCGATGCCGCCTACTGGCTAGGGACACCGCAGTGGTTGCGCGCGCGGTTGATGCTGGTTGAAAGGTATCATCTGGGCGGCGTGGCTCTGCGCGACCTGCTGGCTGAAGGAAATTTACCGGACATTTTGACAGGCGTTGCCGAATACAAGGCGCGCATGGCGGCAGCCTCCTACGCTATGCCTGAGGTTACCTGGCAGGTGACCGGTCCTGATGGGCAGGCGACCCGCTCCACGACAGCGTTGACACAGCCGCAGTTTGCCTGGACCGCGCCCGACATCTCCGGTACGTATACGATTGCGGCAAGTCTCGCCGGGGTAGATAAGGGCGCGCTGACGGTGATGGTGGCTGCAACCCCGCTGGCGGCGACGGAACCCGTCACCGAGACGGCTGAGACGGAGGAGACGACCGAAGCGACGACTGAGACGTCTGCCGAACCATCCGGCGCCGCAGGGCTACGCGCGGCTTTCGTTGCCGATGTGACCGTGCCCGATAACACGCGCTTCCAGAAAGAGGAGAAGTTCACCAAGACGTGGCGGATGCGCAACGCGGGCAGCGAGGACTGGCCGGAAAACACGAAGTTGGTCTTCGCCTCCGGTGAGCGGATGGCCGAAGTGTCTGAAGTTGAAATCGGCGCAGTCAAGGCCGGCGCCAATGTGGATATCAGCGTAGAGATGACCGCGCCGAACGCCGATGGCAGCTACCGGAGCACCTGGCGGATTCAGACTGGCGCCGCGGCCATCCAGGGCGGCGGGATGTATACGTTGATCATCGTGGGTGAGCAAGCGGCGACGCCGCCTCCAGCAGCCCCGATTGTTGCCCCGGTCTCCACCGGCGGCTTTGAGTTGGGCGGACATGTTCGAGATATGGGACTGCCGTACCGGGATCTGATGCGCTATGCTGGGATGACGTGGGTCAAATCGCAGATTCACTTCGGCCAGGATGCCGGATGGAAAGTGGCGGCGGCGCGAGCGCACGGGTTCAAGCTCCAGTTGAGCGCGATCGGTGGGCCGGGCATGGTGACAGAACCGGGCTTCGAGGACAAGTTTGCGGCCTGGGTGGCGGGTTTGGCGGCGGCGGGTGCGGATGCGATTGAAGTATGGAACGAGCCGAATATCGACCGCGAGTGGAAGATTGGCTTGATCAGCCCGCAAGCCTATACCAACCTGTTGTGCAAATCCTACAACGCGATCAAGGCCGCCAACCGGAATACGCACGTCATCAGCGCGGCGCCCGCGCCAACGGGCTACTTCGGCGGCTGTGGGCCGAACGGTTGCGATGACAAGCCGTGGATGGAAGGGTTGTACAATGCCGGGGCTGCCAACTGTATGGACTACATTGGCGCGCACCACAACGCCGGGGCCACGTCGCCATCGGCGCGCATCGGGCATCCCGCCAATCCGGGTGATACGCACCACTCGTGGTTCTTCCTGCCGCAGACCGAGTTGTACTACAACATCTTCCGTGGCACGCGCAAGATCGTCTATACCGAAATGGGGTTTGCCTCGCAAGAGGGTGTGCCCGTTTTCTCCGATCAATTTGCCTGGGCGCGCGGAACGAACACCGCGCAACAGGCGGCCTGGCTTGCCGAGGCCACGCGGTTGAGCATCAATACCGGGATGGTGCGCGTTCTCATCGTCTGGAACATCGACTTTGTGCGCTACGGCTACGATCCCCAGGATGGCTACGCCATTATCCGGCCCGGCGGGGGGTGTCCGGCGTGTGAGACGCTCCATGCGGTTTTAGGGACGCGCTGAACATTCGACGCTAATCGTCTGACGAAGAAACCCGGTTTTTGTCAAAAACCGGGTTTCTTTAAGGGTCTTCAAAAGTGAGAAGTTATGTTTTACGATCAAGCTAAAATTCGCGTGACGGCCGGTCACGGCGGCAAGGGCGGGGTGTACTTTCGCCGCGAGAAGTATATTCCTTTCGGCGGCCCATCGGGTGGGGATGGCGGCAAAGGCGGGGATGTGGTCTTCGCCGTGAGCAGCCATTTGAATACGCTCTACCATTTTGCCCACAAGAAAGAGTTCGTCGCTGCTGACGGTGAGCCGGGGCGCAACAAGGACCGGCATGGAGCTGGCGGCGCAGATCTGGTGCTCGAAGTGCCGCCTGGCACGGCGATCTACGACGCGGAGACAGGCGATCTGCTGGCCGATCTTGTCGAAGTGGGACAGCGCGCCGTGATCGCGGCGGGCGGGCGCGGCGGGCGGGGCAACATTCGCTTTGCGTCGGCGACCAACCAGGCGCCGCGCATCGCCGAGTTTGGCGATCCCGGCGAAGTGCGCTCGCTGCGCCTGGAGCTGAAGCTGCTCGCCGACGTTGGGTTGGTGGGGATGCCTAACGCGGGCAAGTCCACGCTGCTCTCCGTCACCACTGCCGCCAGGCCGGAAATCGCCGATTATCCCTTCACCACGCTGCAACCTAATCTGGGCGTCGTGGCGTTGAGCATGAACGAGACTTTCGTGATGGCGGACTTGCCGGGGTTGATCGAGGGAGCGAGCGAGGGGCGCGGTCTGGGCCACGAATTTCTGCGTCACATCGAGCGCACGCGCGTGCTGATCCACCTGCTGGATGGCTCGGCGCTGGATCCGCTGGCCGATTTCGAGACGATCAACGCCGAGCTGGAGGCTTTCGGCCACGGCCTGATCGACAAGCCGCAGATCGTCGTCATCAACAAATTGGACATCCCCGGTGTGCAGGAATTGTTCCCGGAGATGCAGGCGCACTTTGCCGCGCGCGGCTATCACGACGTGATGGGTATTTCGGCCCTCACGAAACTGAACACGCGGAAGCTGATGGGACGTGTCTACCAGATGGTGCAGGAAGCGCCGTTGCCTGAACTGCCACAACCGACTCCGGCTATGATCCGCTTCGAGCCGGAGGAGGAAGAGGGCTTTAGGGTCGTGCGCGAATCCGAGGGCTTTTGGCGCGTGCATGGCGGCAAGATCGAACGCGCCGTCTACCGCACGCAGACCAAATGGGACGAGGCTCTGCTACGCCTGCACCGCTATCTGGAACACGAAGGCGTGCTCGACGCGCTGCGCGAAGCCGGCGTCCAGGAGGGCGACACCGTGCGCATCGGCGAGTTCGAGTTCGAGTGGATGGAGCGGGATTAGGCTGTCGGAGGGAGAATAACCTGCCCAGTTCGCTCGTAGTGTTCGAACACCGGGACGTGCCGTTCGAGCATATTCGCCAACCACTTTGATTCGAAACGCGCCACCCAGTTGATCTTCCAGAGCAGCCGGCCAATTTGGAATGGTTCGATGCACGCGTCGGGCCAGGCCAGCAAGTGCTCGTACCCGTGTCGGAATGCTGCCAGCAGGACTGCGTAACGCGTCTCGCCCGTGTTTTCCAGGAGATCGAGCATCGCCATGGCGATATCGTGCGCGCGAAACCCCCAGACCGTATCTTCGAAGTCGAATGGATGCAGCACACCCTGGTAGAGTTTGATGTTGTCGTGCCACAGATCACAGTGGATGACGCGGAGGTCGGAGCGATCCAGCGCCGCATAAGCGGCCTCGACATGCTGGCGCATACGCTCAAGCAGGGTACGTGAGTCTGGCGACAATGTCGCTGCCGACCGCCCATCACCGGTGATCAGGTTTTCCTCGTCCCTGGAGAGCCAATGCTCGAAGCGCCGGGTGGTGAATGCGGCGGGCGGCGTCCATGCGGCGCCGTGAAGGTGTAGTTTGGCGAAGAGTTCCCCCATTTTCTCCAGGTTGCGCTCCGTGAGATAGTGGCCGAGCAGTCGCCCAGGCGCCCACGTCATGAGGGATGTGTTCCAAGTCACGGGGATATCTGGCCCGCAAAGCGGCAGCACATACTCGCCGGAGCGCGCCGGAATGATGCGCGGGGCCGGAATGTCAGTCTCGCGGCTCAAGGCGTCAAGCCACAGCGCCTCGGACAGGAGGTCCTCGAACGTGCGCCAGCCGGGAGCAGCGAGCCTGAGCATGAAGCGCTCGCCGGAGGCTGTTGTGACCCGGTAGAGAAGGTTGGTCGAAAAGCCGGCGTAGGCAATCTCCGGGTTGCTAAGATCATAGTGGGTGAGGGCATCTATAGCCAGCGCGCGCAGCCGCCGAAGTTTTCCTGCATCGGATAGGGCGTTGTATGATTTCATAGAGCGACTACAGTTGCTGTGTTAGAAAGTAGCGTTGGTGTCCGGGCGGGAAATTGTGTAGTTCGCTAAAGATCTCATATTGGCTCCTTTCTTGTGTGAGTGGCGGGATCATGGTATGCCTGGTCCTACGATGTGCCAGTGCATATGCGGTGTGACGCCGGGCGCGGCGGCGTTGGCTCGCACATAAAATCCTGCGGTATCCAGACCCAACTGTCGGGCGGTTTCTTGAATTGCCCGCACCATTGACGACAGCAGCGCGCCGTCCAACGCCAGTGGATCCAAAAGTGACGGCACGTGCTGCTTGGGGATGACCACCACGTGGATTTCGGCCTGCGGTCGAGGATGGTGAAAAGCCAACACACGCTCGTCTTCCCAAACCTTTTGGATTTCGATTTTGCCCGAAAGCACGTCTTCGCAATACCAGTCACGTTTTGCCATAGGTGATTGTCCTTCCGAATGGATGGGGGAATCATCTCTTGGGGGACAATACGCTCTGCACTCTTTAGCCGTCGCGGCTATCTGCGAATCTTACGCCGTTTTCTGCTTTGCAGTAGCGGCCAACTTCCTGCTGAACGGCCTCGCCAAATTGCACGTTCAGTGTTTGCATGGCCGCTTCAACGGCTTGTGGATCCGTTGCCCTGGACGCAAACTGTTTCGCTGTTTCAAACAGGGCCGGTAAAGCTTCCTGCAAGATGCGCAAAGGATAGTCGCTCTCCAGTACCGTCTGGAGATTGAACTGCATGGGCCAGTTGTGCCGCGTTGATGTTTCGAGCAATTCATCCAGAAGCGACTGGGCCATTGGCTTCCCGCCCTCATGGGAAACCAATTCGAGCAGCACCTTGATATATGGCAGAAAGTATGCCACAAGGAATGTTTTTACTTCGGCATCATAATCGCTTTCGCTTTGAAGGAGCACATGCCTGGCCATGGATCTGTTATACTGGCTCAACGCCTGGTCGAACAGGTGGTCTGCAACCGGAATACGCAGTAGAATGTTGGCTCCAGAGTATTCTCTCTGGGGATTGTGGGTCGGCACGCCGTTGAGTTTGATTGTATGCAACACGCCGTCATAGTCTTGCACTTGGATCGGCAGATCGGTTACCTTTCCCTCGGTCTGAAGTTTTTCTAAAATGATGCGCTCATCTTGTTGGGAAATTGTCAGGACTTCAGCGAGTGTTTTGCCCTGTTCGACATTTGCGCCAAAAAAGCGGCCGAAATTGAGGCTTGTCGTTACCACTGTATTGTTGCCTGTGAGATAGATCATGATGTGGCCGTACAGCGGCGGCGTCTTCGGCTGGACGCTTGGTTTGACAGGACGCTGTTCGCGCAGCAGGATGTGTAGCGCGTAGATGCCGAGGAAACATAACAGATAAGAGAGTGTATAGGTAAAATCGATAACGAAACGACTGAGTACAGTTGCCTTCATATCTGGATAATATAAATCCTGCCAGGTGGCATACGTGAAAACCAGGTCCGAAAATGTCATCACGATGAAACCGACAATCAATAATCGCCAACTGAATCCATAATCCCCTTTCTCGTAGACGAAGAACAGCCGCCATACGATGCCCATCACGAAAAGGTCGCCTAGAGGATAGATGAGATTTAGGGCGCTCACGACCAGTTCTTGCGGGTCAAACTCCTGAATGATGGGTGTGAAAACGAAGACGGATGCGAGCAGCACTGCGACCGCAGAGACGCCCCAGAGCATCAGCTTTTGCGCTGTGGTCAGTTTGGTGGGCGTTGTGCTGGTGGCGCTGAGCAGCCCAATCGACATGGGAATATAGCCAACGGCCCAGAACAGATCGGCCAGAGAAGGATAGGGGACCTCCTGGCCGAAAATCGAAGAGAGTGACCATATCGTCTCGGCTAAAGCCCACAAAGCCCATCCAATTGCAAGCCCGCTCCAGAGGCGACGGCGTTGATCTTCTGCGCTTATTTGTCGCCAGACAGAGGCTGCGGCAATGGTGACGATAATCGCCAACGGCGCATTTGGAATGCTGTTGAACGTTAGACAAATGCATCTCCGCCGATGAGAAGGATGTTGACGATCAGCAAGATCAGGATAAACGCTACACCAGCAATCGCTGCATTTTTGAATTGACGGTTCGAAAAGATGTCTGGCAAGTGCATAGACTGGCTCTCTTTGCTCCGGTTATGATGGAACGTCATCGGCATTACCGTTCGACGTCGCGGTTGATTGTTTTACCCAAAACGATTTCCTGTCGGGCATATCCTATTGTACTATAGAATGCCTGGGTTGCATAGTTGTCTTCGCCGGGGGGTAGGATAAATTATTTTACCTTCCAAAGTCTAGAAGTTTTGTGTGCAACGCCATTAAGTTTGCAACAACGCCGCCAAATTACAAACCTGCTTCGCTTTAGCGCAAAAACCAGAAAAACTCAACGTAAAATTAGCACCCGATTGCAGAGGAATTGGCAATACGGTTTCCAACAAAAGTATACACAATCGTGTGCATCGATGTAATGACCGATAACCTTGACCCATCGTAACGTTCCAATGCCGGCGTGGGATTGTAGTTGGGCAGACCATTGTTGTGTGTTTCCGGCCAGTGAGTGGACAAAGACCACCGGTATTGAACCATCCCCTGCTGAGGATCATTATGAACATACCAACTCTCCATCAACGTTTGCGCTTGGATGCGGCAAGCTGGTTTCAAACAGATGAACCGGGACCTCACCTAAAAATAGTACAAGAGCCAGTATGGCAAGATCGTCAATTAATACTTTCTTATCGCCGCCGTAACGGCGCGGTGAGTGAACGTACCATTGACGCATTTTGCCCGACCCCAAGATTTTGGGCGTGGCGCGAGTTATCCGTCGAGACCGTCAGTTCAAAGTCGGCGCACATAACCAAATCGCGCCGCGATACAAGGCCGCGAAGCGGCGTCGCCAGCAGCGAGGGTTGGGCTGCGCTCTCATTTCAATGGACAGACTTCAAGTGCTGTTCAAAGAATTTTAGCGTAATTTCAGCTACCTTTGGGTCTTTGAAATTACCATGCCCTTCACCGATGACTGTATAAAAAGAGACGGGGACACCATGCGCAACTAAGGCATCATACAAGATAACACTTTGTTGGTAGGGCACCAGCGGGTCACGGTCGCCATGCACAATCAAAAACGGCGGCGCATCCCTGGTCACATAAGTGATTGGGTTCGCTCTAGCTACGCGATCTTTATGCATTTGGATGGCTCCGCCCACCAATTTTGACTCGGGCGAATCGGGAGGATCATGAACCATTCCTCCCGGCAGCCGTTGTGTATCCATCTGTAGAAAATCGGTCGGGCCAAAATGATCAGCTACTGCTTGCACCTGACTGGAAATCTCCAAGTGCTCACCCACGTCAAAAGTGTTTGTGTTTCCTATCAAACCCAGCATGGCAACCAAGTGACCACCGGCAGATTCCCCCCAAGCCCCAAAGCGGTGGGGATCGAGACGATATTTCTTGGCATTCGCGCGTAACCAACGTACAGCCGCTTTGACATCTTCAATCTGAGCTGGAAAGAGGGCATGTTGACTGAGTCGATAATTGAGACTGGCCACGGCAAAACCGCGCTCAAGATACGCAAGTGGAACGTGATCTTTTTTGCTTCCTCTGCAAAAGCCACCTCCATGAACCCAAATGATGAGGGGCCATTTTTTACCTACATCTGGGATAAAAAGATCGAGTTTTTGATGAGAACGCCCATTGGTTACATAGGCAAGATCATGATACGTTTGCATTTCTTCTTTTTTCCCTTCCAAGAACTGTTAGAGCAGCACGACCTGCACTGTTGTCTCATCAATTCCGCCACTACCAAGCGTATGCCGGGCCGCAAATCCGATGTCAACGACGCGCAGTGGATTCAGACGCTGCATAGTTACGGCTTGCTCACCGACTCCTTCCGTCCCGACGCCGATTTGATCGCCCTGCGCACCCTGCTGCGCCACCGCGCGCAACTCATCCAGCACCGCAGTCCCCACATTCTGCACATGCAGAAAGCCTTGCTGCAGATGAATCTCCAGCTTTCGCAAGTGCTCAGCGATGTCACCGGCGAGACCGGCCTGAATATCATCCGCGCCATCGTCGCCGGCGAACGCGATCCCCACGTCCTCGCTGCCCTCCGCAACTTGCGCTGTCACAAGGATGAAGATGAGATCGCCCTGGCCCTCACCGGCACCTGGCGCGAAGAGCACCTCTTTGTACTGCAACAATCGCTGGCCCTCTTTGACTTCTATACCCAGCAACTCACCGCCTGCGATGCCGCAATCGAACGCGCCTACAGCGCCATCCGCCCCGACTGGGGCAGTGACCAACCGGCGTTGCCCGCACTCGCGCACAAACCGGGCTCGCACAGCAAGAATCAGCCCACAAGCTTGCGCGCCTCGTCTACAAGATGCTCAAGGACAAAGTCCCTTATGAGCACACCACCGCCCAGGAGGAAGAAGCACGGCTCCGTGACCGCGAGCTCGCGTACCTCAAACAGAAGGCCGCTAAACTCGACCTCATTCTCGCCGACACGGAGGGGACGATTGTTTCTTAGGAAGCGATGTTGGGCGCGGCCCACCACAATGTTACAATAGCAGACCCCACCGACTGCACACGATTTTGGCAAGGCTTGCTATGCAATCTGTGTAAACACATCCGGCTTCTGTTCTGCGATCCGCAATAAGGCTAAGGCTGGCCCATTAGGCTTGCGCCGTCCCTGTTCCCAATCTTGCACTGTGCGCAGACTCACGCCCATTAACCCCGCAAAAGCCGCTTGCGACAACTGCAATTTCGCGCGGATGACTTGCGGCGCGGAAGGCTCTTGCAACGTGTTAGTACGCAAGGTTTTTGTGCCAGCCTTGTGTGCTTTGATCTCTCGAATCCCTTCGAGGATTTCTTCTCCAATATTGCGTTCAGTCTTCACTTATTTCCCTCGCTATTTACCGTAATATATGACCGGGGATGTTGGTTATCTCGCTCTTGCCGTAAATGGTCATAGCCATATCTCAGCGTCTTGGCGGTGGTCGAGGGTGTCGAAATAACTCTTGATGTCCGCTTCTACGACGAAGTTGTACGGCCCAAATTGCAGCTTGATGGTCAGTTTGTCAACTGCGTCCAGTGCGCCGATATTGGGTCGATACCCATAACTACAGCGGAGAAAGTCTTGCTCGTAGATGGCTTCTAGTATCCGCGTGACCGCTAGTTGTAGCAGCTTATCCTCGATGACCGGTATCCCCAAGGGGCGTACTTTGCCCGCCCCTTTGGGGATGGTCTGACTCCCCAAGCCCCTTCAGTTTCCCTACTCCTGGTTTCGTTCGGCCTTCCTGTCTGCCGATAGGGGACTACGCCCATGTACCGGCTCAGGGGCGGCTTGGGGTCTCCCAAGTCCCTGTTGCTTCTCTATATGCATCCCACACTCTTCGGGGACCCCGGCGGACCCTCGCGGCGCTCATCATACGGATGCTTGCATCCGCGCGCGCCGTCTGTTAGCCTTCATTTTCAACCATGGGAGTTTGCTTCCTAGCCAAGAAATCTACGGATTCTTGCAGCACGTACAACTAAATCAGGAATGATACTACTATTCGGATGTTGGAGAGATTGACGTATTC
>DAOUAY010000029.1:0-8148 GCA_034432995.1 Anaerolineae bacterium | reverse complement strand
GGCTCCAACTCCCAACTGCGGGCGTTGGCGGAAGTCTACGGCTGCGCGGACGGGCAGGAGAAGCTCGTCCACGACTTTGTCGCGGCGTGGAACAAGGTGATGAACCTGGATCGGTTCGATCTCGCATAAGACTGGTGTAAACGACAAAAAAACCTGACAGGTTTTCAGAAAACCTGTCAGGTTTTTTTGTTACTTCCCCGCCAAAACACAGTTATGGAATAAACAAACGTTGGCTACCTCGATAAATGTCCAAGTCAAACAAGATCTCTGCTAATCGTAGAACACAGCGACGGCGATATAGCACATCAGATCGCACACGCTGTGGATCGGCCAACGTAATGACCGGCAACGCATCCGGCACATCAGCCTCACGTAACGTCGCTTCCAATGATTCAGGCTCATGCATAGAGCGATTCGCTGTCAACAAAATCAGCTGATGCTCTTGACAATGCCGCCAGATAACGGCATCGCTGAGATCTTCAGACAACCCCTGTTCAGCAAAGGTGGTCAGCTTCAGCTCCAATAGCTCTGTCCACCCCATTTGAATCAGTCCAGTGAATAGCCATTCTGCTTGACCCTGCGTGTCATGATCGGCCAGTAGCGTAATCATAAGCCATACTGTAGCCGGTTTTGCTGTTGCAGTTCATGGAAGCGGCGACGTTGTGGCGTCTCAGGTAAGGATTGGATGCGCGCGCGCAACGCGCGTTGTCGTTCAGCGTAATAGCGACGCAATTCTTCATTTTGCTGCAAAACCTGCACGTATTCGGCCAGCACCACGGCTTTGTTCTCCTGGATATAGGCCAAAGCAGCTTCAACTTGCGCCGGAGATAGGCGCAATTCTTCAGCGATTAAATGCGCAGGCCACTGAGCCAGGACATAATCTACCAGTAAATACAACGTCACGCGCGTGCCAGCAATAACCAGCCCTCGCTCGGTGCGCACGACACCAACGTTTTCCTGGCTGCCGATGTCTGTCATCATTGCCTCCTCCAAAGCTAACTATGCCTCAGTACAACTCTATTATAGCATCAGTCACAGAATTTCACTCACAAATCTCGGAAGAAACCCTCATTATCTCGATCATCCAATCACGCGAAACTGGCACATCCTTCTGCAACATCTGCTCAATCTTGGCAAGGCTGCGCGTATACCCGTAAGTTTTGCAGAACTCATGCACAACAGTGAGGGGTTCTTTAAGCTTCGCCGCTGAGCCTTTAAGCTTCGCCTCTGAGCCGTGGAATTTGGGCAGGATTTTCTGATAAGGCCGTTCCAAGATTCAAAACCTTCCAAACTTGGCGTGATTTACTCGGAAAACGACGGATTTTTGGACGATTTATTTTTCTGGAGCGGCCTAAACCTTGAGTAGCTTTCACCTACCGTGTTGAGCAAACATCCACACGGTATTTGCTACCGGCAATAAAGTCAACCAAGTCTTTTCTGATCATAGCATCTCTACTCTGAATCGCATCTTTTATATCTGCCAAACTCGCTCTCTCCGGTGACGTCACCGTTTCAGACAAGACAAGAGCTTGCTCCCATTCCCGACGTTGGATTTTAGCCTCTTTGAACTCATGTACTTCTTTCAAGAATTCCCACATTGGCTTGTCGCTTTTGGAGATATTGAAAGATTTGTCTAGTAGAGAACAGTTACCCATCAGATTAACAAATGCTAATGCTTCGAGTTTTGATTCAAAACCATCAGGAGCGACCAAAGATCTTTCTTCTTCGGTGCCGTCAAAATCAATCAATTTTGTCTCAATCTCTTGATTGACAAGTCGTTCCCACCAAGCATCTGCAACTGTGTGGTCAACTTCCAATCTTCCTACACGCCTTCTTCCAGTCCGCATAGGAACAGAAGAGTACTTCCAACGTGTATCATCAAGCCGATGCCACACCCACAACAACGAGTAATAAATATGAACACGCCGTCTATCCTTGACCACAGTATTATTAATTTGCTCGCTAGCTTTGGCCAAAACTCGCTCCATTAACTGGCCAATACTATTATCTATTGCTGCAACCAGAGTATCCGCACTACATTCCTTCAACTTCATATAAAAGACACTCAAATCGGCTGCAAAGTTTTGAAAATTTAATACAGCGCCATCTCCCCATACATTTGCCCACTGAGAACCAAACACCCAACGGTCCAAAAATTGAGCCGCACGCAGATCTGTTCTTTTCTCCAGGCCATCTCGATCAACAACTGATAAAGAACTAGAGAGTGTTCCCAGACGATCTAATATTAACCAATACCATGTCAGGAAAACAATTATAGCATTGAAAGATCCTTGATTTTCAGGCAAATCTCTTTCTTTGATGAGGTCTGCACCACGTTCAAGTCCCAACTTTAATCGCTTCCAGATCGAAGCGAGCGAAGTTGCCATAGATCGCACAATTTCACCCTTCAATAAATCTTTTGAATCTAACAAATTTCCATCACGATGTTCTACCGCCCAAATAAAGGAAATCAACCGAACAATCTCATCAGTTTCCAAACTAAATCCACGATCGCCAAAAGCAGACTTGAGCTCCTCTAAACACTGTCCCGCTGCTTTACCATCTGTTTGGGTTGGAACCCAACCTACTTTTAACCAAGCTAATGTAATTTCTTCTCTACTCAATGTCCGACCAGCCGTATTAAGACGTGTGAAAATATTGACAATGGCATCGCTGTAATCATCCCGACTCCATTGTGGCGTCACTTCAAAAGATTCAATCTGCAAAGTGTGAACAAAGCTATTCATCTTCACATTTTCGACAACCTTCATAAATTCAGCTAATGGTTCTAGTATTTGGTCGAGCTGTCCAGCATCTTCCACACCATGCTCTCTCAACATAGGCTCCAAAAGTTTTTTATATTCGCGCTCCGACAAATCTTTCTGGACAAGGTCCCAAAAACGAGACAATCTAATAAATCGTCCCGGGTGGTCTTTAGCTACCATTAATGGGTAAACATAATTAGCAGGTCGTACCCCTGTAGATTGACCAGAAGCCCTATCAAGAATCACCCATTCAAGGATTTTCCCTACTTCAATCCTTCGAACTACACCATCCTTCAAACCCAATTCCATTATGAATTTTTGTAGATCAACACAGATAGACGCCTTTGACCAATGATCGCTCGGCTTTACGCGACGGTCCTGTAAATCTAACGCCCAATCTGCATCATAGAGTTGAAAGCCCCATTGGTCACAACCTAACGCAAGAATCAAGCTTTGAACTCGCTGTTGTCCATCGAGAACCATTTGATATGTAGCAGGCTGACCAAGTGCTGAGGTCGTAGCACCCTGGCCATTTCCTGTTCGATCAACAATCTGCCAAAATGGCCGATGAGGGATACCTTCATTTTCATGAAAACAATCAGGTTTAACTTCCCAAAGCAAGAGCGAACCAAATGGCCAGCCACGGAATAAAGAATCAATGAGCATAGTAACCTGCCGAGGAGTCCAAACATAGGGACGTTGTAAATCCGGGATAACGTAGGTTGCATTCAAAGTTGCTTTTTTTATAATTTCCGCCAAAGATTCCCGCTTAGAATCATATTTGATCCCCATAATAACCTCCAAGTCGGACAACTGCATGTGCAGTCGCAGATGATTAAGAACAACTTCATACTATACTATCGCATCACAAAAGTCAAACCTTAGATAAACAGTAGGTGCATTTCATTTGGGGAGAGTGCGTGGATATCCCCCCTAGAATCGATCCGAACCTGAATGTTGGCTAATCCTGGGGCGGGGTCGGGGACAAAAATCAGCGGCGCGCCGGAATCCGGCGCGCCACCACAAGGAAGTGACAAACCACTCCAAGCCTCACGGTGACATTCCTGCTCGGAGATACCCACGGCACGAATCGTCAAGATGAACGTCGCGGCTTTCTGTACGATCTCGACAATGGGGTAATTGGGCAAACTTTGCACTGGTTATCATCCCGTTACGTTGCCACACATAAGCGTTTCAACCTCACGGATCAGAAACGGCAGATTGGGTTCGGTAAACGAAAGCCCCGGCGCGGGTATACGATGATGCTTGATGTCGGGGGCAATATGCTTATGGTGTGGATGCGTCGAATGATTTTGCCGCTGTGACCGGCAAAAGACACTTTTTCGCGCACCACCAGGCGATAATTGCCAATTTCCACTTCTCCCGCAAGGCGCGCAACACCTGCGCCGCGACAAAAGACAGTCAATGTTGTGCGCTGTATACCAGAGTGGCGTTGTTGCAGTGTGTAAATAAACTGCTCATAGTCACGAAGCGACTGTAAGGGGTTCACGGCGCACCATCCGCCCAATCAGAGCCGACAGGTCTGGCAGAGGTGATTGTCGCAACGCCTCCTGAATCATCTGGTTATACTGTTGTTGCCGTTCATGCAAAATCTTGTAAGTGGCGGCCCATTCGCTCCAATCCAAAACCCAGGCATCGTCCTCTGGCTCCTCACCCTGTTGGTACGCGGCATAGAAAGTCTCGGTCAACACCCCATATTTGCGTTCGAACATCAACAGATCTTCTTCGCAAGCATGAATATCGCGGATAATCTCGGTGAGTGTCATCGTCTCCTCCTAATGCTCAGTTCCAAACATGATCGGGCCGTAAAGTATTATAGGCCATACTGTATTCCTATTATAGCATCAGTTGATCTCTCGGTGTTCCGGCATTTTGCCCCTTTAATGCCCATGCCCCCCATGCGCGTGGACGTGCCCGTGCGCCAATTCCTCCGGCGTGGCCTCTTTCACATCCACAACGGCGACGTCGAAGTTCAGCATGACGCCGGCCAGGGGGTGGTTCATATCGAAGGTCACAGTGTCGCCAGCGATGTCCGTGACGGTGGCGACGTACATCTTACGAACCCAGTTTTTCCTTGCGCTTTCGATGCAGCCAACTCACGCCAAATACTGAGGCCGCAACCGTGCCTACCACCGTCGTCACCGCCAGCGCCTTCTTGGGCCAGGCGCGACGCTTTGGCCCGGCAGCCGGCGTGGGCGCGCCAGCATCCGGCAAGGCCGGGAGTTCATCGTCCACCAACAAAGGCGGCGGCACGGCGACATCTTCAGCGCGCGTTGCCGCAACAGGCGGGACAACGTCTTCTGCACCAGGAAGCGTCGCCGGTTGGCGCAGCGAGCCGAATTTCAGCGCGTAAACGTGGGTGAATTCCGCGCCGAGCAGGAAAATCTGCGCCGAGTAGTAAATCCAGACCAGCAACACCGCCAGCGATCCGGCCGCGCCGAAAATGGAACCGATGTTGCTCCAACGCATATACGCATTGATGAGGATACGTCCTACGTTGAACAGCAGCGACGTCACCGCCGCGCCGATGAGCACGTCACGCCACGCGATCTTGACCTGGGGCAGGATTTTGTAGATGACAGTAAACAGCACCGTCAGCATCGCCAGGGAGACGAGGAAATTGCGCATCTGCGGCAACGTCTCCAGCTTGAGATATTCCGTCACCGCCGTGATGATGAGTTCCGCGAACAACGACAGCAACAGCAATGCCCCCACCCCGAAAACCATCGCAATATGCAGGGCGCGCTGTTTGAAGAAATGCGCCACCCCGTTGCCCGACCTGGGCGGCGCGCGCCAGATCGTGTCGAGCGTTCCCTGGACGTGATTGAACAACCCGGTTGCGCCGTACAACAACGTTATCAAACCGACAAACGAGGTGAGAATGCCCGAAGCCGGATTGCCGAAATTGGCGAGCATCGTCTCGATCATCACGGCGGCTTCCAGCCCAACGACGCCCTCAATTTGGTGGGCGATTTCGGCCTGCGCGGCGCGCTCGCCAAACACCAGCCCGAGGATAGCAATAATGATAATCAGCAACGGCGTGAGCGAAAAAATCGCGTAGTACGACAGCGCCGCCGCCAATCGCGACGCCTTATCACGCTGCCAGGCCAAAGCCGTCTCCTTGAGCAGCTCAAAAACCGCCCAGAAGCCCCGCCGCCACCAGGCGACGCGCTCACTCGCTGTGCGCTCATTCGCCGCTTCGTTCATCCACCCTTCGCTCTTTCACCGCCTCAACCCCGCGATTTTCAAACTAAACCACGAATCTTCACCAATCTTCACGAATATGTGCTAGGCAGCAGCATATTGCTTTTTTGGTACACGGATGAACACGGAAAACACGGATTTCTTTGGAAAAAAATCCTTAGAATCCGTGAAATCCGTGTACGATTCTTCGATTCAATAGAGACGCCTCCACAGCTTCGCTCGATCGCCGATTCGCTCATTCGCTAATTCGCTCATTCACGCTTTCGCCCCGCCAGGATGATGTGGACATTCACGAACGTCGCCTCCGGTGTCCCGAAGTCACGCGGTTGTAGCCATTCGACGGCAGCCGGCGGCGCGGCAGCGATCAACGCCTCCAGACAGGCTTTCGTACTCGGCAGAACGCTTTGGGTCGTCGTCCATTCCTCGAAGCCGTGGGATTTGGCGAGGCTCTCGACGTGTTCCAGCGTCAGTCCGGCATCCTCGAACGCCGCGCGCCACTCGGTCTCGGTGAGCGCGTGATTGTGACTCGGATCGCGCAGCTTCTCGAACGCCTCCACGTAACCGGCGATCACCGGGTCTTCCGGCATCTGCTGATCCTGGATGAGCACCAATCCGCCGGGCCGCACCACGCGCGCGGCTTCCTTGACGAACTGCGCCACGTCATCGAAGTGATGCGGCGCGATGCGGCATGTCACGAGGTCGAAGCTATTACTATCGAAGGGCAGACTTTCCGCGCGCGCCTCCTTGAACTCGACGTTGCGCACGCCCTTGCCGGTGATATGCGCCTCCGCCGCCTTGAGCATCTGCGGTGTGAGGTCGCTGGCGACGACGCGCGCGACGTGCGGCGCGAACTTCAGCGCCGTGTGCCCCCCACCCGTCGCCACGTCAAGGACGTGCCAGTACGGTCGCGGCTGCGCGATTTCGAGCAGGCGATCCAGATCCGCGCCTTTGGCGTGCGTTTGGCTGGTGACGTAGTTTTGGGCGTGTGCGCCGAAGCGTTGCTGGGAGAGGGTCGTCATGGGCTACTCCTTGAGTTTGAAGACCCTTACGTAGTCAATGACAAACGGTTGCGGGAAGATGCTGTCATCCACGCCCTTCTGCCCGCCCCACGCGCCGCCGATCGCCAGGTTGAGGATGAGGTAGTGCGGCGCATCGTAAGGCCAGGCGTCCACGCCGGTGTTTTCGTTCTTGAAGGTGAAGTACTTGCGGTCATCGATGAAAAAGTCGATGTGATCCTCGAACCACTCAACAGCGTAGACGTGAAAATCTGCGTAAGGATCGGGCATCGAGAGGCTACCGCCTCTGGCAGTCCCCTTCATGTGATTATAAGCCTGCGTGTGAACGGTGCCGTAGAGCTTACTCGGCTCGAAGCCTACGTGCTCCATGATGTCGATCTCGCCGCATTTAGGCCAGCCCACCTCGTCGATGTTCGCGCCAAGCATCCAGATCGCCGGCCATGTGCCCACGCCCTGCGGCAGCTTCGCCAGCGCCTCAATGCGCCCGTAGGTCCACGTGGCGGTGTCTTTGGTGTGCAGGCTGGCGGAGGTGTAGCCGCGGTCCGCGCCGGGCACGGCATCGCCGTCCTTGCGCGCTTCGATGATGAGCGTGCCATTTTCCACGCGGGCGTTCTCCGCGCGCTTCTCAGTGTAGTACTGCAGCTCGTTGTTGCGGATAAAGCCAACTTCGTAGCTCCACTTTTCGGGATCGGGCAACCCTTCATAGTCGAACTCGTCAGACCAGACCAAGTCCCACGTCCCCCCAGGCGTAGAGACGCTGAACGGCGTTGGCTTCGCCCCCGTACACGCCGCCACTCCGACGAATAACAAACCTATGCAAAGCATTCCATATCCGCGCATACCGCCTCCTCCAAAAAACAAACCGCTAATCTCGCGAATCTACGCAAATCCTCTTGAAAATTGGCGAAGATTCGCGTGATTCGCGGTTAAGGTTTTCTGTCTCGTCCGCGCTACAGTTTTTTACTTCCGCGCAATCGCCAGCAGATGCCCGGTCGCCCCGCGCAGAGAAGGCTCGCATTCCAGCCAACGCAGCACTTCCAGCAGCCGCTCGCGGCGCCCGGTATCGTGCCAATGCGCCTCGAAGTTCTGCAACATGCAGCCGACGCCTTCCACGGGCAATGTCGCCACGTGTTGCAGACCCG
>DAOUAY010000028.1:0-3489 GCA_034432995.1 Anaerolineae bacterium | reverse complement strand
TCGGCGCGTAGGCGACAGCAGCAAGCCCGCCATCGGCCGACTGCATCCACAAGTTGGCGGCGAATTTCGGCCAACCCTGGCTGAGATTCGCGGTGCAGCAGCCGTAGTTCGGCTCCACGCCGAAGATGTTGGACGCCGGGCCGTTGGTATTCCAGATACGATTCTCGACGACGCTGCACTCCACCTGGTTCACCTGCTGGTCGTACTGGTGCGCCCACATATCCGGCGAGAACGTCGCCGGCAGCGCATTGAAGACGATTTTCTCCAGGCGGTCGCCGAAGGCCGGATCGCCAAGCACGGAGAGCAGCACTTCCAGCGAGTAGGCGTATTCGACGACGGCGCACAGTTCCGTCCCGTGGGTGGGCTGCTTGCCCGCCAGGCACTCGTCGCCGGTGAAAACGCCCGTGACCATGCCGTGATAGCGATCCAGTTTCTCGATCATATCGTACACGGCGGCGCGGTCGCCCGCATCGCCGGTAAGGCGCTGCCACAGCCCGTGCGCCTTGATCGCCATCGCGTTGTTGACGACATGCCCCATATAGTTCCAGCGATGCTTCGGCGTCGGTTCGGTGATCGGCCAGCGCGCGAAGAAGCTGCGCCAATCGAAACCCTGCGCGTGCAGCTTGACGGCAAGGTCGAGCAGCCACGACTCGCCGGTCTGCTGCTGTGGCCGGTCTCCGACCGTGCCACCGCCGGTTTTCTCGTAGAGCCAGAAAATCGCAATCAGCCCCTCGAACCAACGGAACTGCCCCCAGTTGAACAGCGGCGCGAGATCGATGTGCCGGTCGAGGCGGCGCAGGCACTTCTCCACCGCCTCGACCGCGCGTTCGTCGCCCGTGGCGTCGTGGTACTGCGCGAGCACCTTCATCGCCAGCAGTTGCGCCCAGAGATCGTAGTGCGCGTCCTGTGGCCGACCGGCGGCGACAATCATTTCACGCGGGCCGAGCCAACCGTCCTCGTGCTGGTGTGTGATGATGTAATCCACGTAGCGCATGACTTTGGCCTTGAGCGTGGCATCGTCCAGTACGAACGCCAGCGGGATCAGGCCATCCAGCCAATACGGCGCGCGTTCCCACGCCTCCGTATCGCCGCCGAACCAGCGGCTGTCCTTGACATCAGGCCAGAACTCATCCAAATGCCCGCTGATTCCCTCCGCCTGAATCCGCAACTGCCGTTCCAGCCACCCCAGCGGCCGCACCTTCCCCAGCGCCAACGGTCGAAACGCCACCGACCTCATCCCATACTCCATGCTCCCTACCCCTTACCTCTTTACCCTCTGAAAATAAACCTCTAATCTCGCAAATCTACGCGAATGTCTGTATTCGCCGAATCTTCTTAAAATTAGCAAAATTCTGTAGTAGTCAAGATGATCTTGCAATCACGAATCGAAGAATTGTACACGGATTTCACGGATTCTACGGATTTTTCTCTTAAAGAAATCCGTGTTTTCCGTGTTCATCCGTGTACAAAAATTGCAATATGCTTCTGCTCAGTACAAAATTAGCAAAATTCGCGTGATTCGCGGTTACAATTCTCATCCCCGGCGCTCTACCTTAGGTTCAGTTACACTCTTCACTACTTCACTACTTCACTACTTCACTCTTTACCCTTTACTCTTCACTCTTCACTCTTCACTCTTCACTCTTCACTCTTTACTCTTCACTCTTTACTCTTATCCCTCTTCCACAACGGCGACTTTGTCTCCAAAACACCCCGCATCTCGAAGATCTGATCGCGCAAAGCGGCGGCCTTCTCGAACTCCCAGTTCTCGGCGGCGGTCTTCATCTCCTTCTCCAGCTCGCGGATGAGCTTCTCCAGCGTGGCGGGTTCCAGTTCCTCCGGCTTGAGCGCGCGCTCGTCCTCTTTCTGAGTGGCGATGCGAACACGTTCGGTGAGGTCGTGAACTTCCTTGATGATCGTCTGCGGGACGATGCCATGCTCTTCGTTGTACGCCTTTTGCTTCGCGCGACGGGCGTTCGTCTCGTCGATAGCCTCGCGCATCGCGTCGGTCATCATGTCGGCGTACATGATGACCGTGCCCTCGGTGTGGCGGGCGGCGCGGCCCATCGTCTGGATGAGGGCCGTGGCGCTGCGCAGGAAGCCCTGCTTGTCCGCGTCGAGGATCGCCACGAGGCTTACCTCCGGCAAGTCGAGGCCCTCACGCAGCAGGTTGATGCCCACCAGCACGTCGTACTGGCCCAGGCGCAGGTCGCGCAGAATCTCCACGCGCTCGATCGTCTGCACTTCGCTGTGCAGGTAGGTGACTTTGACGTTGAGTTCGCGCAGGTAGTCGGCGAGGTCTTCGGACATCTTCTTGGTCAGCGTGGTGACGAGCACGCGCTGTCCCTGCTCCACCCGCGCGCGGATGCGGCCCACGAGATCGTCCACCTGGCCCTTCGTCGGCAGCACGACGATTTCAGGATCGAGAATGCCGGTGGGGCGGATGACCTGTTCCACCACCTGCTCGGCCAGCGCCAACTCGTAGTCGGCGGGGGTGGCGGTGGTGTAGATGACCTGGTTCAGCCGCTCATTGAACTCGTCGAAGGTGAGCGGGCGGTTGTCGAGCGCCGACGGCAGGCGGAAGCCGTAATCCACCAACGTCTGCTTGCGGTTGCGATCCCCGAAGAACATCCCGCGCACCTGCGGCACCGACATGTGCGACTCGTCCGCGATGAGCAGGAAGTCGGCGGGGAAGTAGTCGAGGAGCGTCCACGGCGGCTCGCCCTGCGCGCGCTGGTCCATGTGACGCGAATAGTTTTCGATGCCGGAACAGTAGCCGATCTCGCGGATCATCTCCAGATCGTAGCGCGTGCGCTGCTCGAGGCGCTGCGCTTCCAACAGCTTCCCCTGCGCGTTGAACTCCTCCAGGCGCGCCTCCAGTTCATTCTCGATATCGACAATCGCCTGCTTCGTGCGCTCCTCTGACGTGACGTAGTGCTTCGCGGGGAAGATTTTGATCTCCGCCGGAGATTCCAGCACCTCGCCGGTCAACGGATCGACCTCGGTGATGCGCTCGACCTCGTCGCCCCAGAAGGACACGCGGAAAGCCGTCTCGGTGTACGCCGGGCGGATTTCGAGGACGTCGCCGCGCGCGCGGAAGGTGCCGCGTTTGAATTCGAGGTCGTTGCGGGTGTAGTAGATGTTGACCAGGTGGCGCATCACCGTCTCGCGGCGAATCGACTGCCCCACGTTGAGCGGCAGGATGACGCGCCCCCACTCCGCCGGATTGCCGAGCGCGTAGATCGCCGAGACTGACGCCACGACGACCACATCGCGCCGCGTGAGCACCGCCGCCGTCGCCGCCAATCTCAGCCGATCAATCTCGTCGTTGATGTCGGCGTCCTTCTCGATGTAGAGATCGTGCTGCGGGACGTAGGCTTCGGGCTGGTAGTAGTCGTAGTAGGAGACGAAGTACTCGACGGCGTTCTGAGGGAACAGCTCGCGGAACTCCGCGTAAAGCTGCGCGCCAAGCGTCTTGTTGTGCGCCAG
>DAOUAY010000027.1:0-4505 GCA_034432995.1 Anaerolineae bacterium | reverse complement strand
TTATTTTTATCTTGAATGAAATTGATTTTCCGGTTAGCAATATCAATTTTATCAAAATGCAGTTAAATAAAACTCCGTGCCCTCTGTGTCTCCGTGGTGAAAATCTTAGTTTTTTCAGTAGACTCAGCTCTGTTTTGAAGATCGAGCATTCAGAGACTTGGTTAAGCGTCAAGTCCTAATTACTCCTCCCCAATGACCTCCCACTGCCGCACCCCTGTCCGCTGCATCGTCTCCTCCCACGGCAAGCCATAGTCTGGCAGCGCCGGTTGCTGTGGTTGCTGCGGAAGCTGCATAATGATTGGCGGGATCGTCATCTGTTGGGGCGGTGGCTGACGCTGTCCACGCCGGGCCAACACAAAGATCAGCAGCCCGATGATCACCAACAGCGGCACACCCGCCAATAGCAACCCAATGATCAGCGCCAGCGTATCGTCGCTGAGCCGTTGCACGACCACCACTGCCGCGACCACTGCAAACACCACGCCGACCAGGGCCACGAACCGTCCCAGGCGTTGTCCCAAGCGTGGCCGTTCCTCGTAATAGACATAGCCGTTGTCTCGAATGCGCATTGTCCCTCTCCCTATGTATGAGAATCTTCTTCTTCCCGGATTTCTACGCTCCATTGCCCCGGTTTGCACAGGTAAGGGCCGTAGAATCTTCCGAAGAAGAAGCATTGAGGCGGTCAATGGCCGCCTGGGTCATCTGCCAGTGCCAGCCCCCAGCGGATACGTCGTCACCAAAGAGATAGTGCAGAGCTTTGCTCTTGCTGCCCCACTCGCCGCCGTGCTGTGCCCACCAGGACTGCAACCGTGCGGCTAACTGCGCCACATCGTCGTCGCTAGAGGCCGGCGCTTCTTCCGCTGCTACTTCAGGTTCAGGCAAGGCCAACGGTGCAGCCTGGGGGGTATGCCCATTGCCAGGCAAGTCTTGCGTTGTACTGTACGCAGCCTGGAAGCGGGTAACCTGCTCACCAGACACCGCCAGAAAGTCACCCCGGCCTTGTAAGCGTTCCGCGCCGGTGCCCCCGCGCCCGGCAGCGATGCGCGCATCCTCGGCGCTGACGACCTTGCCCACGACCCGCAGCGGGAAGTTGGCGCGCACGATGCCCGACAGGATGGCCGCCGAAGGGCGCTGTGTCGCCGCGATCAAGTGCAGTCCGGCTTCACGCCCACGCTGCACCAGGCGTTCCAATGGAGCACTCACCCCGTCGCCGCTCATCACCAGATCGGCGAGTTCGTCGATGCAGATGACGATACGTGGCAAGGTCTCGCCGCGCTGGTCACGGACAGCCAGCAGGCGCACCAGGGAGTGCAAGGCTTCCACTGCGGCTTGCGGCGTGGTAATCACCGGACGCACCAGGTGGGCAGCGTTGAAAGACGCTGGAAACGTGCGCCCCTTCGGGTCAATGAGCAACAAGCGCACAACCTCCGGCGTGTTACCCAGGAGCAAGCTGGCGGCAATGGTACGTAGCAGCACTGATTTGCCACAACCGGTTGTCCCGGAGATCAAGATGTGCGCCACGTCAGGCGACGGCAGCCGCGCCAACAAGGGGGTGCTGTGTTCGTTGAGACCCAACAAGGCCGTGGCGACAGGCAGCGGTGATACGTCTTGCAAGACACCGGCCAACGTCACCGGGCGGGGATCGGGGTGATCGAATTCCAGGATGACACCTTCGGCGCCCCGGCTGAGGCGCACCTGGGGCACGCGCAGGCCCAACGCCAAATCCTCGCTCAGCCGTTGGATGCTGGCGAAGCGCACGTGGGGTGCAGGTTGCAGGTAGAAGCGGATCAAGCGCGGTCCCACTGTGCCGCCAGTCACCCGCCCTGGCGTGCGATGTGCGCCCAGGACGGACTCCACCAGATCGGCACGTAATTCGAGATACGGTCGTAGACTACGCATTGGTTTACCTCCTTGTTCACAGTCCCAAGTTATCCAGCGCATCGGCCAGGTCAGGGTCTTCGATTGGTGCGGTAGCCGGCGCAGCAACAGCTACCCCGTCCGCCAACCGCTGTTCCACGGCCTGCACCGCGCGGTATACGTCGGCCAACGTCACCTGGGCGGCATCATAGTAAGCGCGCAACGCGGCGCGCACCGTCTCACTGGAATTCGGCTGTGCGTCCAGCCAGGCCAGCAAGGCCGCGTCGCGTTGGCTATCCAGAGTAAATGAGCGTCGTATCATCATCGAAATCTCCTCAATCTGTACATACTTTTACATACTGCGCGTCGCCGGCAGTATGTAAAAGTATTACTTGCCCCACAAACGGCGCGCCAGCTTCCAGTAGCCCAGTGCATTGCCGTAGACCGGCTCGGCGACGACCTGCGCGTGCGGCCAATGGCGTTGGACGTGCGTGCCCAAGAGCAGCGCCCCGCCACCGGTCAAGCGAATGGCATCCAGCGTCGCCCCACCGTTCCACAGGTGTGAGGCTTCACTGAGAATCTGTCCGGTCAGGTCAGAGGCCAGGTCATCCACGACAGCCGCGAAGTCGGCCACGGGTTCGCCGTAGTAGCGGATGCTGCGCGCCTGGATCGCGGCGGCGAGCTGATGATCGCGCAAGTCATCCAAGCCGGGATAGGCTTGGGCCAGCCATTGGCGCACCGCGCGCACCAGCGTCCAGCCGCCGACATTCACGCTGGCGGTCTCGCGTCCGATCTCGGAGAGCCGGCTGACGCTCAAGAGGTTGCAGGTTTTGCCGCCGATATCGATGAGGCCCACGGAAGCGTGCGCCAGGTCAGGGCGCTGAATCTGCCCGTGTTCGTCGAGGACTTCAGCCAGGAGCGAACCAAAGGGCTGCGGGATGACACGCGCGTTGGCGACGCGCAGGAGTTGCCCCCGCCGACCTTCGCGCTGCACGCGGTGCTCGCCTAAAAGGCGCTCCTGCACTTGCGCCTTGTCGCTGTAAAAGGCAACGGGCAGGCCGGTCGCCAAGTCGATGTCCACGGAGGTGGCAGAAGTCAGTTCGGTGAGGGCGGCGTGGAACAGGGTCAGCCATTCCTCGCTCTCGATCCAGCGGCGATCCTCGCGCCGGTTGAGAAAGCGCGACTGGTTCACCGCTTCCTCGCCGATGAGGGCGTGCGTTGGAGCAACGAGGACGAGGGCGGTTTCGTTGTTGCCACTGAGGGCAAAGCTGGCGCGGTCGGGGGTGCCGACCACTGAGGGAAACGTAGTGCGGCGACGTTCAGTCACCGCTTTGGTGGCATTGTAGCCAATGTCGATTCCAGTGTACATTTGAGAACCTCCTTGAGTTGGTTTAGGATTAGCTTCGGGTTACAGGCAAACAAAAACGGCCTACCGTGCCGTTGTCTGGCATAGGTAGGCCGTCATATCCCCTGTAACGCTAAGTCCTAGAGTTGCATTGCCTCAAGGAGGTGCTGTGCGCCGACAAAATGGCGCGACACACCGTGGCGTTCATGGTATAATCAGGGTAGCCCACCGTTGGACCATTCAACGGTCGGGTTAGCGTCTGGTGGGTGTTGGTAGCACCCACCAGGCGTGCCCTTAAGTTATGTTTCAGTTGTTAAAGCTGCGTCCTGAGACTTGGACTCCGCGGCGTGTTCAGCTAACCAGCGTCGCCCTTCTTCGTATGGGATTAACCAAGCCCAGGCAAACTTTCGACACTTAAGAATCCCTTTACGGCACAAACGGCGTACATACGTACTGCTTACTTTGGCAGCTTGTGCCAACGTTTCTGCTGACCAGTCTTCTTGCGTATCGGATGGAACTATATTCAACCCCATAGCTTTATTATAGTTCCATATATGGAACTGTCAAGCCCCAATTTCTGCCAAACCGGCATTTCATCGCCTACCTACACTATTCACCTGTTAACGTCCTCGTGCTGTGTGTCACTGCGCCATCGACATCCGTTTGACATTTGCGTCAAATCCTCTACAACTAATGGCAGTAGTAGCACAACACTCCTTATCCTACTCGCAAACGCTTCCGATGATGCCTCGGGATGTTACGAATTTTTCGTCACTCGCCGCCGGAAAATTCGTCGCTCAATGACGGATTTTCCACACAGAAATGGGGTAACAAAATGTCAGAACAGACCGGAAAAAACAGTGAGTTTGCGGCTCTGGTCGAGCAGGGCATCCGCGCCTACCAACATGCTGAGGGCTTGAGGCTGATCGGGATGGCAGACCAATACATCGCTGATGCCATCGGCGTTGGGGCGAGTACCGTGAACGGCTGGCGGCGTGGTCGTACGACTCGGCGCTATGATGACCTGATGCACTTCGCCGCCGTTTGCCTCACAGCCGCTCCCGAATTGGGGGAGCAGTGGGTCACCGACTTATTCCGCGCCGGAAAAATGGCTGGCTACCGTGATCAAGCCCTGGCTGAGATTTTCGAGTCGCAGCGCACCTTGACGCAACTTACCAGCAGTACCAGCATCCCCGCGGTCGGTTGCCGGCTTAACACGGCCGCCGCCATCCCCCCACTACCTGTGCAATACATTTCACGGCAGAACAAGCTGGCAACCTTGAGAAAGCTGACTTTGGCTCGA
>DAOUAY010000026.1:0-1645 GCA_034432995.1 Anaerolineae bacterium | reverse complement strand
CCCGCGTGCTTTACAGACGGAATCACGCAGCCGCACGATTCGCGGATGATCAATTCGGTGGGTACGCGCGTCAGGTCAGGCACAGGGGCGTGATTCAATAACGCGATCAGCAGTTCCGCCGCCTGACGGCCCTGGGCGTATCCAGGCCACGGCACGGTGGTGAGTGGTGGGTTAGTGTGCCGTCCCTCCGCGAAGTCGTCGAATCCCACGACGGCGACATCCTCCGGCACGCGGACGCCGCGCGCCTGCAGCGCTTCCAGCACCCCGAAGGCCATATTGTCGTTGGCGGCGATCACGGCTGCGAAATCGTCATGCGGTCGCAAATGGTGTTCATCGCACAGCAGGACAATCGCTTGCACTCCGGCGGAGCGCTGGTTGTTCCCCGGTGCGACCAGGGATACATCCACATCAATATCGTGCGCTGCCAGCGCGTCGCGATAAGCGCGATAGCGATCCTCGGCCTCCTCGTGTCCTTCCGGGCCACGCACAAAAGCAATCCGTCGATAGCCATGCACTGCCACCAGATGCTCGACCGCACTATACATCCCCGTGTAGTTGTCGGCCAACACGGCGGGAATACCTTCCACTTGCACCCCCAGGCTCACTGTAGGGAGGAAAGCCGCGTAGCGGCGATAGAAGTTCTGCGCGGTCTCATGATCGACGTGGTGCAGGAGTCCCGACCAGATCACCAGGCCATCCAGGCGCTCGGCGCCGACCAGGTCGTAGAGCACGTTAGCGGGTGTCGTCATGCCGGTGAAATCGCGCAAGGCGCCGCCGGAACAGCAGATCAGGTTCACGTCATGTTCGCGCGCGACGTCCTCCATACCCAACCACACCGCCTGACCGATCGTGTCCATGATGCTGTAAGTGAACAAGCCAATCGTAGAGCGTTCCGCGTGAACGCGCTCCCCGGTATCGGGGTGGAGTGTGTTGTGATCATTCATCGGCGTTTCTCCCCTCAGCGGCGGCCTCATTCTCCATGTAGACGAAGACCGGGCGTTTGAGCACCGCGCCGACCTCCTGAGCCGCGACGCGCATCACCGTGTCGACATCGACGGCCGCGCGGATGCGCTCTGAGACTTCGCGCAGGAGCTGCTCGCGCGCCGCCGCGCGCCGCGACTCCTGATAGAAACGGGAAACCTCCAACGTTAGGCCGAGCTGCCCCACGAGTTGCTCCAACTGGGCAATTTCATCCGGCTTCCATTCACCGGCATCGGGCCGTTTGCGCACATCGACGACGCCCAGAATCTCATCGCGCAGACGAATCGGCAACGCCAGGGAAGGCGTCGCGCCGTCTGCCGCTTGCTCGACAACACGTTGGTCCGCCACCAGCCGCCCTTCAGACCAGGCGGCGCGCGCAGCCGGTTCCCACGTCTCCGGCGGGGCGGCGGCCAACGGCGCAATGCGCCGGGTTTCGGCCTGATAGCCTTCCAGCCCGGCGCCACGGCCAGACAAAAGCGCCTCCCATGCCTCGCGCGTCACTTCACTGTAGGCGCGTTGGAGGCTCTCCATCGCTTCTTGCCGCTCGACGTACAACCGCACGCTGTCGATGCCGACCGCCGCCTGATCGGCAACCGTCTGCAAAACCACGGCACTCTCAGCATCGAGCACGTCCGGCTGATCGCTATGCACTTCGATCGCCCCG
>DAOUAY010000025.1:0-2121 GCA_034432995.1 Anaerolineae bacterium | reverse complement strand
CGTCCGTGTCGGACATCGTCACCGCCTGGCGCAGCGTGTCGAAGGGCGTGCTGTCGGGATCGAGGTTTTCCTGTTCCTGCGCGTAGTAACCGAGCTTGACGTTTACCCCCAGCCGGATCGCGCCGCTGAGTGGTTCGATCTGCCCGGCGATGGCGCGCAGCAACGTCGTCTTACCGCAGCCGTTCGGCCCGATGAGGGCGATACGCTCGCCCTGCCGCAGCAGTTGGTTGACGTCGGCCAACAGCGGGACGCCGTTGTAGCCCACCGCCACATCCCGCAGGCGCAGCACGTCCTGCCCGCTGGCAGGCGTGTCTACGAATTCGAGCTTCATCCGCCAGGTGGAAGTTGGCTTTTCCACCCGGTCTTCGCTCTCCTGGTAACGTTCGAGCCGTTTCTCGCGCGAAGTCGCTTTCTTGGCGACTTTTTTCGCGTAGCGACGGGTGGTGGGGTCGCCGGGAGTGGTCGTCAACTCGACGCTTAGCGCGTGCATCTTCGTGCGGTGGATATCGGCTTGCAGGCGGCGGATTTCGGCCTGCTCGTCGCGCCACTGCGCCCACTGCTTCTCGCGCTGGCGCGTCCATGCTGCGATGTAGTTCGAGTAGTTGCCGCTGTATGCCGTGAGTGTGTGTGTCAGTGGGTCGAGATCGAGGATTTGGGTGACGGTGTTATCGAGAAATGCGCGGTCGTGCGAGACGATGAGCGCCGCACCGCGGTATTCCCGCAGCCAGCCTTCGAGCCATTCCAGTGCGCCGATGTCCAGGTGGTTGGTGGGTTCGTCGAGCAAGAGCACCTGGGGGTTTTGAATAAGCAACCGCGCCAGGCCCAGCCGCGTTTTCTGTCCGCCGCTGAGGTGACTCATAGGCGTGTCGAGCGGCACATCGTCCAGGTTCAGCCCGGCGAGGATGGCCTTGACGACGTGTTCCGGCGTTTGTCGTGCGGCCAGCGTTTCCAGTTCGGCCAGTGCTTCGCCGTAGGCGTGGAGAAGCTGTGCCTGCTCCGCGCCGTCAACAATGCCGAGTCTATCTGCCAACGCTGCCACGCGCTCCTCAAGGTTTTCCAGCGCGATTTGTTCGGCGCGTAGGATGTGATCGAGCGTAGCGTCGTCGTGATAGGTCAACCCTTGTTCGAGATAACCCACACGCAAGTCGGGCGGATCGCGCTGCACGGAACCGCCGTCCGCCGTCTCCTGCCCGGTGATGATGCGCAGTAGTGTGGTTTTTCCGCAGCCGTTCGGCCCGATGAGACCCACGCGCTCGCCGGAATTCAGTGTAAACGTGACGCCTTCCAGAATGTGGGCGTCGCCGTAGTGTTTGGTGATATTCGATACTTGTAGCATAGACACCTCGTGATACGTGATGCGTGATTGGTAACTGGTAATCGGTAATTGGTAATCGGGTAACTCGCCACTTGCCACTTTTTCCTGATTCCTGGTTACTGGTTACTTGTTACTTGTTACCAATCCCCGATTACCGAAACAACAAAAAAGGCCGTGAGCAATGCCCACGGCCTTTGTGATACCCTGTTATCGATGAACAGACGTCAGGACTGGAATCCATACAGGAATGCGGCATGCCCGTTGTGGAAAACGTCCTGCATCTCTGTCATTCCTGTTCCCTCCCTGAGAATTACGAATTACGAATTACGAATTACGAATTACGAATCGACTACGTTTGAGATTATATGTTTTCTTGCTGGATTGTCAAATGCTACGGGATCCAGAAGCGAAAGAGGCGCAGACCCTCGCTAACCAGCGCGAAGTTGAGGTTGAACCGGCTGCCCAAAAGCACCACCCACTGCCAGAATCCCCGGCTGACCGGGTTATTGCTCATAAAGACGACAAGGATAAGGAGCATGCTGAAGCGACCTATGAGACGCGCGTTTTGTGCTGTACTGGTGGGGAGTATTGGTTCCAGGATGCCCCAACCATCGAAACCGGGAATGGGTAGCAGGTTGAAAAGCAGCCCGGTGAGTTGCAAAAAGGCGAGCAACGCGATCCCTGCCCAAAAATGGCTGTGCCTGAACATCTCGTCTCGGGGTAAGCCGATGATAAAGGGCAGCAGCACGATGAGCGCGCATATTGCGGTGGCAATCGGACCGGCAGCAGAGGTGAGGCTGCGTTTC
>DAOUAY010000024.1:0-1711 GCA_034432995.1 Anaerolineae bacterium | reverse complement strand
CACCCTAGCTCAATCGGCAGAGCAGACGCTTCGTAAGCGCCAGGTTTTGGGTTCAATTCCCAAGGGTGGCTCTCTCCGGCCCCGGAGTCGACGGGGCCTTTTTTGTAGCTCAATGGCGAAGGGAATATGCGGGCGCGACAGATACTCAACCAGGTGTGGCAATGGCTCGGTGCGGATAGAAGACTGGTCGAAGCCCTCATCGTGCTGTTGATCATCCAGGCTGTTGTGCTCTTTCTTCCCCAGGCCCCGGTGGCCATCTCCACCAGCCCTGTCTACGCGCGTTGGCTCGCCGGGCTGCGCCCAATGCTCAAAACGTGGACTACCCCTCTGGCGACGGTGGGGCTGCTGACGCTGCGCACGTCGTTGTGGATGCGCATCCTCCTGGCGTGGTTGGCGCTGATCGTGGCCGTGCGCTGCGCCGATCTGTTCGAACACTGGAAAGAGAGCACGCGCTCCCGGCGCTGGCTTCAGGCGCTGGCGTGTGTGGCCGGTGTGCTCGTTATCGCCGGGTGGGGGACGCAGACGGTGTGGGGCTGGAAGCAGTCGGATGTGATCGTATGGCCCGCAGCACCGATCACTATCCCGGAGCGCGGATTGACGTTGCCGGCGCGCACTGATGTTTCCTCCAGTGCATTTATTCCGTTGTTGTCAGGGCGATATGGACTATACTTTGTTCCCAAAGGGAGCAGCGTGGGATTGGTGGTGCGGGCGCTGGATGAACAGGGACAGGTCTTGCCCTTGTCGCCTTCAGCCCGCGATGAACCACAGGATGCGTTGCGTCTGGCTCTGACCATCGAAGCGCCGGAAGCCTACTTTGCCCTTTCTCAGGTGGGCTATGTTTTTCGCATCAGCCGGCTGCGGGAAACCGCTGCCCCGATTCAGGTGCAGGTTTACCGCAGCGCCGATGGCAAGCTGCTGGTGGAGACGACGCTGCTGGACGACGGGGTGTTGGTCGCCGATGATGTCCGGTTGGAGGTGCAACGCGATGCGCTGCCGCGTTTTGAAGCGGTGTACAATCCCGGCGCGCCGGTGGAGGCGGTGGGGATGTTGGCGTTGTTCGTTGCTGTCCTTGGTATTTATCATCTGCGCCGCAAGCCGGCTGTGCTGCCCTAGCACCAAAGCTCACGGAAATGCTTGCGCTGGATCATAATCCGGCGCTGCGGGGACGGCGGATTATGATCCGCCTTAAGCGTTGAAGTAGGTTTATTTTTGGAGGAGAATTTATGCGTTCGATTATCATTGGGGTGGCAGGGGGAACCGGGTCCGGCAAGACCACGGTGGCGAATCGTATCCTGGAGCGCGTGGGCACGGAGCACATCGCGTGTATCCCGCACGATGCCTATTACAAGGATTTACGTCACCTGACGTTGGAGGAACGCAGAAGCCTGAACTTCGATCACCCGGATGCGCTGGAAACCAGCTTGATGATCGAACACCTGACTTTGCTGCGCAACGGCTATCCCGCCGAAATTCCCGTCTACGACTTTACCCGACACGCGCGCACCGATGAGACCATCCACGTGGAGCCAGCGCCCATTGTGTTGGTGGAAGGCATTCTTATTTTTGCCGAGCCGGACTTGCGCAGATTGTTCGATGTGAAGCTCTTCATCGATACGGCCAGCGACCTCCGGCTGATTCGTCGTCTTCAGCGTGATATGCAGGAGCGGGGCCGGACGTTCGAGTCGGTGATTTCGCAGTATATGACGACGGT
>DAOUAY010000023.1:0-3586 GCA_034432995.1 Anaerolineae bacterium | reverse complement strand
CACGTTCGATTTTTTGCAGTGGCTGCTGCCGGCCACGAACAACTTCCCGCGCGCGCACCGCTTCACGTTCACGCAGCGGTTGTTAGATGCGGCGTTTGATTGCTCTGAGCGGCTTCAGGAGGCCAACTATCGCCACGGACAGGAGCGCCTGGCAAAGCTCAAACTGGCCGATGAGGCGCTGGACAAAGTGCGTTTCTACGTGCGGCTGGCCGCGCGCTGGAAGTGGCTCGACGACGGCCAATATAAACACGTGGCCGGCATGGTCGCTGAAATCGGGCGGCTCTTGGGCGGCTGGCGGGTCTTGGTGGGGGCGGGCGGCGGCGGCCATATTTTTTATCGGGAACGCCAATCAGCGATTGGTGCGGCCCGCCGGAAATGCCAGACGGGGCAACCTTTCTGGCCGAGGCGAAAAAATAGCGCGTCCCGTTCCTGGCCGGCGGCAACGCCGGGCGAATATAGAAAAGCCCCACGCCCTGGGCCGGGCCGCGTCCCGTCACCCTGGCGTGGGGCGCTGCCGGATTGTGATCCGGCAGAAGCGCGCTTATATAAAGTATGCTTGCGCCGGATCACAATCCGGCGCTCTGTTAGGCGCACACGCGGTATGGAAACCGCGACTACGTGTATTCTGACCTCTGTTCCTGGGATAACCTGCTCCTGGCCTATCGCCGCGCCGCTAAAGGCAAGCGCGGCCATGCCAACGTGGCGGCGTTCGAGTACCGGCTGGAAGACAACCTCTTCCAGCTTCAGGATGAATTACTGACCCACACCTATCGCCCTGGCGAGTACGTCTCGTTCTATATTCACGACCCCAAACGCCGTCTCATCTCCGCCGCGCCATTCCGCGACCGCGTCGTCCACCACGCGCTGTGCAACCTCATCGAGCCAGTCTTCGAGCGCAGCTTCATCGACGACAGCTACGCCAACCGCGTCGGCAAGGGCACGCACCGCGCCCTCGACCGCTGCACAACGTTCGCCCGCCGTTACCGTTACGCTTTGCAGTGCGATGTCGAGCAGTTTTTCCCGGCGATAGACCACGCGATCTTGCGCCGCACGCTCGCCCGCAAACTCGATGACCCGGATGTGTTGTGGCTCATTGACCGCATCCTGGAGAGCGGCGCGGGTGTGTTGGCGGACGAATACCGCCCGCGCACCTTTCACGGCGACACCCTGTTCGACCTCGACCGCCCGCGCGGGCTGCCCATCGGTAACCTCACCAGCCAGTTCTGGGCCAACGTGGTCCTCAACCCGTTCGATCACTTTGTCAAGCGCGAGTTGGGGTGCGCGGCGTACCTGCGCTATGTGGATGACTTCATCCTATTCGCCGACGACAAAGCCGCGTTGCAGGCGTGGTTGGCCGCCATCGTCACGCGACTGGCACGCTTGCGGCTCACGCTTCATCCCGGCGCGCACGCGCGTCCCGTCACGGAAGGGCTGCCATTTTTGGGCTTTGTCGTCTTCCCCACCTACCGGCGGCTCAAACGGCGCAAGGGCGTCGCCTTTGCGCGGCGCTATCGGCAGTTGCGCAGCGCGTACCGCAACCGGGAACTTGCGCTGGAGCAGGTCACGGCTTCTGTGCGCGGGTGGATCAACCACGTCCGCTACGGCGACACCTGGGGCTTGCGCCGGGTGTTGTTGGCGTTCCGCTTGATTTAATTGGATTTTATGGTTTGATAAGTATACAATGATGACCAGGATTTGTGATGTGCCTTGCGCGCGTTTGCAGGCATAGAACCTATCCGAAAATTCACCGTTGACGCACTAAAAATGCCTGTAGACACAATTTCCGGATAGAATCATAAACTGAGGGTGGTGGTTATGGTAGAAAAGGTTGATATAAAAATCATTGATGATCTGGTGCAGTACATTGTGGAGTCAGTTCGCCCGCAAAGAATTATCCTGTTTGGTTCTGCCGCGCGTGGACAAATGGGGCCGGATAGCGACATTGACGTGATGGTGGTTGTGCCCGATGGCACGCATTGTCTCAATACAACACAGTACCTCTACAAACAACTCTTTGGATTCGGTTATCCTGTGGATATCCTGGTAACGACGCCTGCCGTGCTAGAACAGCATCGCCACAACAAAGGCTTAATCTATCGGAATGTGTTAGCCGAAGGTAGGGAAGTCTATGCAGTTTGAAACACCAGAGCCGGGGAGCGCGCGGGATTGGTTGCGCCGCGCCCGCAGCGACTTCGCATTGGCGCGCGTTGGCCCGCAACCTGACGTGATGTACAACGAGTTGTGCTTTCACGCTCAGCAGACTGTCGAGAAATGCCTCAAAGCTATCCTGATTGATCGAAAAATCGAGTTCCCGCGTGTTCACAATATCGCCTATTTGTTCGGGTTGTTGCCCTCTGATGTTGATTTGCCGTCTGCCGCGATTGAGGCAATGGGCTTGACAACTTACGCTGTGATGACCCGGTATCCTGGTGATTACGAAGAGATCACACCGGAAATGTATCAGGATGCGATTCGCGTGGCTTATGCCATTCTCTATTGGGCAGAGTCTATTGTCGGATAATGGTCAGAGATCGTGAATCCTGAATCACCGCATAACTTCAAGCAAAGATACCCACAAATCGCAAAGCCAAATCGTGCTTTGCGATTTTTCGTTCGTGATTTGCCTCTTGCCAAAAACCCTCAAATATGCTATTATATATCCATAACAGATATAACCGATACGGATATAGATTGGAGCATTGACTCGTGGATCAAATCACACCCGACCTGGACCAAATCTTACCCTTGACGCCGGCTGTATTTCACATCCTGTTGGCTTTGGCCGACCAGGAGCGGCACGGTTACGGCATCATGCAAGAAGTGGCAACGATGACGCGCAACCACATTCAAATGGGGCCGGGTACGCTCTATGGCACGATCAAGCGCATGTTAGCGGCGCGCTTCATCGCGGAGTCCGATGAGCGGCCTGATCCCGATCTGGACGACGAGCGCCGCCGCTATTACCGGCTGACCGATTGGGGACGGCAAGTTCTGACCGCCGAGACGCAGCGCCTGGCGGCCCTGGTCCAGGTGGCGCAGACCAAAAAGCTGCTTGGCTCCACAGGTGCGGTCTGATGGCACAGCCGCTAGCGACAGGCCATTTTCCCCGCGCAGAAAGCGTCTACCGCGTCCTGCTGCGGGTGTATCCTTCGGATTTCCGGCGCGAGTATGCGGCGTTGATGGCGCAACTGTTTCGCGATCTGTGCCGAGACGCCTACTGCCGATGTGGCCGCGCGGGACTGGTACGATTGTGGCCGCGAGTGTTGGCGGACACGGTCATAACGGCGACAGTTGAACACATTCACACGATAGAGGAAGGAGTAGACACAATGAGCAAGCGACAACACGGAATGATTCTGTTTTGGTCGGGGTTACCGCTCGGGATCGGTATCGTTCTCTCCCTGATCAATCCCCGGTTTATGCTGCAATTGTTGGCGCCCAGTACGGCCCAACCTGTCGGTTGGCTGATGACAGCAGCGATTGTGGGATTGGCGGCAGCAGCCTACATGATTCAACGCAAGACCGTGCTCGCCGCCGCTGCGGACACGTCTGCCGGTGTGACGCAAGACCGTCCTGCGCGGCGCGG
>DAOUAY010000022.1:0-6116 GCA_034432995.1 Anaerolineae bacterium | reverse complement strand
CCGATTGTCGCGCGGGCGATACAGGTCTGATACAAAGCTTCGTTTAAGCGATTACATCATTATACTCCAAGACGCGCGACGGCAAACTGCCCCACGGGTATAGTGCAAATTATTGGGAAGTGCTCGGGCCGGTCTCCGACCGTGCCCGCATAGCCCATTACCTGAGCCTGCAGTGGCGCGGTCAGAGACCGGCCACAGCAAGCTAAGTGGAATTCTCAGACAAATGTTTTCTTTTTCCCAATAATTTGTCGTATACCCCTGCCCCACGGGTATAGCGCCAATTAGTGGGAATCGGTTCGTAGCAAGCGATTTAGCGCACAGATCTGCGCCACCCGCCTTCCATCCAGCACAAAGATCTGATCGGCGTTGACAATGGTGCTCAGCCGGTGCGCGATCACGATCCGGGTAGCCTGAAGCTGTTCCAGGCTGGCGCTGACCTGCGCTTGCGCGCGGTTGTCCAACGCGCTGGTGGCTTCGTCGAACAAGAGGATGCGGGGCTTGTTCACAATGGCGCAGGCAATCAAAAGGCGCTGCCGCTGTCCGCCGGAGAGGGTGCTTGTCCCCTCGCCGACCAGGGTATGCATCCCCATCGGCATCTCGTTGATGTCGGCGTCTAACCCCACCAACCGCGCGGCTTCCCAGGCATCCTCAAGGCTCAGCGGCAGCGAGCCGATGATGTTAGATAGGATGTTGCCGGCGATCAGTTGATCGTGTTGTAAGACCACGCCAATCTGCCGCCGCACGCGCTCCACGTCCAGCCCCCACAAATCCTGCCCGTCATAATAGATGGTGCCGGCCAGCGGACGCTCGAAGCCGAGCAGCAGCCGCAGCAACGTAGATTTACCGCAGCCCGACGGGCCTACCAGCGCCACAAATTCCCCCGGCCGCGCACGCAACGAGAGGTCTTGCAATACCGGCGGCTCGTCCTCCCGGTAACGGAAAGAGACGTGGCTGATTTCGATTGCGCCGCGCAACTCGCCGGGGTCCGTTTGTAACGGTGTGACTTCGGGCAAAGTCTGCAAAATGGGCCGCGCGCGTTCGTACAGCGGGATGACCGGAAAGGCGGCGAGCAATGTCGCGCAGATCGCCAGGCTGGTCCACGGGAATTGCCCAAACGCCGCGTTGAACGCCAGGAAATCGCCGGTGGACATGGCCGCGCCGCGCCCCGCGCTCCACGCCGCCAGCGCAAAGATCGCCAACGTCGTCGCGGTGGGATACACCGCGTTGAACACGGCCAGCGTATTGGTGGTGTGGCGCGCCTGAAACGCCAATGCCCGTTGTCCGCCGAAGGCGCTCGCCCAACGGGCAAACGCGATGATTTGCAGGCCGCTCAAGGCCGCGGCCATCAATTTACCGCCCTGATTGAGCGATTGTTGGTGCGCGTCGGCGCGTTTGCGGGAGATATAGTTCAACCCCAGCAGATTCAACGCCGCAATCGCCAAACTGATCAACAGGAGACCGGTCACGGCCACACCGACCAGCAGCCAGGGCAGCCAATGGGTAAGCCCTTGCACCAGGTAATAATCCACAAAGACGCGCCCGAAGGTGGGCAGGAGCAAGCCCGGAACCACCAACGCCAACCCGGTCAAGGCCACATACGCCAGCGCGCCGGCCGAACCGCGCAAGCGTTCGCGCAACCCGCGCAACGCGCTCGGCTTTGCGCCGCCGCGTTGGAATTCCGGCCCCGGCTCAAAGGTGAGAACGACGCCGGTGAAGGCTTGGTCAAACTCGGCGGTGGAGACGACGCGCGGGCCGCTGGCGGGGTCGTTGAGATAAACCTGCGTTTTGCCAAATCCTTCTACGACCAGGAAATGGTTGAAATTCCAAAAGACCATCAATGGGAAAGACAACGCGCGCAATCCGGCGGGTTCATGGCGGAGGCCGCGCGCGAGCAGGCCGTACCACCGGGCGGCTTTGATGATGTGGCTGGCTTTGCTGCCATCACGGGAGACGCCGCAGACCTGGCGCAATTCTTCAAGCGGGACGTAGCGTCCATAATAGCCGAGGATGCTACTTATTTGCTGTTGGCTGAGGCGCACTTGGCGCTCGACCAGGTCGCCGCTGCGCGCGAGACGTTGGCGCAAGCGCTGACCCAAAGCGCGAAGACGGGCAGCCATTTTTTCAAGGCGGAGCTGTTACGGCTGCAAGGCGAGGCGCTGCGACGGCTCGGACATCCGGAAGCCGCCGCAGCGAACTTCCTGGACGCCATCGCCATAGCGCAAGAACAATCCGCGAAAATGTGGGAGCTGCGCGCCGTGTTGCGCCTGTGCCGGCGGCGGCAAGCCGCCGGCACGCCGCGCGAGTTTGCCGCAGCGCGCCAACAGTTGGCCGAAGTCTACGCCTGGTTTACTGAAGGCTTAGACACACCCGATTTGCTAGACGTGGCGGCATTGCTCGCGGAAGAATAGAAGCTATACGAGATCAGTCAACAACCAGCCTATGCCATGATACAGCATCGCGCCGCCTTGCGCGTTTGTATCACTAATGTGTCGCGCAGGCGATACAGGTCTTGTACAAAACTCCGTTTGAGCGACTCCATCATTATACCGCAAGGCACACGACGGCGAACAAGCGTATGCACACCGACAGCATCGACTACAACTGCCCGGGACGGTGTTTCCAGCTCTGTGCCGGCATTGACGGCGTGAGTACCAACAATGAACGGTGGTATACCCCATTGCAGGTTAGGCGGCACACCGGGTCATACTTTATATACACGCCTCCGAGAATTCACACATAAAACTCACTTGATTTCACCATGTCCGGCATGATATAATAGATCTATAGCGGTGAACAATCACCGCGAAAAGGTCTGGGGCTAAACGCTCCGAACCGCAGGAAGCCTTCAAGCCTGCGGCGTCCGGGGCAGGAAAACTGATCTGGAAACAAAAGGGGAGGACTTGGAACTTCGGTTCCAGGTCCTCCCCTTTTTTGTTTGCGTCAAAAACACGGACAAACTCAAGCACCACAACACGGTGGGCGATGATCAAATCTGTCCAAATTAATACCGGGAGGATATTCAGTGTTGACTCTACTGCAAAAAGGGAAATTCACCACAGAGGCACGGAGAACACAGAGGAAACTTTATTTTTATCTTACATGAAATTGATTTTCCGGTTAACAATATCAATTTTATCAAAATACAGTTAAATAAAACTCCGTGCCCTCTGTGTCTCAGTGGTGAAAATCTTAGTTTTTTCAGTAGACTCAGTGTTAACTTTCGACGAGGATCAAATTATAGAGGCAATGCGGCTTGCAGTTGCACGCAGGCGAAAAGCGGCTCTTTGGGAATTCAGGTGGTATGCCCCATATCTGGTGGATGGAAAAGACAAGTACATGGAGTACGCTACAATGCGTTATAATGACACACAAAAGCACATGAAAGTGAGAAAACGAATGTTCCCTAGCAAAGTTGGCGCGACCGGAACCTTTCCCTTGGATATCTCCGCTGTAACCGTGCAACAAGTTAGCAGCACCGCCGAGAATGATTATCTCATCACGGTCGCGAGCACCGGCGGCAGTACCCGCTGCCGAGTCTGTGGGCAGGAAATTAGCCATGCACACGGCTATGGCGACTGGCTGCCGGTGCGGCCTTTGCCGATTCTCGGCCAGCGGGTGTACCTGCGCCTGCGCCCCAAACGGTATCGGTGTCCGACCTGCCCTGGGCGGCCCACGACCACGCAAAGCTTGTCCTGGTACGTCCCCCACAGTCCCCATACCGTGGCGTATGACCGCCCTCGGCTGCTGCAATTGATTGGCAGTACGGTCGCGGATGTGTGCCAGAAAGAGCGCCTCGGCTATGAGGCCGGCGACGGCGCGGTGGCCCGGCAACTACAGCGCACCGTCAATTGGGACGACTTCACGGCCTTACCCGTCCTGGGGATCGATGAAATCGCCTTACCCAAAGGCCACGGCAATTTTGTGGCGCTTATCACTGCGCAGCAAACGGCCGACCACGGCGCGGGGCTAGCCGTGCTCCCGGACCGCAAGAAAGAAACGGTGCGCCAGTTTCTGGAAAGCATCCCGGAGCGGTTACGCCGCACGCTACAGACCGCCGGCACGGACATGTGGGATGGCTACGTCAATGCGCTGCGCGAATTTGCCCCGGCGCATCCCGAAGTCACCCTGGACATTGTGGTGGACCGCTATCACGTCGCCAAAAGCTCCCGCGACGCGGTTGATAAAGTGCGCCAAACGGAGTGTCGCCGCCTCAAAAAGGAGTTGACGCCCGCCGCATACGCCGAACTCAAGGGGGTGCTCTGGGGCGTGCGCCAGAACCACGGCGACCTCACGCCGGAGGAACGCCAGCAACTCCGCTTACTTTTCACCTATTCACCACAATTGAAGGCGGCGTATACCCTCCACGAAGAACTGACGGCCATATTTGAGCGGCCACTGACCAAGTCACAAGCGCGCCGCCGCTTACGCCAATGGATGGACAAGGTGCGCCGTCAAAAAATGGCCTGTTTTGCTGCTTTCTGGTAGTGTCCCTCAATGGACTTGATGAGATTTAGCGAATTCTAACCACTCAAATGCCTAAAGCACGGTAAAAATCACGTTACGAAACGATTTTTCGTCAAAATTTGGAGTGATTTTCTATTTCCAAACGTGCAAAATGCTATTTTTCGGCCTGAAAGCCCAAGAGCTATGACAGAAAACACCAGTGTTTGTATCATTCCAAATGTGTAAACTGATGAGAATATAGCTCGAAATCGGAAACTAGCACTAAACGAAGCAGTTTTCCGCCTGTTGAGCATAGCTCATTATGACAAACACGGAGCACTATTCAGTTTTGTACAAGCTAATCAAGTCCGTTAAGGGACACTACCCAATTTTTAAGGTGCGAAATATAGGCTTAAGCTAACCAATTCAAGGGAATTGTATACAAGGATCTACAAACAGTCAATTGTTCTCTTTCTAGTTCAGCTCCTTTCTCAACTACTACGTTTCGTCTGCACATACTCCCGCCGCGCCTCGATGATCGGACGCGCAACGTCGTCGGGAACCGGGGCGTAATGCGTGAATTCGAGCGTGAATGTGCCGCGCCCGCTCGTCCGGTCGCGCAGGACGGTAACGTAGCCGAACATGTTGCTCAAGGGGACGGTGGCCTCGACGACGTAGGTGTCCGCGCCTTCCAGCGCCATCTGCGTGATCTGGCCCCGCCGCCCGCCAAAATCGCTGACGATCGCGCCGACGTAGGTGTCCGGCGTGTGGGTGACGGCGCGCATGATCGGCTCCAGCAGCATCGGCGCGGCCCGGCGATAGGCTTCCTTGAAGGCGAGACTGCCGGCGATCTCGAAATCCAGCCGGTGCGAGTCCACCTCGTGGAAGCGCCCGCCGGTCACGGTGATCGCAATGTCCGTCACCGGATAGGCCGCCAACTCGCCCTCCTGCATCGCGTCGCGGACGCCCTTTTCGATCGCGGGGACGTACTGCTCTGGCAATTCCATCGGATTGGCGCGATTCTCGAACGTGATGCCCGCGCCGCGTGGGTTCGGCGTGATCTCCAACCGCGCCACACCGAAACGGCCTGCGCCGCCGGCCTGGTGGATGTAGCGCCCCTCGCCTCTAGCGCGCCGCGTGATCGTCTCCTGGTACGCGGCCTGCGGCGGCGCGACGTTGCACGCCACGTTGAACTCGCGGCGCAGCCGGTCCGCAATGATGTCGAGGTGCAGCTCACCCATCCCGGCGATGATCGTCTCGCGCGTCTGCTCTTCGTAGCCCACGGTGAACGTCGGATCTTCGTCCGTCAGCTTGCGCAGCGCCGCCATCAGCCGGTCCAGATCGAGCGACGCCGCCGGCGTGATCGCCGCGCGGATGACGGGTTTGGGGAACTCGATTGCTTCCAGCAGAATCGGCGCGTCGGCAATACAGAGCGTGTCGCCGGTGAAGCTTTGCTTGAAGCCGATGATGCCCACGATGTCCCCCGCCGTACACGTCCCCACGTCCTCGCGCTTGTTGGCGTAGAGTTGCAGCACGCGGGCCACGCGCTCCTCCACCTGGCGGCTGGCGTTGAACGCGCGCCCGCCCGCCGTCAACATGCCCGAATAGACGCGCACGTAGTTCATCCGCCCCATGAACGGGTCGCTGACCACTTTGAAGACCAGCCCACAGAA
>DAOUAY010000021.1:0-5620 GCA_034432995.1 Anaerolineae bacterium | reverse complement strand
GTGTTGCGCAGGAAATCCTTTGATCTTGATGACCTTGCCATGCTGCTGCGCGTCCGCCGTCCAAGCCAAGCTGTCCACGCGCTGATAGGGGCGCGCGCCGCTGGAATCATCTACCTGGCGATTGTTTTTGAGCGGGCAATAGTAGATCTTTCCCAGGCGCTCAATCTCCACCATCACATTTTTGGTGGCATACCACGCCGCCAGAGGTTGGCAGTGTTTGTTACCAGACTGCAGCAAAGACTTGAATCCAGTTCGGTGTAGATTTGCCAGTGACGGTATAAGGGAAAACTGTGCCCTCCCTGACCTACCATGGCCGCGTGGGTCATATTGGTACGGGTGTAATGGCGCGGGTATCGCTTCATCGGGTTCTCCGGCGTGGCTATGGCTGCGTCAGAAACGTTCAGTGAGCACATCCTGGTCACATTGAGAATGCCGACACCAATCTGCGAGACGTGAGTAATACTTTTTCATACCGCATTTCTTCGGTGGTATGAAAAAGTATGAACCCGTAGACCATTCTACGAGGCGGTCATCTTTGTGGCGTTTGGACAGTATTGGAAAGGGGTATCCCAGACGGAAACGGGCTGAGAAGTCGCATCACAACACAAAAGTCCCTACCTCAGTAGTAGGGACTTTTATGTTGTCCGGGCGTCTTCTTCGTTTAGGCCATAGTGACTACGATCGGAAGCGTTGTATGTTTGCGCGGTTACAGTTCAGATATACAATGTGGCCCACCATCCCAAAGGAGCTTGACCTATGGAATCACAAGTTCATCCGTCAACCTTACGCAGTTCCAATTGCCTGACACGTGTAACCGGCCGCGTCTGGAAATACGGCGATGACGTCAACACCGACGTGATCTTCCCCGGCAAGTACACATACAGTCTCACCGATCCGGCGGAGATGGCAAAGCACGCGCTGGAAGACCTGGATCCGGCGTTCGTGGCGAACGTCCGGCCCGGCGACATCATCGTGGCGGGGAAGAACTGGGGCTGCGGCAGTTCCCGCGAGCAGGCGGTGGTGTGCCTCAAGGAGGCCGGGGTGGGGGCGATTGTGGCGCGCAGCTTCGCCCGCATCTACTTCCGCAATGCGATCAACTACGCGCTGCCTATTGTGACGTGCGATGCGGTGGATAGCGTCGCATCCGGCGACGAAATCACGATTGACTTCACCGCCGGAACCGTGACCACCCCCCGCGCCACGTACACCTTCCCCCCCTTCCCGCCGGAGGTGCTGGCGATTCTGGAAGCCGGCGGTTTGATTCCGTATACGCAGCAGGCGTTGGGAGTAAAGAGTAATCAGTAAAGAGTAAGAAGTAATCAGGTGCAAACCTCGTTACTTGCTACTCGTTACTCATTACTCATTACTCGTTTCCCAAATCACAACAACTGGAGGAACAATGACCAAATACAAAATCGCTTTGATGCCCGGCGACGGGATTGGCAACGATGTGATGGACGCGGGCCAGATCGTGCTGGACAAGCTCGCGCTGGATGCGGAGTACGTTCCCGCCGACATCGGGTGGGAGTTCTGGCGGACGGAGGGCGAGGCGCTGCCGCAGCGCACGGTGGACATCCTCAAGACATGCACCTGCGCGCTGTTTGCGGCGATCACGTCCAAGCCCAAAGAAGAGGCCGAGGCCGAACTCATCCCCGAATTGCAGGGCAAGGGCCTGGTCTATCGCAGCCCGATCGTGCGCCTGCGGCAGATGTTCGACCTGTATGCGAACTTGCGCCCGTGCAAGGCGTACAAGGGCAATCCGCTCAACTACCGCGACGACATCGATCTGGTGGTATTCCGCGAGAATACGGAAGACTTGTACGTAGGCGTCGAGTTCCACCCGCTGCCGGAGGAGGTTCGCAGCGTGTTGGAAAAGCACAGCCCGCGTATGTCGGCTTTCAACGGCGTGGATTCGGCGGATATTGCGTTTTCCGCGCGCATCCTCACCCGGCGCGGCTGCCAGCGCATCGTGCGGCGCGCTTTCGAGTACGCCAAACAGTTCGGCTATCCCACGGTGACGCTGGTGGAAAAACCCAACGTCATCCGCGAGACCTCCGGCCTGATGGTGCGCGAGGCCCGCAAGGTCGCCGCCGACTATCCCGGCATCGCGCTGTGGGAGACCAACATCGACGCGCAGGCGATGTGGTTGGTGAAGAACCCGCAAGATTACGGCGTGATGGTCTCCAGCAACATGTTCGGCGATATCCTTTCCGATCTGGCGGCGCAACTGGTGGGCGGGCTGGGCTTCGCATCCAGCGGCAACATGGGTGACGGGTTCGCCGTCTTCGAACCGACGCACGGTTCCGCGCCCAAGTATGCCGGACAGTACAAGGTCAATCCGACCGCGATGCTCCTCTCGATCAAGTTGATGCTCGACTGGCTTGGCGAGGCCGATAAAGCGGCGGCGCTCGAACAGGCCATTGCCGCCGTGATTGAGGAAGGCAAGGTCCGCACCTACGATATGGGTGGCAGCGCGGGCACGTTGGACGTGGCTGAAGCCGTTGTTGCGAAACTGTAAATGGCGACGGATTTGACTGTTCGAACAGACGCGGAGCCTCGCCGTAGGTTGAGGCTCCGCGAAAGATTTTCCGCGGAATGGCAGGATTGTGCGCAGGCTATCGCGCCGTGGGTGATCGCGCTGATTTTCGTCGCCTTGCAAATCCGGCGGGTGTGGAGCCAGATTGCCGTGCGCTACCCCGATTACTTCGGGTGGGCCGAGCGCGCTGCGCGCCTCGACTTCACCAACCTGGCTCATCCCGATTGGGTGCATGGCCTTTATCCTCTGGGCTACCCGCTGTTGCTGCGTCTAGGCCGCGAGTTGGGCGTCGATGTGCTGCGCACCGCGTTTGCGCTCTCCATCTTTGGCGGATTTTTGGGATTGCTGGGCACGTACTGGCTGGTGCGGCGGATGACGGATCGTTGGTGGCCGGCGATCCTGACCGAGCTTTTACAGGCGTGCATGGCCTTCTACTTGTTCTTCGCCAACCTGGATTCGACCGATATGCTGGCCTCCGGCCTGATCCTTTGTGCGTTCCCGCTGTTGCTCAGTGAAAAGCGGCGGCGCTCGGCGGCCTTCTGGGCCGGGCTGCTGGTGGGGCTTTCGTATCTGATCCGCTACACGGCCTCGATGACGGTCGTGCCGTGTGTGCTCTTTCTGCTGCTTCCCTTCATCCTGCGCCGCGACCGGGAGAGCCTGTGGATTGTAGGTTTCTTCTTACTCGGCGCTTTTCGGCGCGTTTCCGCAGTTCCTGTGCAGTTTCCTGGTCAAGGGCAACCCGTTCTACAACGAACAGCCGCACAACTTGTGGTTCCACCTGCGCGGTTCTTCGGACTACATCTATGCCTGGCATGAAGTCCCGATGGACATCGGGATGCTGGAGGTGATTCGCGCGCAGCCGAGGGCTTTTTTCACACATTGGTGGCAGATGTTTCTGAGCTACTGGCGTACCACTGAAGGGTACTCGGTTGATGGGGTGCTAGGTACCGTGGCGATGGCCGGCTTCTGGTTCACGTTGCTCTACGCGCGGGGCGATCTCAAAGCGAAGGCGCGCGCGTTCTTCGGCATCTACGTTGTGGGCTTGATCGCGCTGCTCTCACTGGCCCGGCTCGACCGGCGCTTTCTGATCACACTGATGCCGTTGCAGGTCTTTGGCAGTGTCTACTTCGTGTGGTCATTGCTGCCTGAGAAGCCAGCGGTGCGCCGATGGCAGATTCCGGTGCGCGTGCCTTTGCTGTTGCTCCTGTGTATCCCTTATCTGTGGTATCCTGTCTCATTTATGACGAGTAACCACGGTGACGAAGTCGTGGTCGAGGTCAGCAACACTCTGCACGCGGCGGGGATGCAAACGGCGAATGAAGTCTTCAGCACCCATGTCGAATATCACGACGTGGCATCGCCCTGGAAGTGGCGCTACGCGATGGCCTTCTTCCTGGCCCGCGATTTGGGAACCCGTGACGAGATTCTGGGGTATATCCAGGAACATGGTTATCGCTTCTTCATTATGGACAAGACCACGGGGCTGTTTCTTTATCCCACACAGGAAGGGCTACTCAATCCAGAAAACCGGCCTCCGGGATTGACGCCAATCTACGTTCCCGATGAACGTGAAGCCGTCATTTACCGGGCGGAAGGGCCACAATGGGCATCTCCCACAGCCATTTCTGCAACGTTGGAGAACGGCATTGCCTTGACCGGCTACGAGTTGTACCAAAACGCCGACCAACCGCCGGGACGCGGGCAGCGCGCGGGATTGTACCTCCACTGGCGTGCATCTGCACCGCTCGCGCAGTCTCTCAAGGTTTTTGTGCACGTTTTCAACGGAGATGGGCAGTTAATCGCCCAGCACGACAGTATCCCGGCGCTGTGGACTCATCCTGTGGAGCGTTGGACTGCCGGGGAGACCGTCGTCGATTTTCACCCTCTGCTCTTGGCGCCGGACGCGGGAACAGGGCCGTTCACGGTTCAGGTGGGGTTCTACGATCCGGCAACCGGTGTCCGTGTTCCTGTGCAAACAGCGGAGAAAACGTCGAACGACGCCATCATCGTGACGCAGTTTGTGATGGAATAGCCAGGGCGGACAGGCGATGGGGAGGGATTATGCCTCACTCGCCGGCGTGGATGGCTCAGGAATCTGCTCCGGCGGCACCAGCGCCTCGATGACAATGTCACCAAAAGGCTGCGCCTGTTGCGCCTGCACCGCGCATTGTTTGATGAGTTCCAGAATCGCCTGCAAGGTGACGACAGCCTCGATGCGCGTAGGCCGCTTACTCAGGAGGGCGCGGTAAGTCACCGTCACGGTACGGGTGGAAGATTTGGCCCAACGGATCAGGCGCTCGCGGATCAGGCGAATCTGTTGGACCACGGAGATGCGCGGGCGTTGGATCGATTCTTGCGGCAGTGGACCCTCGGCGGGGAACAGCACGGCCTGGGCTGCCGCGCGCAAGTCCGCGAGTGTGACCCCAGACAGATCGATGGTGAAGTGCTGCGGGCGCGGTAGCGCGCCGACGTGGACGTAAGCGCGCAAGCCGGCCTGGTCGCGCTCGCGCAGCCACTGTGCGGCCTCTTTGTATTGCCGGTAGGCGCGTAGTTGGCGTATCAGTTCATCGCCGATGTCCTCTTCGTCCCGCGCCAGCCGCGCCGACTCCGGCGGCTTGGGCAGCAGCGCCCGCGACTTGATCCACAGCAGACGCGCGGCGACCGCCAGGAAGTCCGCTATGACCTCGATCTGCATCTTCTCACGCAGCACGTTTACCTGCGCCAGGAATTCGTCGGTCACTTTGGCCAGCGCGACCTTCGTAATGTCCAGCTCATTTTTCTCGATGAGGTGCAACAGCAGTTCCAGCGGCCCCTCGAAGACGGGCGTGGTGATTTCATAGCTCATCACTGTGCGTTTCCTGTTCTTGAGATAACCGAAGCATAACCGAAATGCAGGAATGTACAAGTGGGGGAGTGGGGATTGGTAATCGGGGATTGGTAATCAGGTAATGAGTAACGATAACAAGTTTTCGCCATGTGCCATTCGCCCATTCGCTGATTCGCCGATTCGCTCATCTATGGTATTATTTGGGATAATCGTTGGGATAAGGGCAGAAAATCGCAAGATATTGTTGTTGTCCAAGC
>DAOUAY010000020.1:0-7217 GCA_034432995.1 Anaerolineae bacterium | reverse complement strand
CGCCCCATCCGCCGACAGCCAGTAAGCGCGGCTGTCACCGATGTTGGCGATGGTCACGTGTCCTCCAATCGCCAACGCGAGGACCAACGTGCAGCCCATGTCGCTATCGGCAGTCCGGCGTCGAGTGTACACCGCCTGATTCGCGGCTATCACAATCTGTTCCAGCCAGATCCGGACATCCGGCAGCTTCCTCTCGGCCTCCAGGCGCAAGCTATCCACGGTTTCCATAATCGTCTGGATCGTCAACTGGCTGGCAATATCGCCCGCGGCATGGCCGCCCATCCCATCGGCGACTGCGTACACCCCTACCGGTAGACCTAACGTCGCAAACCGTTCGGTAAGATCGAGGGCCAACACGCTGTCTTCATTCACGGTGCGCATACGGCCCACATCGGTAAGCATCCCAACCCGGACGTGCACATTTTCCGGCGCGTGCAGACCACGCAAAGCGCCTTCGAGCACCGCGGCGAATACGTCAGCCGTCTTGCCCATCTCCTGCGCGCGCGCAAGCAGCGTGACCAACGGTTCAGCGACCGATGCCCCATCCGACGATGTACTGTCGAGTGAGGCGCTCAGTAGCGCCAGTAACAAAGTCGCCAACGCGCGGACGTTCTCCGCGAAATAGATGTCCGCCTGGGCGTGAACTTCACGCGGCAACAGCACGACATTGTCGATGCACACGTGCCGCGCAATGCTATCGCCGATCACGATATGCTCGAGGTCGATCTGCTGCAAGGTGACGTAGTGTTGGTGCAGATAGGCCATCCCTTGCGCCAGCGCAACGCCCCACTGCAGCACCTTCTCGACGGGTTGCGGGGACGAGACATCCTGCGCCCGCTTGAGGATCGGCTCGACGCGGTAATGGCGTGGCGGGTCGAACGTCGTCTCTGTGAAAACGTCCTCGGGCAGGATCAGGGCAGGATGGCGCAAGCGCAGCGCCGTTAACTCCGCCGACACCTGAAACATCTGCGCATCGACGGTCTCCCGCATCAGGAATTTCGGATAGATCAACGTGATTCCGCGCAAATCGGCTCCGCAGCGCGCGCAAGCGCGCGTCTCTTCGCCGCCAATTGGGGCATCGCAATACGGGCAGCGGCTGAGCGGCGTCGTGCCACGCACGGCGTAGCTGTTCTGCGTCGCGTCCGGCATCTCCGCAGCCGCCTGAACGTTGAGCACCAGGTAACGCCCCTCGCCCACCAACGTCCGTTCCGGCAATGCGTCCAGCGCGGCGACATTCGTGTGTTTGCGCCTTGAGACGGCATCCGGCTGCTCACCACGCCCCGCCGGCCGATTTCTGAATCGCGCAAACAAGAGCAATACGGCAATCAACAACACGCCAGCGACCAGCAAGCCTCCCGTCAACGTTACCAACAAACGCCCGCGGATCTCCGGCGACACACCATCCGGCAACGGCAGATGACACGCGGAGAGCGTCAACACCAAGACCACGAACAACCCGGCGCGCCACACGCGCTTACTTCCGGTCATCATCCGTTTTGGCCCCCTTCAACCGCTGCAACGATGCCAACAGCGCCACCATATACGTTGCCCGCGAGCGCACGTGTTGGCCTTCCTGGTGGGGAAAGCGCGTGGCCAGCGCGATAGCGCGCGTCGCCCACACGCGCGCCTTGTCGTAATCCTGCCGCCGCCGAAAGAGGTCGGCGCCGATCAAATAGAGGCGCGCGCCGCCCAACGTCCGTTCGACGCCGGAACGCGCCAGGCCGCGCTCAACCACGGCCAACGCGGGCGCGTAAGCGCCCCGCGCTTCCAGCGCCGTTGCCTCGTGGTAATCCAGATCTGCCAGGCGCGCGATGTCGTCCGGGTTCACCGGCTCGGCGGGCAACATTGCGCGGGCGGCATTCAAGTGTGAGAGCGCCGCATCATAGTCGCCGAAGCTGATCAGCGTATCGCCCAGGAGATGGTGCGCCTCGAAGCGCGCTTCCGGCGCGACCAACCCTCCGGCGTCCGCCGCTTCCAGCACGCGCTCAAGCGCCTGGCGCGCCTGCGCCGCCAGATACGAGCGCGCAGCCTGCTGCCCTAGTTCCAGGTTCACCGCGACGGCCTCCTCCCACATGCGCGCCTCGTAAGCGTGATAGGCCAGCAGCGTGAGCCAGTTGGGGGCAGCTTTCTCACGGTAATAGCCGAGATACTCGGTGAGCCTCTGGTGGATGAGCCGCTGGACCCGGTGTGGCAGTCCCCGGTAGGCGACTTCGCGGACCAGCGGCTGGCGAAAGATCAGCCATTCGACATCGCGCGGGGCTAATCCAAAGGGCGACAGTTGCGGAATCCGCCGCCGCACCGCCGTATCGCTTTCCTCCCCGTAAGCGGCGACCAGCGTGGTCACCATCATCTCATCGCCGACGGCTGCCGCCGCGCGCAGCAGGTGCCGGTCGGGCGGCGAGAGCTGATCGATGCGGCTCTGAATCAGCCCGTAGACCATATCGGGCAGCGGGAAATCTTCCAGCGAGCCGGTCAGTTCCCAGGAATGGTCGCGCCGGCGCAAAACGCCGGAGTTGATCAGCGCGCGCACGGCCTCGGTGGCGAACAGGGGCAGGCCGCTGCTGCGCTCCGCCACCCACTGGGTGACGGTTTCGGGCAGCGGCATGTCCTCGAAGAGGCGCTGCACTAACGTCTTCATCGCTTCAGCGGGCAGTGGGCCAAGCGGCAAATCCACCACCCGCTCATCCGCGGACCAGCGGCGCAGCACAGGAGCGTAGGAGGCGGCGGTTTCGTCGCGGTGCGTCGCCACGAGCAGCAACGGCGCGCCGATCGGCGTGTTGATCAAAATGTCGAGCATGTCCAGGGAAGCCGGCGACATCCAATGGACGTTGTCGAGGATCAGCAGGCGCGGTTGTTCGCGCGCGGCCTGCTGCCACAGTTCGCGGAACATCGATTGGCGCTGCGTATCGCGCATCGTCGGCGGCAACGCGAGCACGTCCGGCGAAGGTGAGACAGTCAATCCCACCAGCGGCGCGAGCAGGGCTGCCCACGGCGCAATGCCATAACGCTCCAGCACCGTTCCCAGCGTCTCCTGGCGCGCTTCCGGCGAGGCCGCGTCCAACCCCAAGAGTGAGGCGAGGGCCGCATCCCACCCGGCATACGGCAAGTGCGCGGCATACGACGGCGTCACACCCATGTGGACAGCGAAACCACGCTTCTGCGCAGATCGAGTTAGTTCCTGCACCAGGCGGCTCTTGCCTACACCCGCGCTACCGTGAAGCAGCACAGCATGGGATTCGCCCTCGCGCACTGCATCCAACACGCGCGCAAGTTGGGCACACTCGTCAGCGCGACCCACAATGGGAATTTCCGAAGCCGGCGCGCCCAAGAAGACCTGCCGCAGTCCGCGGGCGATGAAGGGGGCCAGCGGCTCCGCCTTGCCCTTGAAATGGGTGGGCGCGCCAAATTCGCCGGCGACGCGGCGCGTCACCGCAGGGTGGCTGGACGTGTTCGGGCCGAGCCAGATTTCACCGGGGGCGCATTTGGACATCAGACGCGCGGCCAGGTTCACCTCGTCGCCCATGACCGTGTACTCGCGGCGGCGCGCCGTCCCCACGTCCCCGCCAAAGACGTAGCCCGTGTTGATGCCCAAGCTGAGCGTCCCGCCAAACATCTCCTGCAATTCGAGGGCGGCGAGGACGGCCCGCAGGGGATCATCTTCATGCCCGCGCGGCGCACCGAAAAGCGCCATGATGTACGCGCCACTCGGCGCCACGGCGATCTTGTTGACGATGCCGTCGTAGCGTTGGATGGCGTCACGGATCTGAATGAAGGCGGCGTTAGGCTCGACGATGGCCTGCTGCAATTTCGCCTCGTCACCCCAATAAGGCAGCAGATCCGGCAGGCCGGTCACGGCGAGCATCATCACCGTCACCCAACGGCGCTCGCTCCACATGCGGATGCGATCCAGCGTGGGGGCAGCGACCAGCCGTTCCAGCAGGCTCGGCGCCAGGTAAGGGGTCAGCGCGTCCAGGCGGGACAGAAACCACACCACTAGATCCCGGTCCTCCAATTGCGGGGGCTGCGGGAGCGCCATGACGCCGTGAGCGGAAGGCTTCTCGCGCAAGGCCAGCGCCTGGTACAGATCGTCATTGAGCGGAACGCAGTCTACCAGTCCCTGGCAAGCGTGGAAGGTGCTGGCGTCCAGCACGGTCTCGGCGGGCGGCGCGACGGATTGCGCGCGGCCCATGGTCGCCAGGGGTTGGCCGACGGGCAGCAGCTCGCGCCCGGCGCGGTCGCCCAGCCCCAGCCCGAGCATCCGTCCACTGCCCATGCCGATGGCGACCCGCAGCGGGAAACGCCCGAACGGCGTCTCCACCTCGCCCATCTCAGCCTTCATCGCCGCCTGGAATTCGAGCGACGCGGCCACGGCCCGCAGTGCGTGCTGCTCACCCTGAAACAGCACCATCCCCGCGTCACCGCCGAACTTCTGCAAGTCGCCGCCATATTGGGCTGTGATGCGGATTAGAATATCGAGGAAACGATCGACCAGGTCTGTCAAATTCTCGGCCCCTTCAGCCGAGTCGGCCTGCGAAAAGCGCTCTGCCAGCGGGGTAAAGCCGTCGATGTCGGCGAACATCACCGTCCCCTCGAGCGACAGGCCGATGGGGCCAGATACCGGCGCCTCGAGCATCGGGGTCGCGACGACCATGGGGATGTAGGCGGTGACGACCTCCAGCAAGTCCCGCAAATACAGCAGCAGCGCGGGCTGGTAGTACAGCAGGCGCTCGAGCCAATGGGTAAGTTCCCCTTCATGCTCCGCCGGTCTGGCGTGCGCCGCATGAAGAGGAAAATCCGCGATAAAACTCATGGCATATCCGCTATTTTTCCTCGATACGAATGGTCTTGATAAGATCGCCGGGCTTGCTCGCCGTCTGAGGATCACGGATGGTGATCGACAGCAGCACATCCAATCCCTCGATGACTTTGCCAAAGACGGCGTGCCGACCATCCAGCCACGACGTCTCAGCGAAGGTGATAAAGAACTGGCTGCCGTTGGTGTTGGCGCCGGCGTTGGCCATCGACAGCACGCCGGGGCCATCGTGGCGCAGCGTGGCGTCGAACTCATCGGCGAAGCGATAGCCCGGCCCGCCGCGTCCGGTTCCGGTGGGATCGCCGGCCTGAGCCATAAAGTCCTTGATCACCCGGTGAAAGGTCGTGTTGTCGTAGAAGCCCTCGCGCGCGAGGAAGACGAAATTGTTGACGGTGTTCGGCGCTTTGTCCGCGTACAGCTCGACGACGATGTCACCTTTTTCCGTCTCGATCGTGGCGACGTACTGCTTCGTTGGGTCGATCACCATCGCCGGCGGCGCGGTGTACATGTTGTTACGGTCTGCTGGATTTTTTGGCATAGCTATCGCTCCTTGTACGGTGAATTCGGTGGGCGCCCCACCGCTTAACGCTTCTTCGATCAGACGCCGGATTGAAGCCGGGTCGTTGCCCAGGACCGGCTGACCGTTGACGAAGAACGTGGGGGTCGCGGTGACGCCCCGCTCATACGCGACCATCGATGCTTCCAGGGCCGCATCGACGTAACGGCCGGCCGCTTTGCACGCCGCAAACTGCGCCACATTCAAGTCGATCTCCTGCGCCGCGGCCATGAGGTCGAACGCACCCGCGCCAATCCCGGCAAAGACGGCGTGTTCGTAGGCAAAATAGCGCCCCTGCTCGGCGGCGCACATCGCCGCCGCCAGATATTGTTGCGATTCGGCGCGGTTGAAGGCCATCATGTGACCCACGTAGCGCACTTTCCCCGTCGCCACGTAATCCTGGAGAATGCCTTCCAGATTGTCGGTGTTGAAGGCGCGGCAGTGCCCGCAGAAGATCTCGCTGAACTCCATCACGACTACCGGCGCATCCGCCGCACCCAACGCGGGGAACCAGCGAGTTCCGGTGGCGCCTGGATAAGACACGGTCGTCTCGCCGTCGTCGTACGGCGTCCCGGTTAGCCCCAGGAACGACTCGGAATCCGCAATGACGATTTCCGCTGCAGAAACAGCGGCGACGGTGGGGGTCGGTTTGGGCGGTGTGGAGGTCGCCGCTGGCGGTTGGGTGGCGGTGGGCGCTACGACGGTGGGAGACGGCGTCGCACAACCGGCGAGCAGCAGCGCGGAAAATGCCGCCAGCAAAACGCGTTGCCAGAGTGATGATCCTTTCATACGCCCTACCGCTCCTCGATACGAATGGTTTTGATGAGGTCGCCGGGCGTAGTCGCCGACGCAGGGTCGCGCAGGCTGATCGATTGCAGCACATCCAGCCCCTCGATGACTTTGCCAAAGACGGCATGACGGCCATCCAGATGCGGCGTCGCGGCGAAGGTAATGAAGAACTGGCTGCCGTTCGTGTTCACGCCGGAGTTCGCCATCGACAAAACGCCGGGGCCATCGTGCGTCAAGGTGGGATCGAACTCATCGTTGAACCTGTAGCCCGGCCCGCCCATGCCCGTGCCGGTGGGATCGCCGGCCTGAGCCATAAAGCCCTCGATGACGCGGTGAAAGGTCGTATTATCGTAGAAGCCCTCGCGCGCGAGGAAGACGAAGCTGTTGACGGTGTTGGGGACTTTATTGGCGTACAGCTCGGCGACGATGCTGCCTTTCTCCGTCTCGATCGTGGCGATGTACTTTTTCGCCGGATCGATCGTTAGCGGCGGCGCTGCGGAGTACATCCCGTTCCGCGAAGCCGGATTTGTGGGCATGTTGGGGTTGGCAACCGATGGCGCCTCGGTGACAGTGGCCGATTCCGATGCCGAATTCTTGCCCTGATTCAAAATCAGCACCAATACGATCACCAACAAGACTACACCCCCGACGATGCCGGCGATCCACCACCATTTTTGCGTTTGGGCAGGTGTGCCTTTTTTCAAGGTAGACGAGACCGGTTTCTTGGTCGTGGGCGTCTTCTTGGCTGACGAGGTTGTGCTGGGACGCTTTTGCGTCACGCTCGAATGTTTCCTGGCTGCTGTGCGTTTTTTGGACTTGGACATAGTTCCTCCACACTTAAGTATGTCTGGATTTTAGCCCATTTTGTTGGAAATGCCAGAGGGGGGCGAAAAAGAATGGGAGAATGAAAGAATGGGAGAATGAAAGAATGGGAGAATGAAACTTGTATTCCGTACTTCTCTAACAGGGTTTACAATGGTAAGATAGTGACACCCATATCATAGCTGAGGTGTCACTATGCTAACCAACTTAGGTGCTGTTGAATTTGAAACGTGCACG
>DAOUAY010000019.1:0-2794 GCA_034432995.1 Anaerolineae bacterium | reverse complement strand
CCCCGCCAAGTCGTCGAAGGTCGCGCCCTCTTCCTTTTCACCATTCCCATTCTGATGTCTAGCGTCATTCTCCGCCCGTGGGCCAGTTTTGTTGCTGCGGGAGTCTGTGGTATCGTCATTAGCGTTGTCGCCATGCTCAATCTCCCGGATTACGCGCAAGGCGCGCCGCCCATCCCTACCATCCTCGGTTTCTTCACCGTCGCCTTCGTCGCCTGGCTCTCCGCCCGCAGCCTGGAAGGCGCTCTCGCCGAGGTGCGCGCGTTCAACGTGGAATTGGAAGGTCGCGTGCGCGCGCGCACCAACGAATTGCAACAAGCCAACGAGCAACTGGTCCTCGCTTACGAAAAACTCCAAGAACTCGACCGCCTCAAGTCGCGCTTTCTCTCCATCGTCTCGCACGAGCTGCGCACGCCCCTCAACGCCATCCAGGGATTTGCCGAGATGCTCCAGGCGGAGATCTATGGCCCGCTCTCCGAAAAGCAGCGCGGCGCGCTAGACCGTATTATCGTTAACGATGAACGTTTGCTCAACCTCGTCAACGACTTGCTCGACCAGGCGCGGATGGAAGCCGGACAACTTTCCCTGACCATTGAACCGTTCACCTTGCAAGATCTGATCAACGATATGGAATCCACCATGCGCGTGCTCGTGGAATCGAAAAAGCTGTATCTCAAGGTTCACATTTCGCCGGCGGTCCCGGCCACTTTGGCGGGCGACCGCAAACGGATGCATCAGATTCTCGTTAACCTGATCAACAACGCATTGAAGTTTACCGAAAAAGGCGGCATCAACGTCCATTTTTATCGTCCCGATGAAGACCATTGGGCCATTGACGTGACGGATACTGGGTCGGGTATTCCGCCGGAACTCCAGGCCGCCATTTTTGAGCCTTTCCGGCAAGGCGATACTTCGGCGACGCGGGCGCATCGCGGTTTTGGACTTGGACTTTCCATTGTCAAACAATTGACTACACTTATGGGGGGCAGTGTGAACGTCATCAGCGAGGTCGGGTTTGGCAGTACGTTCACGGTCAAAATTCCGATTGTCCCCCGAAAAGCAACACAAACCAGGCTAAGGTAGGAGGCATAGCATGAGCCAGAAATTTGCTTTGATTATCGAAGATGATGAAGATATCGCGACGATTTCTTCCGAGGCGCTTAAAACCGGCGGTTTTCAAACCGAGATTATCCACGATGGGTTCATTGCTCAACACCGGCTTAACGAAGTCTGCCCCGACGTGGTTATCCTGGACCTCAACCTTCCGCATGTCGATGGCAACCAACTTCTAAGCCAGATCCGCAGTGATGCGCGCCTGGAAAAAACGCGCGTTCTGGTCGTCACCGCCGACTCCAGCATGGCAGACATGCTGACCTACGAGGCCGATCTCGTGCTGCTCAAGCCGGTCAGTTTCGTGCATCTGTGCGCGATGGCCCAACGCCTGGGGATGACAGAAGAGGGGTAAGCCGGAGCGCAAAAAGTGCGCGCTTGACACCCTCATCAAACTCAGTACAATGTCGTCAATTCAATAGTTCCGAGCTGAGTGCCCGCACCCCCGGATGGGACGGGCCAAGAGCGAAGCCGGTGGCACGTGGTTCACGTGGAGTCCGGCGCTGACGCGCAACTGTAAGTGGTAGGGTCTTGACAGACCGGCCACAAGCCAGGTCGCCTGCTCAGCTCAATGTAGCTACACCCTCGCGACAAGGGGTGAGATCGGCGTAGTGCAATGTGAGCTTACACTGTGCTGCCGGAAAATCATCTATCCCTTGCCCGCGAGGCAAGGGATTTTTTGTTGGTAGCACATCACACAAACGCGGAGGTTACGATGAAGAAGTTAGGTTTGTTGGTTTTAGTCATTGGGTTGATGTTGGCCTGGGCCGCGCCGGTGACGGCGATACGCTACACGCAGAACGAGGCCGCGTTGGCCTGGTTGCGCAGTTTCCAGCAGGCGGATGGCGGCTTCACGAATGGTTTCGCCGATGGCTCCGACCTGGGCGCGACAACCGAGGTGATGCTGGCAGCCGCTGCGGCGGGACAGGATTGCAGCACATGGCTCTCCTCAGCAGGGAACTCGCCGCTGGACTATCTGGCGGCGCAGGTGAAGCAAGGCGCAGTGAAAGACGCCGCCGGACTGAGCCGCGCCGTGCTCGCCGCCGTAGCGACAGGCCAGGACCCGCGCAACTTCGGCGGCAAGAACCTGGTGCAGGCGTTGCTGTCCACGCAGGATAAGGCCACCAATCGCTTCGGCGATTCGCTGTATGCGCACGCCTACGCGATGCTGGCGCTTCACAATGCCGGGGAACCCGTTCCGCAGAGCGCCATCGACCTGCTCAAGACGCAGATCGCCGATGATGGCGCGTGGTCGCTGTTCGGCGGGCCGACGCCCGGTCTGGCGGATACGAACACCACCGCGCTGGCGATGCAGGCGTTGGTCGCTGTGGGAGAGCCGGGTACCGCCCACAGCGCGCTCGCCTATCTCCAGCGGATGCAAAACGCCGACGGCGGCTTTCCATACCAGAAGCCTTCGGCGTGGGGCACCGATACCGACGCGAACTCCACGGCGGTGGTGGTGCAGGCGCTCTACGCGCTCGGCGAGCCGATGGGCAACTGGGCTGGTTCGGCTGCTGATCCCGTGGGCGCGCTTCTGGCGCTCTGGGATGCAGCCAGCGGCGGCTACTACTGGCAGGCCGCGGTGCCCTTTGCGAACATCATGGCGACCGCGCAGGCCGTCCAGGCCGCCGAGGGGATGCATCTGGTCAGTGTAGCTGTTGTAGGCGCGTCACGCGCACCGCAGGCG
>DAOUAY010000018.1:0-10626 GCA_034432995.1 Anaerolineae bacterium | reverse complement strand
CTACCTTCCAACATCGTCGGCGAGTTCGATTTTGCGCTGTTGCCAGGTTCGCCGGGTAGCACACGCTACAACGTGATTGCGCTGCCGCTCGACGTGACCGCGCAGCTTCCGAATGCTGCGGCCTTGGCAAGCTACATCGGCGACAGCGTGCAGCAAGTGCTCCATTGGGATCCCGTCGCGCAGTCTTACGAGGCATGGCTGCCGCCATACAGTATAGGGACCAACTTCCCCCTGCGTGTCGGCCACGTTTACTGGGTACAACTGAATAACTTCGCGCCTTCCGTCTTGAGTTTTGTGGGAGGTGTGCCACCGCAGGACACTGTGCGGTTCAATCTCGTTGGCAACGATCAGGCCTGTCGGTTCAATGAGCTATCGCTGCCGCTCGACCAGACGGGGAGCACGTCAGCCACAACGCTGGCAGAAGCGTTAGGAGCAGCGCACGTCGAACAAGCATTGCGCTGGCGCGCCGACGTCCATGCTTTCGAGTATTGGCTGCCGGAAATTGACTTCGGCGTCGATTTTGCGACGCGCGTGGGGTATCCCTACCACGTCTGCCTCACGGCAGGCACACCGGTCGTGTGGCCCTAAAGGAAGCAGGAGGCATGAAGATGTCGATAGTGAAGAACACGCATTGTGCTGAAGCCCGCGCTCACGGGAGAAGGGTCATGAAACGTTTACTGTTGTCGATTGTGATTATCGGTTTGGGACTGTTGCTATTGGCCGAAAGGGTGTTAGCCGCAGAAGGCGGCGCTGCCGGGCCGGATATCTTTGTCCGCATCACCCAGCCAGCGGTGAATTTCGACGCGGCGTATCTGTCCGTGGCGGCAAGCGCCAGCGCGTGCAATCCTACGGATGTCACCTACGTCCATTGGAACCTCAGCGACATCCCGACGACAGCCTTCGTCCATACTGCCACTTTGACGCTCACGGCGAATTATGCCACCGGCACGAATGGCGTGGTCCTCGGCCTGTATGAGACAGAAAGCGGCTGGCAGGAAGAGACGTTGACGTGGGTCTCGTCGCCAACCCTGGGCGCGCTGATCGAGACGCGCCCCGCTCCCACTGCAAGCGGGCAAACCGTGACGTTCGACAGCGCCGCGTTAAGGAACTACTTGAACAGTAAAATTGATAGCGGGGCAGGTGAAGCCGACTTTGCGCTCCGCTTCACCGAAGGATGTCGCCTGTTCGCGTTGGCGCGTTTCGACGACCGGGAGAGCGGTCTTGCCGGACCCGCTATGCGCCTGGAATACGAACTCTATCTACCCGATCTGGGAATTCACAAGAGCGGACCAGCCACGGCTTCTCCTGGTGAGGTGATCGAGTACACCCTGGTCTACACCAACGCGGGTAATGCGGTCGCGCCCTACGCCACCATCAGCGATGCGCTCCCGCCACAGACGACTGTATACGACCACCGTGGTACGGTCACATTGCCGCTTCCAGGCCAAACGCTCACGTGGGAAGTGTTCAATCTCGCGCCAGGCGAGGGCGGCGTGCTCACGTTCACCGCCTTGATCAGTCCCACATTCAGCGGGCTGTTGACGAACACCGCGACCATTGCCGCCACCGCGGTCGAGAGCAACACCACCAACAACGTCAGCCCGCCCATTGTTACCGAGGTGCGCGCGCCAGACCTGACCATCCACAAGGACGGGCCAGCCAGGGCTTATCCAGGTGAGGTGATCACGTACACACTGGCCTACAGCAACGCCGGCAACGCGACCGCGCCCTACGTCACCATCGCCGATGTGCTGCCGCCGGGATTGACTGCGCTCGATCACACCGGCACGATCATGCTGCCGTTGCCGGGTCAGACGCTCACGTGGGAAGTGTTCAATCTGGCGCCGGGCGAAGGCGGTGTGCTCACCATCACGGCCATCGTCAGCCCCACGTTCACCGGCCTGCTGACGAACACCGCAACAATTACTGCCTCGATCTTCGACAGCAATATCGGCAACAACACCAGCCCGTCCATCGTCACCGAGGTGCGCGCGCCCGACCTGACGATCCACAAGACCGGGCCGGTCACGGCCTATCCAGGCGATACGATCACATATGCGTTAACCTACGCGAACGTTGGCGACGCGCCAGCGCCTTACGTCACTATCACCGACTTGTTGCCGCTGAATACGCAACTGTACGATCATTCGGGCACAGTCCTGCTGCCAACGCCGGACCGCACGCTGACGTGGGAAGTGTTCAACCTCGCGCCGGGCGCAGGTGGCACGCTCACCGTTTCCGTCGTCATCAATCCAACCTACACCGGCTGGCTGACCAACACCGTGACGATTGCCACAACCGCGCCAGAGGCAGTGACAATCAACAACACAAGCGTAGCGCGGACTTTGGTCACGCCGCACGTCATCTACCTGCCGCTCGTGATGCGCGCCGCACCATAAACCCCAATCACCCGTGTGAAGGTGGCGCCTCTAGGCGCCACCTTCACCCCGCACTCTGCCCCCTACTCCCTACTCCATACTTCTTACTTCTTACTTCTTACTTCTTACTTCTTACTTCTTACTCCCTGCCCGCCTTCCACCAAATCCCCGTACACTCCGGCAGAATCGCCGGTTCGCGGCTGATGAGCTTACCAGATACATCCCCACGGAAGAAAAACGTCGTCAGATCACGCGCTTCTGCCACCGAGACAAACTGGAAGTCAGTGCGTATCCACGTGGACACAAAACCGTTTGCCTCCAGATAGGCGAAGTAGGGTTTTACATTTTCCGGTGGGGTTGGCGTCTCATAGCCAGTACCCTGCGTCTCGATGATGATGCGCATACCACCGGGCCGCGCGACGCGCTGCATCTCGGCCAGCGCTTTGGCGAGTTCCGCCTGCCAATCCTGCTCCCATACCACGGTGTAGCAGATGCTCCACCCGGAGATGACGAGGTCCGCGCTGTGGCTCTCCACTGGCAGCGCGCGGTGATCGGCAACAGCGACGTACCAATTGCGCGCACCCTCAATCGCAAGCCGCGCCCGCGCCACTGCCAGCATCGCCGCCGATGTGTCGAAGGCGCGCACCGACCGGGCGAACGGCGCGAGCAGCCGCGCCAGCCGCCCCGTGCCTGCGCCCATGTCGATGACATCCAGCCCTTGCAACGGCGTGATCTCCTGCAAGGCCACAAGCAGATTGCCCGTGTAATCCTCCCGCGCGATGAGGCGCTCGTACTCCTCTGCATGGCGCGCGTAAATATCAGCATAGTGATCGGTCATCATTCGCCCCCTTATTTGTTTGCCAACCTGTGTGATGCTATAATGTCGCCTAACGACCACTCGACTACCTGACTGATGACTATCCGACTTCCTGGAGGAGACTATGGAATTCGCCGATTGTGTTAAAAATCTGAAGCCGGAAGGCGCATATCATATGCTGGCGCGCGCGCAGGCGTTGGAAGCGCAAGGCCGCGACATCATCCACCTGGAGATCGGCCAGCCGGATGTTCCCACGTTCGACAACGTCGCGCAGGCGGGCATCCAGGCTATCAAGGACGGCCACACGACGTACAATCCGCCCGCCGGGATTCCGGCCCTGCGCCAGGCCATCGCCGAGGACGCCGGACGGCGGCGCGGCATCGAGATAAACCCCTCCCAGGTGATCGTCGGGCCGGGCACCAAGCCGATCCTGTTCTTCCCCGCCATGGCGCTGGTCCGCCCCGGTGACGAAGTAATGTATCCCGATCCCGGCTTCCCGACCTACGCAGCGGTGGTCGACGTGACAGGCGGCGTTCCGGTTCCCGTGCCGCTGCGCGAAGAGAACGACTTCGCCTTCGATCTGGACGCTTTCGACCAGTTGGTGAGCGACCGTACCCGCCTGGTGATCCTGAACTCGCCGAGCAATCCAACCGGCGGCGTGCTATCGTGGGCCGTGTTGGAGCACATCGCGGCGGCGGCGCACAAGCACGACTTCTGGGTGCTCTCCGACGAAATCTACGCGCGCCTGGTATTCGACGGCCTGACCGCGCCGAGTATCGCCGCGCTGCGGGGGATGCGCGAACGCACGATCATCTGCGACGGTTTTTCCAAAACATACGCGATGACCGGCTGGCGGCTGGGATTCGGCATTATGCCGGAGGCGCTGGTCGAGCGCATGAACCTGCTGTTGACGCATTCGGTCGGCTGCACGGCGACATTCACGCAGTACGCGGGCATCGAAGCGCTCACCGGCCCGCAAGAACCGGTGGAGGCGGTGGTGGCGGAATATCAGCGCCGGCGCGATGTCCTCGTCGCCGCGCTGAACGCCATCTCCGGCGTGCAATGCCGCACGCCGCGCGGCGCGTTCTACACGTTCCCCAATATCACCGCGTTTGGCCGCTCAGCGGATTGGCTCGCCGACTATCTGCTCGATGAGGCTGGCGTCGCCGTGCTGCCGGGCACGGCCTTTGGACCGGGCGGCGAGGGGTATCTGCGGCTGTGTTACGCCAACTCGATGGAGAACATCCAAATCGGGGTGGCGCGTATGGCCGATGCCCTGGCCCGGCTCCGATAACCTGTCCCATAAACAGGTGCGACGTACCCGGCGGATGGGGACACTGGCGGATGCCCCTCACCCACTCCAAGTACGTCGCACCTCACAAGAGCGGCTTACGGTTCGGGCGGCGGTGGCTCCGGCGTGGGCATCGGTGTGGGTGTCGGACGCCAGCCCACGGTGCCCGTCCCATCGCACGGATTGTAATCCCACCCCAGCGTCACCCGAAAATCGACCGGACTGCCCTGGGTTGGTTCGGCGGTTACATCCCGTTGTTGACGTTTGTACAGGGTCATCAGACGGACAATCGGCGAGCCTTTGCTCGTCGTCGTGTAATCCGTGATGATGGTGCGGGCCGTGCCATCGGTTTGATGAATCGCCGGGACCTCGAAGCCTTCCAGCCGCAAGCGGTAAGCCGCCACCTCTCCCCATCCACTGTTGCCGCTGCCGTTCCATACTTCCACGCGATAGGCGCGTTGAGCGGCGCGGCTCGTCACAGGCGGCTGCGCCGCCTCCTGCATAAACGTATAGAGTTCTTCGTAGTGCGGGGCCAGCACTGCGCCACGCAGCGGCACCGACATGGAAGTCAACAAATTAACACCTCGGATAAAGCGACTCTTGATATCGCGCACGTCCAACCGCACCGCAATAGGCGCGAGGGCAAGTATGTCGGTCAGTCCCATATCCGTCTCCACGGATTCCTGGTACACGCCCCACAACTCGGGGATGCGCGCGAGCATATTCTGGTTGAGTGCGCTTTCCAGGATGGCCCGTATCACCTGTTGCTGGCGGCGATGCCGGTCGAAGTCGGAAGTGTTCCAACGCGAGCGCACGTACCACAGGGCGAATTTGCCATCCAGGTGATGCACGCCCGGCGCCAGATCGATGTCCGTCTGACCAGTAGGCGACTCGTCATCGGGGTACGTATCGTGGAAACCGCACTCCACGACGATATCCACCCCGCCCACCGCATCGACGATGCTGCGATAGCTGTTGAAATCCACCATCGCGTAATAGTGAATAGGCAAACCAAAGTTGTACTCCACCGTCGCTTTGAGCAACGCCGGGCCGCCGCCAGGATAGCCGGTAGTTTTCGCCCGCAGGTAAGCGGTGTTGATCTTGTCCAGGCCCCACGTGGGAATCCAGGCGTAGTAGTCGCGCGGAATCGAGATCATACTGACGGAGGGGACATCGGGAAACACTGAGACGATCATCATCACATCGGTGCGGGCCACATCCTCGCCGGGCCGCCGGTCGCTGCCGAGCAGCAGGATGTTGATCGTGCCCTGCGGCTGTTCGATCAGCGGCATCGGCGTGGGCTGCTCCAAAGGCGATGTGACCACAGTCGTCGTGGTGAACATCGGTGTTGCGGCAATCGGCAGCACGATGGGGGGCGGCGTCGCGGTGGGAAGCGGCGTCCTGGTGGGCAACGGCGTCTTCGTAGGCCGGGGCGTCGGCGTCCACGTGGGCGGCAGCGCGGGCGCGGTGGCGGTAGGCGGCACGGGCGTCGGCGTTGCTGTAAATGGCAGGGACGTCGTCGAGGAACCGGAGGAGGTGGGGGTGACAACCACCGTCACCTCGCGGGTGGGAATATGGTTATGGCCCAGCGCCTGCGCGCCGATGATGACGAAAACAACCAGGGCGATGAAAATCAGCCATTCGAACAGTCGCAACCAACGTTTCATAAAGTCAACAAACCTTGTGTGACATCACCTGAGTCAGGCACAAATCATACCATGCTTGACGGGAAAGGCAATCGCATATAGGATGAGAGCATGGCCAAAGGAAAAGTGGGATTGGGACGGCGCGGAGAAGTGCTCGCTGCCGAAGCGTTGCAACGACACGGTTTCACCATCGTCGCGCAGAACTGGCATTGCCCCGAAGGTGAAGCGGACCTGATCACGCAACGGGCCGGCGAGTGGTACTTCGTCGAGGTGCGCACCCGGAGGGAAGCAGGCCGTGGAAGCGCCGAGGGCTTCGGCAGTCCGGAGGAATCGCTCACGCCGCGCAAATTCGCCCGCATGGAGGCCGTCGCCCGGCGCTATCTCAGCGCGCAGGGTGCAGACGAGGCGGACGACGTCGCCTGGCACGTCAGTTTTGTGGCCGTGGGGCTAGACGGAACTGGAAGACTGCACCGGATCACGGTGTACCTCGATCCAGAAAGCGAGCCGTGGGAAGTGTTATAAAAAAAGCTGTTGCGAGCGCGCGGCGCTCGCAACAGCCCAAGCACGAATGTCCGACGTCTCAATGACTATGGCGCAGCTGTTTTGAAAAAGAAATCCACCCCTGGCATCACCGTCGTAACAGCATCCGGTGACGCCGAAAGCGACTGATAACCACAGTAGTAACGCAGTAAGAAATCCCCTTGCCCAAAGTAGATACTGTCTCCCAAAAGCGAGCCACACCTTGCCCACACATTGACTGTATGGTAACCGGTCGGTACACTGCGCCAGTAATCGAGATAACCAGCAGAGAAAGAACGCTTCTCGATGCCGACAATCTCGATCGTCAGAGTCCCGCCTGTGTCATTTTGCACGTATACATACGAGAACGATCTTACCGTAACACTTTGCACATTACTCCACCCTGTCCATCCTCCGTTGACATAAGCGCGCACCCGCCAGTAGTACGTCGCCGGGTTTGGGGTGTAAACATCAACGGAAGTCACTGTAGTCGTGTCACCATCCACGTAACTGAACTGGGCGTCGGTAGCGACCTGGAATTCGTACTGAGATGGCGTCTGAGAAGAACAAGAAGGCATCGCCCATTGAACAGTGTAAAGACCATCGCCGTCCGGATTGCTAATGGGCGACAAATAAGGCACAAACGGATAACAACGCAACACCAGCGGCAAGTAGATAAACTGCATATCAAGGAAGCTGATGGTGAAGGTGTCGGTATCCGTCAGGCCGCCGGTGTCCATCACCTGCACCGTCACCGGGACGGTGCCCACATAAGCGGGGGCAGGGTTGATGTCGATGTAGCGGTTGCTGTCGATGGTCACTCCCGCGTTGGCCGGCGGCGAGTTGGTGATGGTAAAGACGAGAGCCGCGTCCAGGTCTTGCCCATCAGAAGCATAGGCCCACAGGTCAATCGCGTTATTCTTGCTCTGACCGGCGATGATCGTCTGATCCGGCAATCCGCTGATCGTCGGCGGGACATTGGGCAGGTAGCTAACCGTGAAGGTGCCGGTATTGGTCAAGCCACCAGTATCCGTCACCACAACCGTCACCGGGACGGTGCCCAGATAGCCCGGCGTCGGGTTGATGTCGATGTAGCGGTCGGAGTCCAACGTGATCCCCGCGCCAGCCGGGGGCGTATTGGCGATGGCGAAGGTGAGGTCAGCGTCAGAATCCTGAGCATCGAAGGTATAGGCCCACAGGTCGATGGCGTTGTCCTTACTTTCGTTGGGACCGAGCACCTGATCCGGCAGCCCGGCGATCACCGGCGCGGTGTTGACCGTGGTGAAAATGCCGGAGGCGATGAGAGCATAGGGCTGCGGCCCGTGCGGGACATTGTACCCACGCACCGTAACGGTGTACATGCCGGTCGCAGGACTGGCGATGTCGATGCCTTGCGCGTTGTTGACACGGTCATGCGTCGCAGAAGGTGAACCGTTGCTGTTGCGCGCGTTGTTCGGGTAGTAGGTCGTTCCACCGGGACCGCTGATGGTCAGGTCCAGGTCGTTGACCAGCGCGCCATTAGCCGCAGGCGTGCCGGGATAATCCGTCCACGCCAGCGTCACGCGGAAAGGTTGCACCGAGCCGGTGATCTGGTAATTGTAGACATGGGAAGCGCTGGTGCTCAAGCCGCTCGTCTGATCCACGTAATTCATCGCGCGCGGGGCGGTGGGGAAAATGCTGTTCTGGATATCGACGCGCCCCCATCCGGCGACGTTCGTCGGTCGGGTGGTGGGAATTTCCTGCGTCGCGCCGGTGCCATACTGGCCGGGATAGATGTCCACCGCCCCGTTGATCAGCGTGGCCTTGATCAACGCTGCCGACGGCGTGCTGTGCCCCTTGACGTCGGTGTAGAACTGGCGCACGATCGCTGCCGCGCCTGCTGTCAGCGGGGTGGACATACTGGTGCCACCCATGTACATATAATACGTATTGATCGACCCCCACCCCGTCCCACTTGCCAACGCCGATCGGGTAGAGGCGATGAACGTCCCCGGCGCGACCACATCCGGCTTGTAGCGGTAGTCCAAGACCGGGCCGCGGCTGCTAAACGCGGCCATACCGGCGATATTGTCAGCAATCTTGTCGTCGTGGATGGGATTCACCGGATATTTCACTTCCCAACTGCCGCTGCCCCAGATGTCAGTGAACGTCGGGCGATTGTTCTCCGTCGCTCCGACGGTGACGCAGTTCTTCGCCGTCGCCGGACTTCCCAGGGAGTAGAGATCGATGACGCCATTCGCGTTGGCATCGACGCCCGCGTTCCCCGCTGAGAAGAAGATAGCGAAATCCTTGTGATCCCACATGTACTGGTCTACCGCCTCGGAGTCGGTGTTATACGCGCCATTGACATTCGCGCCCCAACTGTTGGTGTGCAATCTAGCTCCGGCGGTGTAAGCCTGGGGGAAGAGGTTGTTCAGATCCAGTGGAATGCCGCTCAAATCGCCCCCATCGTCTTCCACGGCCTGGAAAACCAGGCTGGCTTCCGGGGCCATGCCCACGTAGGCCGTCTCCGGGTAGGTGTGTGAAGAGGGCGTCGCGCCGGAGAGATCGCCGTTGCCGAGCACCGAGCCAGCGACATGCGTGCCGTGCCCGCTGTTGCGATCTTCAGCGCCATCGCCGCCGCCGACTAAATCGTACAGCGCCAGCACGCGCGAAACGCCGCTGCCATTCTCGAAATCATCGTGCAGCAAAGCCGGCGCGGTCGAACCTCGGTCAAGCCCGGTGTCGCAGACGGCGACGATTTGCCCGGCGCCGTACAGACCCTGCGTGTCCCAAACTGAGCGCACGCCCATGATGTTGTCCGATTTATCGTTGTGTAACTGCCACTGCGGGGCGCGTTCCACCCAGCGCACGCCAGGAAGAGCCGCCAGTTCGGACAGCGCGCCGGCGGGAAGCGTCACCTTGACCTTGCTCTGCCATTTCGTCTGGCTTTTTTCCAGAATGACGCCATGCAGGCTCTGGATCGCAGCAACCACCGGCGCCGGCGTCTCTCCGCGGAAGATGCTGACGACGAGTGTGAGCGGTTCAGCATCCACCGCCAGGCCCTCGCTCTCGCTGGTTACGACGCGGGCCAACAGGTCAGGCGCAAGCCGGTACGCCGGTTGGTAGAGGCCCACCCAGCGAATCTGCGCCATCCCTTCGACGGCAGCGCGCCCGGCATCGTCCATCTTGACGATGAAGGCATAGTCGGGGACGTAGTCGAAGACTTCAACGCCGGCGGCCTCCAGCGCCTGCACGTCCGCATCCACAATCGGCCCCTGGAATTGGACCAGGTAATACCCCGCGCCACCATCTGGATAAGCGGAGAGCTGCAAGGACGCAATCGCCCGACCCGGCCCCGCGTCGCGCAGCGGATCGAACGTCCCGGCGGTCAAGCGCAGCGGCGGCCCTGCCATCGGCTCGCTCTGGGGCAGTACGAATTCCTCCGGCGCTGCCGGCGCCGAGTAGGCCGCGTGGTTAGGGCGCAATGGCGACAGCAAGCCGGTCACCAACATCACATAAACCCACACACCCAGTAAAACTTTCCAACGCACGTTCATTTTTATCCTCCCAAGCAAATAGTCTGATCGTCAGTCGTCACGTAGTCCTGCGCTCATTTTCACAGGACTTACGCAATTGTGGGTCTTTTTCACCGCAGAGGCCGCTGAGAACGCCGAGATACTACAAAATTTCAGCGATCTCTGCGCGCTCTGCGGTAAAATTCCGCCGGCTTGCGTAAGTCCTATTCATAGTCAGGGCGACACCGCAGGTTCGACTACATTCCTTGATTGTACGCCCAAAACCATCTATGCCAATCTCGCAAAATACAGTACAATCGACCGTATGGAAACAGAAGCCTGGATTCCCGTCGTCGCCATCGTCGGGCCGACGGCGGTGGGCAAGACGGCGCTCGCTCTGACGTTGGGCGAGACGTTCCCCGCCGAAGTCGTTTCCGCCGATTCGCGGCAGTTCTACCGCAGTATGGACATCGGCACG
>DAOUAY010000017.1:0-8942 GCA_034432995.1 Anaerolineae bacterium | reverse complement strand
TACAGCCCTTCCACGCAGGAGCGCCCTGCCGTCGAATATCTGGCCGACCGGATGGAGGCGCTCGGCTTCCACGCCAACATCGACGACGCGGGCAACGCCGTGGGCGAGATCGGCGACGGCGAGCGCCTTGTCCTGCTGCTCGGCCACATCGACACCGTGCCCGGCTTCATCGACGTGCGGCGCGAGGGGAGCCTGCTCTACGGGCGCGGCGCGGTGGATGCGAAGGGTCCGCTGGCAACGTTCGTCACGGCGGCGGCGCGGGCCGGGGCATATAACGGCAAGCGCCTCGTCGTGGTCGGCGCGGTCGAGGAGGAAGCTGCCACCTCCAAAGGCGCGCGCTTTCTGCTGGACAAGCTGGCGCCGGATGCCGTCATCATCGGCGAGCCGAGCGGGTGGGACTGCGTGACCACGGGCTACAAAGGCCGTCTGCTGGCGCAGTACGCGCTCGCCCGCGAGATCGGGCACACCGCCCGGCCCGACGCAAGCGCCTGCGAGGAAGCGTTCGCGTTCTGGCGCGCGGTGACGGGACACGCCGAAGCCTACAACGCCGCGCATCCCCGGATGTTCGAGCAGCTCGCGCCTTCGCTGCGGACGATGCGCTCCGAGGATGACGGCTTCTTACAGACGGCGACGCTGACGCTAGGCTTCCGTCTGCCGCCGGAGATCGACATCGACGAGTTACAAGCCACACTGCGCGCGTTTGCCGGAGACGCAGAGCTGCGCTTCAGCGGCGGCGAGGTTGCGTATCACGCGGCGAAGAACACGTCACTGGCGCGCGCCTTCGTCAAGGCTATCGATGCGGAGGGCGGGCGCATCCAATTCAAGGTCAAGAGCGGCACCTCGGATATGAACGTCGTCGGCCCGGTGTGGAACTGCCCAATCCTGGCCTACGGTCCGGGCGACTCGGCGCTCGATCACACACCGCACGAACATATCGATTTGCAGGAGTACCATAAGGGGATTGCGGTACTGACGCAGGTGCTGCGGGAATTGGTAATCAGGGATTAGTAATCGGGGATTAGGAAGGACGATTCTCGGTTACCCGATTACCGATTGCCAGTTACCAATCCCCAATCCCCGTTTTTGCATCCTGACGCCCTTGCGCTACAATACCGGTATGCGACAGTTGACGTTTTTACCCGATGTTGTAGATACCCAAAAAGACCTGACCCACGTTTCATTCTCTCTCACGACGGCGTCTGCCCACAGACCGCGTGGATTGACCTGGAAACACAGATGAGATCATCCTAAAGGACACTCAATGAAAAACAATCCCTTACCCAGGCTGGACACAGATACTGGCTTGAGAGATAAATTGCTTCCCTTTTGCCGGGTATCCTATGGAGAAATATGGATTGATCCCTACGGTGACAACAAGGTTGGATGCCTCGACGCTACAAATGCATCGGATGTTACGCGCTTGATGGGAAACGAGTTAGCGACCCTGGCGATTCACGATCCGCCTTATAACCTGGTCGCTTTCGAGCAAAGAGAGCTTTCCGACTACGTCGTGTGGTGTAGAAAATGGATCGATCTGACGTGGTTGATTCTAGCCCATAACAGTTCACTCTACGTTTGGTTAGGCGCCGACCAGGATCGACACTTCCAACCACTACCCGATTTTATGATAATGATGCGTGAATTTCCGTTCGCGTCGAGAAGTTTTATCACAATGCGCAATCAACGCGGATACGGAACACAGAAGAACTGGATGGCGGTCAGACAAGAATTGTTATATTACACCAAAGGCACACCCTACTTCCAAGTGCAATACACCGATATTCCCAAAATACTGCGCGGATATTACAAAGAAGTTGGCGGAGAGATAACGGAGAATTTGCAACGTAGCAAGTCTGACACAATCCGCCCCGGAAATGTCTGGGTTGATATTCAGCAGGTTTTTTATCGAATGGAAGAAAATGTATCTGGATGCTATGCGCAAAAGCCGCTCAAAAGCATCGAACGCATCATTCAAGCCAGTTCGCAAGAGAATGATCTGGTGGTAGATTTCTTTAGCCATTCAGGAACAACTCTACTTGCCAGCGAATTATCAAAACGGCGGTGTTATACCATGGACATCGATCCAATCTACTGCGAAATCACGATTCGCCGTCTGGAACGTTATAGAAAAACAGGTAAACTAGGATGGCAAAACAGTAACCCGTTTGAGCATGAACTCGAAGAAACTATCTACACCCACTCTGTAAGCGAAGAACCCCCTATACAACCCGAGTTTGCGCAACCCACGCTGTTTTAAGGAGCGCTATGATGGAAAAACTCGCTGCTGCATTAGACAGACTGATTGATAAGTTGCAAAATCCAGACGAATTCAGAGCGCATCTGGAAGACCTCATTTCTGTTTATCCATTCAATGAATATGAGTACATCATCTCCACACTACTCGGCGCTGACATTCTGACCCTGGAAAATTACTACGAACTGCGTGACGAATACATCGCACGAAACTTGTATCTGTACGTGTTCGAAATCAGCGCCCCACGTGGATTTGGTGAAAAATGGGCGCAGGGACATCTTAAATCACTCGTACCAAGCCTACAAAAACCGTCCAAGAAAACGGATACGGATTACTCAGGGCAATACGATTTTATTCTTGTCGATAACGATAAAACTATCAAGATAGAAGTAAAAGCCTCACGCGCCGTGGATGCCGACAGTGATGAACCCCTGTACATCAAAGCATTAGCTGCGGATTCTCGAAATTCGATGCCTACGAAGCCAGCGGCGATACGCTACGTGACGCAATCATCAAGGCATATAAATTCAAATACAAGAAGATCAGGAGGAAAACCTATATGATCATCATTGACGCAGACACCCACATCGCCCCCACCGGCGGGGCGTTCGCGTTGGAAGAACACCTCAAGCGGATGGAGCGCGCCGGTATCGACAAGACGATCACCTGGCTCAAGCCCGATTATCACGGCGAAGAAATCGAGGGCCACAACCGCTACGTCTACGCCGCGATGCGCCAGTATCCCGACAAAATCCTCGGCTTTGGCTGGGCCGATCCCACGGTGAGCGTGGATCACGCCAAGAAAATGGTGCGGGTTTGCGCGGAGGAGTACGGACTGTACGGCGTGAAGCTCAACGGCGCGCAGAACAACTACCGCATCGACGACCCAACGCTGGCGCTCCCGGTCATCGAGGAAATCGCCAAAGCCGGCGTGATGCTGGCGTTCCACATCGGCGCGGATTTCTACGAGAACACGCACCCCTTCCGCGCTGAGCGCGTGGCGCGGATGTATCCTGAGATGCCCGTGTTGATGGTCCACATAGGGATGCTGAACTGGGATATGAACCAGGCCGTCGTCGAAATCGCTCAGCGCTGCCCGAATATGTTTCTCGTCGGCAGTTCGACTACCGAGACTGCCATTATGTACGCGATCAAGACGCTCGGCGCGGAGCGCGTCCTCTTCGGCACCGACGCGCCCTTTCAGCGCCCGCACGTCGTCCGCGCCATGTACGAGGCGGCGCTGGCGGACGACGTCAACCCCGCCGAACACGACTTGATCATGGGCGGAAACGCCGCCCGGTTGTTCAACCTCTAAAACAAAACAGCGCAATCTGCGTCCAAACCCTACAATTGGCTGCTTCGAGCAAAGAACTCACGAGATAGCGCGGGCGCAACTTGATCCGCCTTGACCGCCGCGATGTATTCAACCAGGTCGTCGATTTGCAGTTGGCGCAGCGCGAGGCCCTTCTCGCGCGTGGCGGCGCGGGCGTCGCCAGCGTAGTGATCGGGGTGATTCGCGTACCACCAGATGCCGGTGTGCGTCGCGGGCAAGTGCGCCAGCCGGTCGAGCGGCAATGCCGGTTCCGCCGGGATGCGCGTCATATCTACCAACTCTGGGTGATTCGCCAGGCTGATCGAGGTTTCGCACTCGCAGGCGTGACCGTGGAACTCGGTTTCCACAATCGTCTTCCACTGCGCCTGCCGCTCCGGCGTGAGGCCCAGCGGCAAGTACACCTGGTACGGCTTCTCCTCCCACAACGCGCACTGGTTGAGGAATTGCAGCAGATGTGTGTTGCCGCCGTGCCCGTTGAAGACGACGATCTTCTCGAAGCCATTGCGCCCGATCTCATCGAAGACGCTCTGAATCACGTCCAACAGCAGCGTCGGCTTGAGCGTTAGCGCGCCGGGGAAACAGCGCGCCTCGTAAATCTGGCCGAAGTAGAACGGCGGAAAAACCACCGCCGGCTCCTGCTCCGCCGCCAGACACGCGATCTTGTGCGCGTTGAGGAAGTCCGTGCCCAGGGGCAGGTGCTCGCTGTGCTTCTCCAGCACGCCCATTGCGATCACGCAGACGCCGGTTTCACGCACAGCCTCCGCAAACGCCGATACGGTCAAATTTTCCCATTGCATAGTTTCACCTCCGGTGAGCTATCAGCAGTCAGCTATCAGCTTTCAGCCAGACCGGCGCAATGCTGACGGCTGAAAGCTGAAGGCTAACGGCTATTTGTCACTAATGCAAAATCTGGCTCAAGAACCGCTTCGTCCGCTCGTGCTGCGGGGCGGTGTAGAGCAGTTCCGGCGTAGTCATTTCGATGATCTCGCCTTGATCCATAAAGACGATGCGCTTGGCGGCATTGCGAGCAAAACCCATTTCGTGCGAAACCACCATCATCGTCATGCCGTCGCGGGCCAGGTCGAGCATCACGTCGAGCACTTCCTTGATCATCTCCGGGTCGAGGGCCGAGGTTGGCTCGTCGAAGAGCATGATCTTCGGCTCCATCGCCAGCGAGCGCGCAATGGCGACGCGTTGCTGCTGCCCGCCGGAGAGCTGCTCCGGGTAGACGTCGGCCTTTTCAGGGATGCCAACCTTCTCCAACAATTCGTGAGCGAACGTCACGGCGCGCTCGCGTTCCCATTTGCGAACGGTCATCGGCCCCAGGATGATGTTCTCCGTCGCCGTCATGTGCGGGAAGAGGTTGAACTGCTGAAACACCATCCCCACCTCAGCGCGCATCTGGTTGATCTGGCGCTCGTCGCCGCGAATCTCCACCCCGTCGATGCTGATCGTGCCGCTGGTGGGCACTTCCAGCCGATTGACGCAGCGCAGCAGCGTCGATTTGCCCGATCCACTCGGCCCGATGATGACGACGACTTCGCCGGCTTCCACATCCAGGCTCACATCGTTGAGCGCGTGGATGCGGCCAAAACGCTTGTGCAAATTCCGAATCTGAACGATTGGCGTTGTACTCATCTTGTGCTCCTCTTAATCCCGACCGACGCGGGTGCGGGCAAAGCGGTCGTGCAAGGCTTCGCCTGTGGGTGACCACTGCATCCACAGCAGGCTCAGTCCCGGCAATGGCAGAATCAGAAACAGCAGCCGTTTGAGCGCCTGCGGCAACGACGGATGCTCACCCTGTTCAGCAAAAAGTTGCAACCCCACCGCCATCATGCCCGGCGTCCGTCCCGCGCGCGTCCAGAAAAGCAAGAGGTAGGTCAGGCCGACCACGAGCATCACAACCGCCAAAACCACATTGACCGGAAAGCCGGTAAAGAGCAAAGCCAACGGCTGAAGCAAGCCGTACACGATCAAACCGATGAAATCCAGCACGACCAGATCGAGCACCACCCCGGCCAGACGGTGCATCAACGTCACCGGCTTGTCCTTATCCTGGCGTGACATACCATGCTCGATGAAAAAGACGACGCGCGAGAAGATCAGCGTGACGAGCAGGTAGACCAGGGCCACCAACGTGTACGTCTCGAAGTAAGCGAACGTGCGCGAGGCGTACTCCCGGCCCCGCCGCAGCATATCGGAAATCGCCAGCACCGAGACCAGCGACGAGTCCTTGAGCATAGCGATAAACTCGTTGCCGACCGGCGGCAGGATGACGCGCACGGCCTGCGGGATGATGACATAGCGCATCGCCTGACCACGAGTGAGTCCCAACGCGCGCGCGGCCTCCATCTGCCCCTTGGGGATCGACTGAATCCCGCCCCGGAACGTCTCACCGATGTAGGCGCCGTAGCAAATCGTCAGCCCCAACACCGCCGAAACCTGCGGTCCCAACCGGATGAAGCGGGACATCGCGTAATAAATCCAGAACAGTTGCGCCAGCAGCGGGATGCCGCGAATGACTTCGACGTATAGCGAGGCCGAAATGTTGAAGAAAGAATTCGTCGCCGTGCGGCCCAATCCGGCGATCAAGCCCAGGATCAACGCGAACGTCATCGACACGATCGTGATCTGGAACGTGACCACCAGCCCATCGCCGATAAAGCCGATGATTTCCCGGTAGGGTACGGGCTTGATTATAGCTGCCGCAATGATAAAGACGACTGCCGCAACGATGGCAATCCACCAGGCAATCATCAGGCTGCGTTCGCGGGGAATCAGGGCGCTATCATCTTGCTGCCAGCCATGGGGATGCGGCCCCGGTCTGGTATGTGGATGCGATTCAGATTTCATAAGTCCTCCTTAAAAGGAGCAGCAGGACAAAGGTCCAAGCATCCTGCTTAACTCCATTCACCTGGCCGGAAAATAATCACAGAGAACACGGGATACTTTTCCGTGTTCTCTGTCATTCAACTGACTTGTGGGACTAAAACAGACTTGCGGTGGAGATTAGCACAAACGCAACGATTACCGCAGCCACTTTTCTTCTAGTTCTTTATCGATGCCCTTGTCCTGCACCGCGGCAAGCCCCTTGTTGATCTTGGCGAGCAGGTCGCCGTTACCCTTCTGCACGAGGATGCCGTAGTACTCCTCGGTGAACGATTCGCCGACGATCTTCAGCTTGGCCCGGTACTCCTCGCGTTGCAGCGCGAAGTCCGCCGCTACCGGTGTATCGCAGACCACCGCGTCGATGCGCCCGGCCACGAGGTCCTCGAACGCCAGACCGACCTCGTCGTATTCCTTCAGCGTGACGCCCTCCATCTCCTGGACGGCGAACGCGCCGGTCGTGCTGATCTGCGCGCCGACGGTACGCCCGCCCAACGTATCCGGCCCGGTGATGTCGCTGCCGGCTTGCACCACGACGATCTGCCCGGCGTTGATGTACGGCTCGGAGAAGTCGTACTGCGCTTTGCGCTCATCGGTGATCGTCACCGACGAGATCACGGCGTCGTACTCTCCCGCGGCGAGGCCGGCGAAGATGCCATCCCACGCCACGTTGCGGTACTCGACTTCCAGGCCGGCTTCTTTGGCAATCGCGTTCATCAGGTCGATATCGAACCCAACGATTGCCTTGTTCTCATCCACATATTCCATCGGCGGCCACGTCGCATCCGTCGCCACGACAATCTTCTTCGACTGCGGCTGGCAACCCGCCAACAGGCTCGTCGCCAACACAGCCGCCAATACCATCAAAATACCCAATTTTCGGAATTTCATGTCTCCCCCTTCTGTCATTGACAACATACTACAAGGTGTAAAAGTTTGCGTGCCAATCTCCACTGCTATTATGAACACAAATGTTTCGATGTCAAATCTCTATTCTCCGGAACGTTATCATCCTCGCCCACTTCCTTGCTTCGAGCGGATCGTCAGATTCGCGTCTTTTACCGGAGTTCTGTATTGGTCAACAAGATATCGAACATCCCGACCGGGTTATTTTTACCGCTGAGTTCGCTGAGAACGCGGAAAATTACTTGAATTTTCTGCGGACTCTGCGCTCTCTGCGGTGCAATATGTGTCTGACTACTACACTTTTACCGGAGTTCAGCTTAAAAACGGGGAACTGCATTCCCCTTGAAGCAAGGCGGATAACATCACGGACGCGCCGGGCTGCCGTCAGGCCAGCGGGCCTGCGTCCACCACTCGACGGTATCCTCGCAGGGGTACTTCGTCGCCAAGTCCTCGGCGATGTCGATGCCCAGACCCGGCTTGTCGCTCGGATACATGTAGCCGTTGCGCACTTCGGGCAGACCGGGGAACATCGCGTAGACGTGCTCCGGGAAACGGCACCATTCCTGGATGCCAAAGTTCGGCGCCCACAGGTCGAGGTGCAGATTCGCGGCGTGGCCCACCGGCGACGTGTCGCCCGGCCCGTGCCACGCGGTCTTGACGCCGTACATGTTGGCGAACAGCGCCACGGCGCGCGCCGGCGTGATCCCGCCCATCTGGCTGACGTGCATTCGCAGGAAGTCGATGAGGCGTTCCTCGACGAGCGGCTGCCACTCGTGCGGGCTGTTGAACAGCTCGCCCATCGCAATCCGCGTCGCGCACTGCTGGCGAATGTGACGGAAATAGGCGATGTCCTCCGGCGCGAGGTCGTCTTCCAGGAAGAACAGATTGAACTTCTCCACGTCTTTGGCGAAGCGCACTGCGTCGATAGGTTGCAGGCGCTCGTGGACGTCATGCAGCAGCTCGACTTCGTCGCCAACTTCCTGGCGGACGTGTTCCATCATTCGCAGCATGTTGCGGCAGTATGCGCGCGGGTCGTAGTACGCGCCGTCGGGCGCGCCTTCTGGCTTCACCAGCGTATCGCCGCGCCCGCCATAGCCGCCCATCTGGATGCGAATGTAGCGGTAGCCCTCGGCCATGAACTTCTTGACGTTATCGGCGACTTCTTCCGGCGAACGACCGTCGGCGTGGGTGTAGACCGCGGCCCCCTCGCGGCACTTGCCGCCCAGGAGATCGTAGACGGGCATATTCGCCAGCTTGCCCTTGATGTCCCACAGCGCCTGATCGATGCCGGAAATGGCGTTGTTGAGCACCGGGCCGTTGCGCCAATAGCTATGCACCATCGCCATCTGCCAAAATTCCTCGATGCGCGCCACATCCCGCCCGATAGCAAAGGGGATGAGGTGCTTTTCGAGCGCCGCGACGACCGCGTGGAAGCGCTGCGTAAACGTCGCGCAGCCTAATCCATACAATCCCGGTTCCGACGTGATGACCTTGACGATCACCAGCCGCGAACCGGCGGGTTGGGTCAGAATAACTTTCACATCTTTGATTGTAATTGGTTTC
>DAOUAY010000016.1:0-2112 GCA_034432995.1 Anaerolineae bacterium | reverse complement strand
CAACCGGAAACGTGGATCGAGGTCGCGCTCGACGCGGCGTATACGTTATCCGATGCAGGACTCCAGACCAAATGTGGGTGGAGTCCTTTTTCTGGCATGCCCGTCCGGGGGAAAGTAGAACGTGTAAAACTGCATGGCGCGCTCATCTTTGAAGATGGCGCGCCATGCCATGGCGCATTTATCCATTCGACAAAGAGAACCCGCTCATAAGCGGGTTCTTTTTTGTGGCAGCACCAGGGGACAGTATCCAGACAATCATTTTTAAGCCAAAGGAGGGAAAGAAATGGAACAGCTTCAAACATTACCCAAGTTATTCGATTATGATCAGATGACATTGAAAAAGGACAACGGCAACAGCCTGACCGGTCTCGACATCCTGTCGGTGGATCAATTCGACCGCGATACGTTGTCGTACATCTTCACCCGTTCGCGGGAGATGCAAGAGTTGGTCGAGCGCGTGGGGGGCTGCGACCTGCTCAAGGGGTACGTGCTGGCCTGCCTCTTCTACGAACCGAGCACGCGCACCAGCGCCTCGTTTATCGCCGCAATGGAGCGACTGGGCGGTGGCATCATCCCGATCACCCAGGGCGTGCAGTTCAGCAGCGTCAGCAAGGGGGAAAGCCTGCCGGACACCATTCGCACGCTCGAACAGTACTCGGACGTCATCGTGCTGCGCCACCCGGAGATCGGCTCGGCGAAGCTGGCGGCGGATTACGCCTCCGTCCCCGTCATCAACGCGGGTGATGGCGCGGGCGAACATCCCACCCAGGCGCTACTCGACTTGTTCACCATCCGCCAGGAGTTGGGCCGCATCGACGGGTTGAAGGTGGCGATGGTCGGCGACCTGCGCTACGGGCGCACCGTCCACTCCCTCACCCGGCTGCTGATGCAATACGATGACATCAGCCTGCGCTTCGTCTCGCCGGACATCCTGCGCCTGCCCATGGCGCTGATGAACGAGTTGATCGACCGGGGTGTCAAAGTGCGCGAAACTCACGACGTCGCCGACGTGATCGAGAACGCCGACGTGCTCTACGTCACCCGCATCCAAAAAGAACGCTTCAGCGATCCCAAACAGTACGAAGAGGTCAAGGACTGCTACGAGATCACCACCGAGTTGATGACCCGCGCGAAGAAAAACATGGTCGTCATGCACCCACTGCCGCGCGTCGGCGAAATCCACTACCGCGTGGACGACGATCCGCGCGCCGCCTACTTCCGCCAGGTAAGAAACGGGATGTATGTGCGCATGGCGCTGCTGGCGGCGGTGTTGGGGAAGGCGTAGCGAGTTGCGAGTTGCGAGTTGCGAGTTTACGATCTCTTACTACCCAGGGAGGTAAAGATGACCCAAAGTTTTGTAGATAGGTTGAACGAAGCAATAACGCGGAATGAGTCGCTGTTGTGTGTGGGGCTGGACCCGGAGGTGGGGAAGTTTCCGGCGGATTTTTTGCCCGACATGCCGACGGTGGAACGTGTGAAGGCGTTTTGTTTGGACATTGTCGCGCAGACCGCCGACCTGGTGTGCTGCTACAAACCCAACAGCGCCTTCTTCGAGCAGTACGGTGCGGAAGGGTGGGACGCGCTGCGCGCGGTGATCGCCGCGTGCCACGCTGTGGATGCGCCAGTGTTGCTCGACGCCAAGCGCGGCGACATCGGCAGCACCGCTAAAGCCTACGCGCGCGCCGTCTTCGAGGTGCTGGACGCCGACGCCGTCACCGTCAGCCCGTATTTGGGACAGGACAGCATCGCGCCGTTCCTCGCGTATCCGGGCAAAGCGGTTTTCGCGCTGTGCTTCACATCCAACCCGTCGGCGGCGGAGGTGCAGCAGCACGGCGCGCCGCCGCTGTTCGAGCGTATCGCCGTGCAGGCGCAGGCCTGGGGTGACGCGACGCAGCTCGGCTTCGTCGTCGGCGCAACGCAACCGGAGGCGCTCGCTGCTGTCCGCACGCTCGCTCCCGACCGCTGGATTCTCGCGCCTGGCGTCGGTGCGCAGGGCGGCGATCTGGAGGCCGCGCTCAGCGCCGGATTGGATACGCAGGGCAGCGGCGTCATCGTGCCGGTTTCGCGCGCCGTCCTGTATGCGGCGGATCCGCGCGCGGCGGCAAAACAACT
>DAOUAY010000015.1:0-6389 GCA_034432995.1 Anaerolineae bacterium | reverse complement strand
TTTTATCTTGAATGAAATTGATTTTCCGGTTAGCAATATCAATTTTATCAAAATGCAGTTAAATAAAACTCCGTGCCCTCTGTGTCTCCGTGGTGAAAATCTTAGTTTTTTCAGTAGACTCATCCAATGACTCGCAGGGATTGCACAAAAGCAGGAAGATATCGGTGGTCAGTATCCTATCGATGGCGCTATACCAGTTGCGCGACGGGACGAAACGAATATCCTCGCAGAAAGCAAAACATCAAGCTTTGGCGAACTCGTCGGGAGAAATACCTAATTGTTTGAGAATCGCGTGGAGTGTGCCTTTGGGGATATCACCAGGGTGATGTGGAATGACGGTTGCCAGGTTCAGACACGGATTGATCCAGATTTCGTGGCTACCTTTGCTGGCGCGTTTGAACTCGCAGCCTAACGCCCGTAGCTTGCGCGTCAATTCGCGGTAGGTCATGCCGGAACCATCAACGCAACACGTCGGGGCGTAGGAATGGCGCGGAGTTGGCGCGGCAGCGGTTGTCCGATTTCGCGCATCACGGCAATCAAATCACGCGCAATTCCAGGCGCCAACGCAAGAACTTCTTCTGGGGTTTCAGCCTGAACAATCAATCCCGGTAACTCCGGGCTAGTACCCAGATAGGGGCCTTCTTCTAGCTGTTCAATCATCAATGTGATTTCAAATGTACTCATTTGGTACTTTCCTTGAGTAGTTCCACACACCTACATCCGTCTTCCGAGCAAATAGCGACTGCTTACTGCATTCATTATAGCACGACTTCATCTTTCCAAAAGATCAAAGGAAGGCCTAAACGCCGGCTCCGCTGTCCTCACTGCCCTCTTCCTCCAACACCACCTCCGTCTTCATCAACTCGCGCAGCAACAGCGTCGCATACGCGCCTTTGGGCGCGAAGAACGAGAGGGTGAGGACGTCCGAGCCTTCCATCTGCCACATCAGCCCTTCGGGATAGTAGCGCAGTGGACGGCGGCTGCCCTTCGCCTGAAACGGGCGGAAGTCCGCCGGAGTAAGTCCGGCCTCTTGCAGTATGGTCGCTTCGAGCGCGCCCGCTTCGGCCTGCGCCGCGAGCATCTTGTAGCCATAGATCGGCCCGGTGGCGCTGATCTCCCAGGCTTTCGCGCGCGGGCGTTCGGCGGCAACGTCATCCACGATGAAGATACCGCCGGTCTCCTCCTTGCGGGCGACGTCGCCGGGCAGCACGTCGTCCAGCAGGCCGCGCTCGATGCGCGCCGCAAGCACGGTGTTGAACAGCGCCGACTGTACCGCGCTGATGAGAAACTGGCGCATCTTGTAAGAAAGGTGGTGGATACCGTGGGTGCGGAGCGCCGCGCGGTCGTTGCGTAACAGCAGCAAGCCCATTTCGTGGTTGTTGCCGCGATTGCCGAAGCGCTGCCGGCCGTACCCGTTGGGGACGCCGCGCGCCAGCAGTTGTTCGGTAATGGCGGCTGCGCGCGCTTCGGCGTCCGGCCCCACATCGCGGAGGCGCAGCGTGAAGCGATTGCCGCGCAAGTGTCCGCTGCGGAGTTTGTTAGTGTGCCGTTTCGCCCACAAGATTTGCGCTTTATCCACGTTGAGCGCCAGAATCGTCTCCGGCGGGACCCACTGGACGCAAAGCGTCTGCCGGGCCACAGCGCGCGCGTCTTTCAATCCGGCGCTGCTGATCTCCCGCTCGGAGACGCCCAACGCCCGCGCGATCTGCTGGATCAGCGCCAACGTCGAAATGTCGCGCTTCTCCACGCCGAAGAACGTGTGCTCGCCTTCCCCGCACGGATCGTAGGCAGGGACTTCTTCAACGATAAAGTCGTCGATCTCGACGCGCATCTTGCCGCCGATACCCGGCAAATCCGGCGTCAAATACGGAATCTCCCAGTTGAGCATAACTCCCTCTAAAATTGTCAGCAGATTAAGCAGATTGAGCAGATTAAGAAAGTTAAAAATCTGCTTAATCTGCGTGCAACCTATGGTTGCCCATCTGCTGATGAAGTTTGGCTATTCCGCGAGCAGATAGGCCACGATCAACCGCGTGGTAGCCTCAATGGAATCGCGGTGGGTGCGCTCGTAGGCGTGCGAGGCATCCACGCCCGGCCCGATCAGCGCGACTTTGAGATCGGCGCCGGCTTGCAAAGCCGCTCCCCCATCGGAGCCATAATACGGATAGGTATCGACTTTGTAGGGAATGGCGTGCTCGGTCGCCAGACGCTCCAACGTCCTGCGCAGTCCTAGATCGTAAGGGCCGCCGGAGTCTTTGGCGCAGATTCCCACACTGAACTCATCCGAATTCTGCCCCTCGCCGACGGCAGCCATGTCCACGGCAACCAATTCCTGCGCATCGGCAGGGATGCCTACCGACGCGCCGTGTCCGACCTCCTCATAATTCGAGATCAGCGCGTTCACGCGATAAAGCGGCGCCATGCCGGCCTGGTGCAGCGCGAGCAGCGCCCCGTAGATGCAGGCCACGTCAGCACCAGCCCGCCTTTCACCGTGCGACTGATGCTCAGCGGCAGGTCACGCACGGCCTGTTCGACGTAAGCCATCGCCTGCTCGGTGTCGCCGGTCGGACTGGGCGTGTTCAACAGTCCGACGAGAAATTCCAGAATCGCGTCCATCGGAATAGCGGGAAGTGTCATCGTAACCTCCTCCAGGGATCGTCGAATAGTCTTCAGTCTCATAGTCAAACTCAGCAGATCGCCAAATGCTCCGAGGGGATCGTCAGATCCCCGTTGCAGTCTGGATTGACGATCCAAACCAGGCAAAATTAGCGCAACTGAAACTATGCAGCCGTGATCTCTATATCACGCTTTCATCGCTCAATCCCATCTGTATCGCAGTATAGTCCCATCAAGGTAGGGAGCAAATGTCAATCGGCGAATTGCCAATCAGCCGCACAATCGAGTATAATGAGGGAAATATCTTGCAAGGAAGGGCCGGTGTGCAGCAATTAATCGACGGCGCGCGCGAGTTACAGATTCGCCTGACCCCGGAGCAATTGGAGTCTCTGGGCGCTTACCAGCACGTGTTGGTGGAATGGAACCGTGAGTTCAACCTCACCGCCATCACCGACGACGTGGGGATTCAAGTGCGGCACTTTCTCGATTCCCTCTCCTGCTTCCAGGCGCTCGAAAGCGGCGAGCGCTTCAGCGGCAAACAGGTGATCGACGTGGGCACCGGCGCGGGCTTTCCCGGCCTGCCGCTCAAACTCCTGTGTCCGGGAATGAAGCTGACGCTGCTCGAAGCCACCGCCAAAAAAGTCGGCTTCCTGGAACACGTGACCGCGCACCTCAAGATGCGCGACGTGACCGTCAAACAGGGGCGCGCGGAGGAACTGGGCCAACAGCCCGCGCACCGCGAGCAGTACGACTGGGCCATCGCCCGCGCCGTCGCCGACATGCCCATCCTGGCGGAATATCTGCTGCCGCTGGTCAAAGTGGGGGGGCGCGTGCTGGCGCAAAAGGGCGAAAGCGCGCCCGCCGAAGTCCAGCGCGGCGAATGGGCCATTCAGCAATTGGGCGGGCGCGTCCGGCGGCTCGTGCCCGTGGAACTGCGCGGTCTGGCCGAAACACGCTACCTCGTCATTCTGGACAAGGTCGCCGTCACGCCGCCGCAGTATCCGCGCCGCGCCGGGATGCCCAACAAGCGCCCGTTGATGCCGAAGGCGTAACGTTCGAACAACATACTTTCAAAGAGTCTCCATGGGGGATTCCACACCAACGATTATGAAAATGCTTGCGCCGGATCATAATCCGGCGCTGGGGAACGGCGGATTGTGATCCGCCTTAAGCGTTGAAGTATGACTATCTCGAAGGAGGATGAAATGGGACACCCGGCAAGTTCACCCGGTCGGAAACGCAACTATCCCGGTTTCCCAGAAGGGAACAATCATATCGATGATCCAGACATCAAAACGGTCGCCGACCTGGCGCGTCACTATCCCCTGCCCAAGGGATACGTGTACCGGGTGCGGGCCAACGGCTCGCCATACATCCAGCGCGCCTCCGGCGGGATAGAGTGCAAGATCATGATCGAAGAGGGTCTGCTCACGTTCGATGAGCCGTTCACCCGGCCAGACGGTAAGACCGGCTACAAAACCATCGAAGTCTTCAAGAAATAGCGTAATTCGAGAAACTAGAACGGGATGCGCGCCGCCGGGTCGCCGAGCACGGCGTAGCTGCGCGTGTCGTTGTTCGCCGTCCACAGCCGCACCAGTTCCTCATCGTCGATATAGGTCGGATCGTACTGCAACTCCTGCAGCGCTTCGGTGAGGGTGGTGGTCATATCGGCGTACTTTAGATTGAAGCTCGGATCGGTCGCCAGCCCAACGGGATCGCCGTTGAGCAGCTTGCGCAGCGCCGTGACAAACGCCTCGATCTCCACGTTATCGCCGGGTGAGATGAACGAGTGTCCCCATGCCCGGTCCACGTGCCCGATGACTGCCAGCGCCCCCTGACGCAGCATCCGGTTCGGCAGCGCGCTGGTGAAGCTGCGCGGCGCGATCGGCGTTTTGGCCGTCGCGCGCGGATGCGTGAAATAGTCGAATCTGGGCGTCCCCACGCCAAAACACGCGAAGAACATCCCCACAAGCCCCAGAAGATTGGCATCGCTCAGGTCTTCGGCGGCGAAGTAATCGTCACGCAGGATCGGCGCGCCCCGCGACCAACATTGGCACAACAGCGCGCCCTGCTCGCGTATTTGCTGCTGCTCCGGCGCGGACGGGAAAACCATCCCGTGGCTCGCCGTAAACAACAGCGCGGGCGTCTGGTCTTGGCCGCCGAGCAGTCGCGCCAGTTCCGCTTTCTCGCCCGACGGCGTGAGGCTGAGGTCCCATTCGAACTTGAGCGGAATCTCGCCTCGCAGTGTTGGTTGTTGCAGATTGGCGAGCAGCGGGCGGACCAGATAGCGGTCGCTGATGAGCGTGGCGTCATCGCCGGGATTGCGGACGCTAAAGAAGGCGGCCTTGCGCGGGAGTTTCACCGCTCCGCTCTCCGCCGCGACGACGTTCTGCGCGTAGCTGGCATACGCCTCCAGGTCGTCGCCGAAGTCGAGACGGCCCACGCCGCGCATCACGTCATGCTGGAACTGAAACTCGTAGGGGATTTCCTCCGGGCTGCCCACGAGCAGCACGTAGAACGGCATCTGCTCCGGGCGGGCCGGCCCGCGTTTGATCTCCGGCGATTGGCGCTTGCAGAAATCGGCCTTGCTCTCGAACGCGCGATAGCCAGCCTCGCCCTCGAAGACGCGATACAGGTCGCCGGCCTTCCCCTGGCGATGATCCAGCAACGGCTTGAGCGCCTCTTTGACTTCCTCACGGCGGTTCTCGTCCATCGCGGCGGGGAAGATGACGGCCCATCCGGCCTGCGACAGGTCAGTGGGGTCTTGCACCGCTTCGGAGACCGGGAAATCGACCGGGCGGTTCTTCTTGAGCTGCAATTCGTTCAGATTCTCCGCCGCCGACTCGCCCTTGATGACCTTCGCCAGCGCCGCGCTCGTCATCGGCGGCAGGCTGTAGTCGCCCGTCGTCCCGTCGATGCCGTTGACGTAGATTTCCTTCAGCAGATCGGCAGGGAGTTTTTCTTCGGTTTCGGTCATATCGCTCCTCCAAAAGTAGTTCTACTTCACCGCTTAAGGCGGATCACAATCCGCCGTCTCCGGATCCCGGCGTAGCCCGCAAGAACCGCGGATCTGGCGATCCGCTCCAAGCATGGCTAACTGGTGTGGAATTTATGCCACGACGCACGAGTCACAGCAAATCACAAAAATGCTCTGAGGGGATCGCTAGATCCCCGTTCGCAAAATGCTCTGAGGCGATCGCCAGATCCCCGTTCGCAAAATGCTCTGAGGGGATCGCCAGATCCCCGTTCGCAAAATGCTCTGAGGGGATCGCCAGATCCCCGCAAAATGCTCTGAGGGGATCGCCAGATCCCCGTTCGCTCTAAAATCAGGTCAAATCGTGGCGCGGGGTGGCCTGCGCCGCCGTTGGGGCGACTCTCAGCCGCACCGCCGGGTCGCCGATGATGACGTAGCCGCGCGCGTCGTGATTGGCCGTCCACAGCTCCGTCAAGTGGTCATCGTTGGGTTCGGTGATCGATTCGAACGCCGCCGTCAGCTCCGTCGCCAGCGCCGCGTAGCGCACGTCGAAGTGATCCATCGCCGCCCCGACGGGATAGCCGCGCAGCAGGCGGTCCACCGTGCTCTCGAAGACGGCCAGGTGTTCATCGCGGCGCGGTTCGCCCAGGCCCACCCGCCGCTCCGGGCCCAGGTACGAGAGGCTCCACACGCGCTCGATGTGCCCGATGACCGCCAGCGCCCCACCCTGCGCCAGGCTCAACATCGCCTTGGGCAGCGCCGCCACGAAGGGCCGCTCGGCAATCACGTCACCTTTGTC
>DAOUAY010000014.1:0-12413 GCA_034432995.1 Anaerolineae bacterium | reverse complement strand
CAGGCGACCGCGCTCGCGTTATCGCTCGCGCCGGGGACGTAGGGGCCGGTCTCGTCGTACAATGCGATCAGCAGGCTGGCGATGACCGCCCACAGGCTGGCCTTGCGGAAATTCCTTGCGCCTTTACTACCGCTCAGTCCTTCGACGATTTGCGCCACACCATTACTGACCATAGCCGCCAGTCCCGCCGTCGTCAAGCCCAGGAGGTACTTCATGAGCTGCGGAGAGAAAGACGGTCGGTTTTTGTTGCTGTCGGTGTGTCCCAGAAGCACCAACGTGCGCCGCGATTCCTCGGTAGGCAGCACGCGCACGATCAATGTCGCGCTTTGCCGGCGTGGAGAGAATGCGGCGAGCGGCTGTTTGTCGACGCACGTAGAACGCCAAAGCGTATACGCACTGACGAGCGCCATCGCGCCGCCCAACAGCCGTCCCACGCGGCTGCGCGCCCCCAACAGGTTGCTCGCCAGGGTCAACGCGAGGGGATTGCCGAGCGCGTACCCCCAAGTATCCGGCGTGAGGAACGGCAGCGTTTCGATCTCGTCGTAGCCGAGGTCGCTGAGCACCTGGCGGATGTACTGCCGCGCGCGCATCTCCGCTGGATGCCCAGCCGGGCGCGGCCCGATTTCTTCCGCGAGTTTGCGGACGTGGAGCAGCAATGCGCCGGATAAGAGTGCTTCGGCCATAGATCGTCCCTCCAAACAGCGGTGTCATCGAATGTCAATTATACTGTGACGAATTAGCGACTCGCCCTTTCTTCACGGTTCTCACCTGCTCGTTCAAAACTTGGAAAGGTGTGGTATGATAAGAACATCAGATACAAATGGAGGTAGAGCAATGACGCAATTGCGCACGCGCAGCGTGCCTCTGGAACAGCTTGCCCGGCTGATTCGCCGGCTGGACCGTCGCCAGAAAGCGGCGCTCATCCGATTGGTGCCGGAGTTGCAGACCATCCGTCCAGACGAATTGGTTTTGCCCGCCGGACAGAATGATTTGCTGGCCTACTTCGAGGCCAAAATGGCTGCGTTGCCCAAAACTCGCCCTTTGCGTGATAACGATCTCTTTTTGGGTGGCCTGACCGTCGCCGAGTTTTTCGCCGCACCGGAAGCAGAGCAAGCGCGTATTTGGGATGTCGCGCATACGGAAGCGCTCCAAACACTAGACGACTATGAACACCCCATCCGCTCCGATGCGGTGCCTGCTCGATAAAAACGTCGTTCGCTACATCCTCACCGGATTGCATTACGGGCGGTTGCGTTCCTTGACGCCTCTGGAAACCAGCGCACTCTTGCTGTGGCGCGCCGCTGAAGAACGCGGTGTAACGCTCTTTGTCAGCCGTTACACTTTCAACGTACTTCAACGTCTACAACCATATCCCCTCGCTCAAATTGTGCTCAACGCGATGCCGGCCCTTTCGCCTACCCGGTATCAGCCGCGTTGGGCGCGACGTATACGGGAGAGCAGCGGATTATCCCGTGAGGATGCAGCGATGATAGCACTCGCCAGTTTTGGCAGCAATGACGCTGGCGAGATTTTGGGCGTCCATTGGTTGGCGACGAGCGATCAGCCGTTGCTCAATGGGTATCGCGCCACATTGCCCACGCTGGAACGCCGTTTTCGCGCTATGACCGCGCAACTATCTGCGCCATTTTGTGACGCAGCGTTACCCCACCTGATATCGCCAGATGCCCTGCTGATGAGTTGGCAAATGTGACCCTTTCACCAACTCCCCATCACCCGGATGTTTTCCGCACCAACGATGCCGGCGACCTGCTCTTTGAGATGCGGCGTATAGCGGGTACGCTCGTTGGGAAAGAGAAGTTCTACGGGCTTGCCGCGTTCGTTTTCGAGATAGACGACAAAACTGTCTTGCCCCGACTCGGTTTTGAGTAAATCATGTAGTTGCGCCAGTCGCGCGAAGTCGCGAGCGGTATCGCCGGTACGTGGTAAGGTGACGTAGACGGTCGCGGGCGGGACAGGGGGTTCCTCCGGCGGGGGTGGCGTGTCACGGCGCTCGCCGTTGCCGCCGTTGGCGGTGCTGCTTTTAACGGCGCGACTATTGGACAGCGGAGCCGTAACCGGTTTCGATCTGGGCGCTGGCGGCGAGGGTGGCGCGGTAGGCTGTGCGGTACGAGGCCGCGACTCAATGCCGTTGCCGTTAAGCAGCGTGGGGGGCGGGAAGTCATCGGCAAAATCTGGCTCTGTTCCATAGAATCCCGAGGCTTCGGCGACAAAGGGCGGCGCATCATAGGGCATCGCGGAGTATCCGCTGTTACCCACCGGCCGCAGCAACTCGTGCGGCTCCTTGAACCAGTCCGCCAGCAGCGAGTGTTCCTCACGATCCTGGCGGTTGTCCAGCTTACCGCTGACGACGAGCACGCTCTCGACCACCAGCTTGTCCTTGAACCGCTCATAGGTGCGCGGGAAGACAGTCACATCCACCGTACCCCCGGAGCCTTCCAGGGTAACGAAGGCCATGGTATCGCCCTTCTTGGTGGCGATGCGGCGCACGCGCTGCACCATCCCTACCAGCGTCAACTGCTGCCCCAGGGCCTCCGTCGCCAGGCGATCCACCGTGGTGTTGACCAAATCCTGCCGCAATAGCTCGTTTTCCTGCTGCGCCAACGGATGCCGGGAGAGGTACGTGCCGAGCAATTCCTTCTCCCATTCCAGCAGACGGCGCTCCGGGATTGCCGGGACGAAAGACGGCGGCTTGATCGTCTGCGTTGCGCCGGGCATCGCATCGAAGAGCGAGAACTGGCCCACGTCGCGGGCGCTGTGCACCTGCCCACTCGCGCCGATGAGCGCATCGATCAACGTGAGCAGCGCGGGGCGCGGGCCAAAATCGTCCAGCGCCCCGGCCTGGATCAGACATTCGAGCGCCTTGCGGTTGAGTTTGCGCAAGTCCACGCGGTCGGCGAAGTCATCCAGCGTCTTGAAAGGGCCGCGCTCGCGCCGGGCATCCACGACGAGCCGCATGATCTCGTCGCCCACGTTCTTGATCGCCCCCAGGCCGATGCGGATGGCGCGCCCACCATTGGTATGTTCGATGACAAATTCCACTTCCGAGTGGTTGATGCACGGGCGCAGCACCTCCAAGCCGCTGCGGCGCGCTTCGGCGATGAGAAAACCGAGCTTCTCGGTATAGTGGCGCTCCGTCGTCATCAGCGCGGTCATAAATTCCAGTGGATAGTGCGCTTTGAGGTAAGCCGTCTGTGTGGTGATGACGGCGTAGTCGGTGGCGTGCGCGCGGTTGAAGCCGTAACGGGCGAAGAATTCGATGTCGGCCCAGACTTTCTCAGAGACCTGCTCGGGGATGCCCTTCTTGAGCGCCCCTTCGAGGAACATCTGCTTGTGCTTGTCCATCAGATAGCGGACTTTCTTCGCCACGGCCTTGCGGATGCCGTCGGCCTCGCCGGGTCTGTACCCGGCCATGGCGACGGCAATTTGCATGATTTGCTCTTGATAAACGCAGTTATGAACGATAATGTTATTTGCTACAAAATTATGCAGTCCCTCGACCGTAATATCGTATACATCTTCCGTTCCGGCTGGCTCGATACTCACAATTTCTTCCCAGGCAATCCGCAAGCGTCGAACCGTTTCTGGCAGATTCAATTGTTCAGCTAAAGGCGCAACGACGGTCACCGCAATACGTTCACGTTGGCGCCCCTTGGTGTAAAAATGTTGCCGATCAATGCCAAATTTTTGCATCAACGCGCGTTGGGAAAGCGAGGTCGCTGCTTCCACCTCAGCGATGAATGGCGCGCGGGCAATCCCGCTTTGCGCATACGCAGTTGCCGGCGCGTCGCGTTTGGCAGTAAGCAGATATGGTTGTAACGCCTCAGCCAAGCGCGCCGTCTCATACACGGTGACCTGATAGCTAGTGCGCTGCCCCTGGCGACCTTCATAAGCCGCCGTATGAATGTAGGATGAAATACCTAACTTGAGCAAAAGCGTCTGCACACCTTCGGCCAGTCGCGCGGAAATAGTTTTATAATGCCACAGCTTGCGCCCGGCGTAACCGTCGCAATCCCACAACGCGGCCAGAAAATAGGCAATATCTGCCGCTGATAAAGCAAAGACAAAATCAGGAATGAATTTCTCGGAAGAGCGCACCCCACCCGGTTTACTGCCTGCGGGATGCTTTAATTTTAGCTCACGTAACCACGCAAGTAACTCGTTCGGCGCATGATAGTTGGCGCGGTCGGATTTCGCTACAGTAACACGCGTCACATCTCTGACTTGTTCGACGCGACCCGGCGTTGTGTTTTCAAAAACTCCTAAACACCTCTCGTATGCGTCCAATAACGCCGGGTCTTTAGAAACAAAATTGACTGCGGCAAGATTGCCCAGATCGCCGTCAGCCAGCAAATAAGCTAACAGGCGCAGTTTGCGTCGATCATACGTCGCATTTTGAGAAATGAGCGCGTGTGGAGTGGCGATGTAATCACCGACTTTTAATTCGTGGAGCGGTTTCCAGCCGTCTTCGGTAAGATAACGATGATCTGGCGTCGTCTTGATGTGCGCGCCATTGCGCAACCGCACTTCCCATACCGGTTTCTGCCCATTATGCGCCCAATGTGTCATGCGCCCAGCAGCCATACGCCACTCGGCGTCAACACCTTGCACATAAATCTCTTGACGTGCGCCAACTTCAGCCAGACGTATGCGCTCTCCCGTGCGCGCATCGCTCACAATCGCATCGCCGGACACACAGATGCCATAAGTATCATCCAAAATGCTTGCCAGGATTGGGTGATGATATTGTACCTCCTCTTCCCCGTGCATCCGGCGGATGTAGGATGGGATGTTTTCCATCGGGCCGGGGCGATAGAGCGCCAATACCGCGATAATTTGCTGGAACTGATCCGGGCGCATGTCGCGCAGAATCCGCCTCATGCCGGCGCTTTCCACCTGGAAGATGCCGGTCGTCTCGCCGCTGGTGAGCAGGTCGTACAACGCCATCACGTCGGCGTCCTGCTCCGGGTCGTCGGGAACGCGCTCGTAGGGGATGGTGTTCATCGTCAGCACGCGCCCGTGCTCCCGTGCGATCCACTCGCACGTCTTGCGCACATGGGTGATCGTCCGCAGCCCCAGGAAGTCGACTTTGAGCATCCCCAGCATCTCCACGATTTCCATCGGCCATTGGGAGACGATGCCGATGGGGCCTTCGCCCTCGCCTTTGGTGGGGCGGTGCAGCGGCATATACTCCACCAGTGGGCGGTCGGAGATGATGATGCCGGCGGCGTGGGTGCTGGCGTGGCGGGTGACGCCCTCGACTTCGCGCGCCGTGTCGAGCAGTTTTTTGACGTAGGGAATGGTGTCGTATAGCTCTTTGAGATCGGAGACTTCCTCGAGCGCCTGGGCGATGGAGACTGGCTTGCCGGGCGCGTTGGGGATCAGGCGCGCGGCGCGGTCGACCTCGTTGAGGGGGATGTCGAGCGCGCGGCCCACGTCGCGGATGGCGGCGCGCGCGCCGAGCGTCCCAAAGGTGATGATGGCGGCGACGCGATCCGCGCCGTAGCGTTCGGCGGTGTAGGCGATCAGCTCCTCGCGGCGGTCGTCGGGATAGTCCAGGTCGATGTCGGGCATGGAGATGCGGTCTGGATTGAGGAATCGCTCGAACAGCAGGCGGTTCTTGAATGGGTCGACGCTGGTGATGCCCAGGCTGTAGGCGACGACGCTGCCGGCGCCGGAACCGCGCACGTTCCACCAGATGTCGCGCGCTTTCGCCGCCTCACACAGGTCCCACACGATGAGGAAGTAGTCGTCGAAACCCATCGTGTGGATGATGCCCAGCTCGTATTCCAGCCTCTCGATGACTTCTGGCTCTTGGGCGCGCGCCGCGCCGTAACGCCAGGCAAGGCCCCGATAGCACAACTCGCGCAGGAACGTCTCCGAATCGCCGCGACCTTCGGGAACTGGGAATTTGGGCAGGTGATACGGCGGCGCGAATTGCAATTCGACGTTGCACTGCCCGGCGATTTTGACGGTGTTCTCCAATGCTTCCGGCAGATGGGCATACAGCCGCGCCATCTCCTCCGGCGAGCGCATGTAATACGAAGGGTCGGTCATCCGCATGCGGTTCGACTCGTTGACCGTCTTGCCCGTGCCGATGCAGAGCAGAACGTCGTGCGCGTCGGCCTGCTCGCGCTTGGCGTAGTGGATGTCGTTGGTGGCGACCAGCGGTACGCCCATCTCGCGGCCCAGTTCGATCATTTGGCGGTAGACAGGCTCGAATTCGGGGATGGCGTGGCTTTGCAACTCGAAGTAGAAGCGGTCGGGGAAGTGCGCCTGGTACCAACGGATGGTCTCGCGGGCCTGGTCGATCTGCCCCTGCACGAGCAGTTGCGGGATTTCGCCCTGCGCGCACGCCGTGAGCACGATCAGGCCCTCGCCGTACTGCGCGAGCACGTCTTTGTCGATGCGCGGCTTGTAGTAGAAGCCTTCCAGTTGCGCGATACTGACCAGCTTGAGCAAATTCTGGTAGCCGGTCTGGTTTTGCGCCAGCAGGACGAGGTGATGCGGCTTCTCATTGTGATCGCGGTCGAAGCGTGAATTCTGCGCGACGTAGGCTTCTACTCCAATAATGGGCTTAATCTCAGCCGCCTTGCACGCCTTGTAGAAATCGACCACGCCGAACATCGCGCCATGATCGGTGATCGCCAGTGCGGACATGCCCAGCTCCGCCGCGTAAGTCGCCAACGCCTGCACACTGCTCAAGCCATCCAGCAGTGAAAATTCCGTGTGTGTGTGCAAATGCACGAAATCCGCCATTCCCCATCCTCCGACAGTAAACTATTGCAGGTTCACAGTTGCAGATTTGCAGGTTGAAAATCCCACGAAGCGCCCTGGGGGTCCAGGGTGATGCGGATATTCTACCGTCAAAATTTAGTCTGGCAAGGCAACAGTCTCCAGGGCTATCATTGAGGTAAAGACTACAAAAGTCTCAGCAGACACTTGCATTTGGTGCGTTTTTCGTTTAGCGAGGCGCCTGGTCAACGCGATCCCACGTGAGACTTTTGTAGTCTGGCTTCTGCGAAGGTCAAATGCAATAGCCCTACAACAGTCTCGGATTTGACTATCGGGGATAAGAAAATATCATTGCGTTGGCTTGGATTTTGCGATCCAGAAATCACCATGCACATGCCCGGCGTTGAGATCCGTATCCAGTTTAGCGACGGGTTCTTCGCCACGCTGACGGGGCCTGTGACCAAAGTCTGCGCAGGGGCGATGTCGCCGGAAATGTGCGGCGCAACTCTCCAACTATAGGGTATTAGGAGAGTCTCCACCGGTTACGAAAATGCTTGCGCCGGATCACAGAAAATGCTTGCGCCGGATCACAATCCGGCGCTGCGGGGGCGGCGGATTGTGATCCGCCTTAAGCGTTGAAGAACGGCTATTTTGGAGGAAGTCACTATGCTCACTAACCCAATTATCGAATCGATGCTCAATCGCAAATCGGTCCGTAAATACACGGATCAGAAGCCCACCGACGAGGTGATCGAAACGGTCGTGCGCGCCGGGCAACAAGCGCCGTTCGCCGCGCAGTTGTGCAGCGTGCTGCTCTCGCGCAAGAAAGCGCCGTTCGGCGCGCCGCTGTGGTTCACCCTCTGCGTGGATATGCATCGCATGGAGTTGATCATGGCCAAACGCGGCTGGACAACGGTAGCAAACGATCTGTCGTTGCTGCTCCTGGGCATTCAAGACGCGGCGTTGATGGCCGAGAACATGGTCATCGCGGCGGAGAGCCTGGGCATGGGTAGTTGCTTTCTAGGGATGACGCCGTACCGGGCAGACAAAATCCAGCAACAGTATCACCTGCCCAAACGGGTCTTTCCGTTAGTGGAACTGGTTATGGGATACCCGGCTGAGGAATTCCCACCCCGCCCGCGCTACCCGCTCGCGTTCACGCTGTTCGAGGATCGCTATCCCGAATTCACGGATGAGATGATCGAGGACGCGATGCGCGTCATGGACGAAGGCTATCTGGCGCAGGGCTACTACCGCAAACAGAACGCCAAAATCGCGTTGGAGATCGAGCGAGAGGAAGCCTACACCTACCAGGACTACTCGTGGACCGAGCACATCTCCCGCAAATGGGGGCAGTGGATGCGCGATCCGCGTGAACTGCTGGAGCAACTGGAGAAGTGCGGGTTTACGGTCAAAGTGTAGATCGAATTACGCCATCACAAAACCGCCAGCAGCGCCAGCCCCACGCCCGCGCCGATGAGCCACCCCGCCGCGACATCGCTTGCATAGTGCACGCCCAGCGCCACGCGACTCACGCCGACGCACACCCCCCACAGCAGCAAAAGCGCCATCCCCCACAGCGGCAGCAAACCCGCCAGCGCCATCCACAGGCCGCCAACGCGCACAGAATGCCCTGAGGGGAACGAGTGCTGGTCGATCTTCAAGTAGAAAAGACCCTGTTCCCCTGGCGGACGCGGGCGCTGGATGAAGTATTTGAGCACCGTGCTGACGACCCACGTGACCGCCGTGACGAGCAGGATGCGCTCCCCGGCTCTGGCCCAGCCATCGATACCGAAGCGCCACAGCAGCACGCCCAGGGCGACCCACACCAGGCTGTCGCCGGAGTGCGCCAGACCCGTCGCCAGCGCGCGGCTGAACGGGCCGCGAATCAGCGTCGTGGCGCGCGCGGTAAGCGCGTGGTCGCGTTCGAGCCAGGTTCGGTGACGAGCGTTCACTGCGCTAATTCCCGGCGGCAGATTTCCAACTGGAACGGTTTGTCGGCGTCCATGCCCATTTCGGCGTCTTCCACGGGCAGCGCGCGCGCGTTGATGCCGAATTTTTCGCGCACGAGGCGTTCTAGTTCCGCCAGGCTCAGGCGGCGCGCCATCAGTTTGGCAAAAAAGACCGGGCCGAGCCGCGCGGCCTGTTTGAGCGCGTTTTTGCGATTGTCGAGCAAATCGTCCCACAACTCCCGGTATTTGTGACCGATATATGGCGCGGCAACGTGAATATCCCCGGCAGCGAAATCCCCATCGCTGAAGTGGACGTAACTGCGGCGCGAACCGGGAAAACGCTGTTCCATCTTCGCGCGCGACACAATGGTGTGGTAAACGTCCACCGCCGGATCCGCAGCCTGCGCGAGCAGACGCTCCACCATCGCGCCGGTCAGCAACGGAATGTCGGAACTGCTGATCAAGACTTGCTGCGCCTGCGGATTGCGTTCCAGCACCCAATCGATGCCGCCGAGGATGTTCTTCAACATCGAGCCTTGATCCGGCAGATAGCGGGCAATTTTCGGCGACGTCACCGTCCCTGTATCCACCAACCCCACCACCACGATGTCACCCACGCTCGGCGCCGCGTCGAGCGCGTCCAACACCCATTGCACCATCGGCCTGCCCGCCACATCGAGCAGCGCCTTTGGCCTTCCCTGGGTGTATTCGTAAAGCAAATCCTCTGCTTGCGGCACGCCGCCCGCCATCAAAATACAATCAATCATGAGGACCTCCTAACAACTTCAAGATGTTGTCGCGCGTCAACAGCGATAGATCGGTTTCCCTCTCCATAAAAGGCCGCACATCGGCCAAAACATGTTCCCATGCGAGTTCTAACAAATGTTCTTCGACTGTCTTCCGCCAGATATCCGGCGTTAGCTTGCCGCCAGACCATCCCGTTTGTTCAAGCGCATTGTTGAGCAAAGTCAGGTTCGGCTCAGGCCAATCTGGATCGCTGAGATACCAGAAGAGATCATAAATATCCCGACCTTTCACGTAAGGACGCTGCAAGAGCGCGTGAATCTTGCCGGCGAGCAAAGAGGGTCGATCATGATGCTGCAGGTGAAGTGGAACGTAGCGGCGCAAAACCGTCGTGGCTAACCCGGCCCCCTGTGGCGGCTGGGTGTCCACTTCGAGCTTGACCGCCAGAACTTGATCCGCGTGCGGGGACAATCCCAGATCGTAAAGCAAACCCGCAAAGCGAATAAATGCGCTGTGAACAGTTTTCTGATCGTTGACCTTGATTTGAACAGTGTAGTCTTCGGCCGCAAACTCAGTCTGAATGGCCTTGAGATAAGCGCGAAAATCATACAATGCCAGGGAGTGCTCCAAGGCAAAATCCAGATCCTCGGAGTAACGCGGGATAGTGTACAAGAAACGGAGCGCCGTCCCCCCGTGAAACGCCAACGGCACCATCGCGCCGGATCGTTGCAGCGTTCCCAAAATCCTGGCCTGCAGGTATTCGCGGACCTGATTCTGCGCTTGCGTGAGTGACGGCGCCCTTGACGCCAGATCAAGCAGTAGTGATTTCATAATGTCTCATAGGCCGCGCTTTCGATAGACGCGAGTTGGGCAATCGCGTGCGCGGCTCTAAGCAGTTTGGGACTCTGCGCCCGGTCTGCCTGCTGGCGCAAAACGTCTATATTCAATTGCTCTAGATTCTGCAAGCGCAATTCACGTAAATATTCTGGCGCATCGCCACCCGGTTGCAAATACACCAGATCCAGCAGCGCCTTTTCCGGTTCAGCGACCAACGCGTTCTGCCCCGTAGCCACAACTTCGCTGCGGTAGCCGAAAAACAATGCCGGCTTGATGTGACGGTATTCAAAATGCCCAAGCGGCGTTTCCCAACATCCAGGACGTAAGGTCGTTACACTGGTCACACGCGGAACGTACTCTGGAATAAGGCCATAGTACGCCAGAGCCGACTGACAACTGACATAAGCGCCGCGCACAAGATGTGTAGCAATAAAAAACGGGTGCGGTTTGGCTTTTTGATAGGGCGGGGCCAATGCGTACACCCCACGGCGCAGCCGGTAAAGCTTCCCGGCCTGCGTCCACAACGCAAGCTGCCGGCGCACGGCATCGGGATTGACATGTCCCGCCAGCAAAAGCCCTGTTTCGAACACAGGTTCATCGCCGACAATGCGCATCAATTCATCGAATTTCATACGAGTAATTTACCATAAAAGTCAAATTATTGCAATGAATTTCAGGAAAATTGTATCACAACACCTCCACCGGGTCGATATCTACCAGCCAGCCGGCGGGGATATCGATCTCCCGCAGAAAATCCGCCGGCGAGACGCTGCGCAGCAAAATCTGCCAGCGGTAGCGCCCCCGCACGCGGGCGAAGAAGGCCGGCGCCGGCCCGATCAAATCGGTATCGGGCAACCCGGCGGCGCGCAGCGCGTCGCGCAAGATCGCGGCGAAATCCTCGGCGGCCTGTTGCGCCTTCTCACGGTTGGTGTGCGCGTAGACCAGTCGCGCCAGCCGGATCGACGGCGGGTAGTCGGCCTGTTCGCGGAACGTCAGCTCACGCTCCGCGAAGCCGGTGTAATCGTGGACCGCCGCCCGTTGGATGGCGTAGTGCGCGGGGTGATACGTCTGTAACACCACCCGCCCACCGAGCAGACCACGCCCGGAGCGCCCGGCGACCTGCGCCAGCAGTTGGAACGCGCGCTCGGCGGCGCGAAAGTCCGGCAGGTTGAGCGCCGTATCGGCGGAGATGATGCCCACCACCGTCACCTTGGGGATGTCCAACCCGCGCGCCACCATCTGCGTGCCCACCAGGATGTCGGCTTCGCCGCGGGCAAAGCGTCCCATAATCGCCGTGTGGACGGCGTGCGAACGCGCCACATCCTGATCCCACCGCACGAGGCGCGCTGTGGGCCAACGTTCCGCCACTCGCGTTTCCAGCCCCTCCGTCCCCAGGCCAAACGCCCTCACCCGCGCCGAGCCGCACGCCGGGCACTGGCGCGGCATGCGCTTTTGCCGCCCGCAACGATGGCAGATCAAACTGCTGATGCCCTCGTGGTACGTAAAGGGGACGTCGCAACGGGGGCACTCCGCCACCCACCCACAATCGCGGCAGAACACGTAGGTCGCCGTACCCCGGCGGTTGAGGAATAAAATCACCTGCTCCCGGCGGGCCAGAGCTGCGTCTACCGCCTCTTGCAGCGCCACGCTGAAAACGGAGCGGTTGCCAGCCTTGAGTTCTGCCCGCATATCCACGATTTGCACCGGCGGCAGGGCAATGGTGCGGGCACTCGGCGTCCCGGTCAACGCCTGATAACGGCTGGCGGAAAGATGCAGAAACTTTTCCCAGGCCGTGAGGCGCTGTTGGTGCGCCATCACCCGCTGCGGCATCTCCAGGAGCCGGTAGCGCCCCTCCAAAGCGCGGGCGTAGGCCTCCAGCGAGGGTGTGGCGCTGCCCAGGATCAGCAGCGCGCCGCGCCGCCGCGCCAGTTCTTCCGCCACCTCGCGCGTGTGGAAGTACGGCGCGCGGCTCTGCTTGTAGCTCGTGTCCTCCTCCTCGTCCATCACGATGAGGCCCAGGTTGGAAAACGGCGCGAACAAGGCCGAACGCGCGCCCACCACCACGCTGATGTCGCCGCTGCGCACGCGCCGCCACGTGTCGAAGCGCTCGCCGTCGCTCATTGCGCT
>DAOUAY010000013.1:0-2901 GCA_034432995.1 Anaerolineae bacterium | reverse complement strand
AGCCTGCTATCCACTTCTCGGAGTCAGCCACAGGGCTATCGCATTTGGAGGTAAAGACTACAAAAGTCTCAGCGGACACGTGCATTTGGCGCGTTTTTCGTTCAACGAGGCGCTTGGTCAACGCGCTCCCACGTGAGACTTTTGTAATCTGGCGCTGGCGAAGGTTAAATGCAGTAGCCCTACAGCCATTGGCTTTTAGCGTTCAATCGTAAGTCTGAAGTTGGCTGACCTCACCCCATCTCTGTCTATCGTATCCTGTCTACCGTCTACCGATCAGTAACCGATCTGTTCTTGCGCCGCGTTCAGCGCGGCTTCTGCGGAGGTCTGCCCATCGCGGATGGCGGTGAAGGCGCCGCCCAGTATCTCCAGAGCCTGCCCAAATCCCATCAGCGTGGGACTGATCAACACTGCGTCACCAACGGCTGCGCGCGTCGCTTCAGCGATCTCCCCGCCGACGAGCTTTGTGAACTCGCCTGATTCTGCCAGCGCCCTGCGCGCGGGCATATTGAGTGTGGGCATCTGTTCATTGAGGAACATAATCCACTTCCAGCACGCCTCTGGATGTTGTGTGTTCTTCGAGATGACGAAGCCATTGACGGTTGCTAAGGTGAAAGCATCGCGGTCGCGGGGCAACGGGGCGACGCCCCACCGCATTTGCCAGCGCACCGGCCATGTCACTCCACCCTGGTCCGAAAGCATCCCTACCCACATCGCATATTTGTTCTGGATTACACCCCCATAAGGGTAGTACTGGACGGAATCTGGCCCTTGCTTGCGCGTGGGGGCGACGCCATAGGAGTGGATCAAACCGGCATACCATTGCATGGCTTCGACATTCAGCGGATCGTTAAGGGTGATGGTCGTGGGGTTTTGCCAGTTGTCGAAAAGCTGTCCCCCGTGTTGGTAGATGAACAATATCGGTTCCATGATGGCGATTTCGTTGTCGTGTTGGATGGCGTACCCAAAAACGCCACTATTTGGATCGGTGACATCCTCGGCCCGTTCAAGAAAATCATTCCACGTCCAGCCAACGGTGGGGTAGGGAACGATATATTGGTCGAACAAATCCTTGTTGTAGTACATCAGCAGCATATTGATGTCGGAGGGGATTCCCCAGGTTTTCCCTTCGTATTGGAGTGTTTCGAGCGCGCCGGGATAGTAAACGTTCTTATCGAAAGCGTTGTCCTGTTCAATCAAAGGTGAGAGGTCAAGGATAGCGCCTTGTTGCACCAGTTGCGGCAGCGCGAGTTGGTCTGCCATGAACACGTCGTTTTCGGTAACCTGGCCGGGATTCCGCCAGTTCACCTGGACCAATTCCACTGTGATATTCGGATAGCGCGCTTTGAATTGCTCGGCCAATGACGTGTAGTGCGCTGCGTCGCGCTCATAGTGCGGGAACTTGATCGTAACCGGCTCCGGTGTGGGGATCGGCTTCGCGCAGCCGGCAAGCACGAGCAAAAACAAGCCCAGCCTGATACAATTTCGGGTTACCTTATTTCGAAGCATACGTCTCCTTGTGCGGAATAGACCGCTAATCTTATGAATTGTTGCGAACCTTCTGGAAAAGTGGGGATGGATTTTTCAAGATCATATCGATCACCCGACTGGTCAGCGCAGCGGTGTATCCGGTGCTTGGACATTCGCCGTGACCGAGCAGCGTATCCACGATGGTTTGAATGAGCGGCTGTTGGATGTGCGGCGGGTTTTCGATGTACATCGATTCGGTTTCCCCTTGACTTTCGAGCATCACCGGCTCATCATCGAATGTGGCGTAGCGGATGATGCCCGTCGTTCCCACGATTTCGGTGCGATCCACGTGATGCTGTGTGGTGAAGTGCCACGCGCCTGAGCCATGCACACCGCTTTCAAATAGCCACGTCGCGCTGACAGCGTCTTCGGCCTCGTAGCACCCGGCCTGGTTGGTGGCGTAGCCCTGCGCCGTCTCGATTGGCCCCAGGAGATACTGGAACAGATCGAGCATGTGCGAGCCGAGATCGCAGAAATAGCCGCACCCGGCGATCTCCGGATCGAGCCGCCAGGGTTTCTCGCCGTTGCAATCTCCAGGCGACGGCGGGCGGTAGAGCACGGTGTTCACGCTGCGCGCTTCGCCGATCGCGCCTGCATCCAGCCACGCTTTGACCTTGAGGAAGCGCGGCAGCATCCGCCGGTAGTACGCCACGAACAGCGGCGCGCCCGCTTGTTCGCACGCCGCGATCATCGTCTGACATTCCGCATAGGTGCGCGCCATCGGCTTTTCGACGTAGACCGGTTTCCCGGCCTGCGCTGCCGCCAGCGCGTAGTCCTTGTGCGACGAGGGTGGCGTGGCGATGTACACCGCATCCACCTCCGGGTCGTGGATCAGCGCGTCAGCGTCATTATACCACGTGGGGACGCCGTGGCGCTGCGCGTAGTCCCGCGCCAGGTCGCCGTTACGCCGCATCACCGCGACCACCTGCGAGCCGCGCGCCTTCTGCAGCGCCGGCCCGCTCTTCACCTCCGTCACATTCCCGCAGCCGATAATGCCCCAACGGATCGTATTTGTCATCATTTCATACTCCTGCATGGCAAAGACTACAAAAGTCTCAGGCCGAACTTCTCGTGTAATCGCTCCAAATCGCGCGATTGTTTGTCGGGGAGTTCGTAGCCCGTATGACACGCCATTTGCATTTCGGCGGTAAAACAGGGGACGGCTACTCCCGCGATGCGACCCTCGCCAGCAAGGTCTTGCCGCTTGAGGATGCGACCTTCGGCATCCTATGCCGGAATCCCATTGCCCGCGTCATCCAGGCGCATGGCGTGCGCATCCAGTTCGCGTCCCTTGCCATCTTGCAAGACAAAGGCGGTAACCGTCTCGATCCCGTGCGCATCGACAGTATTGAGGTTCTCTTCCCACAGATAACC
>DAOUAY010000012.1:0-5719 GCA_034432995.1 Anaerolineae bacterium | reverse complement strand
CCATCGCCGTCCGCCCCGTCATCACCCGACGGGAGAAACACGTTTTCCTGCGCTTCCCCTGGCGTATCTACCGAGATGATCCGCTGTGGGTTCCGCCGATCCTCACGGAACGCGCCGACCGCCTGAATCCAGCGAAAAACCGGTTGTTCCACACCGGCAAGGCCGCCACGTTCATCGCCTGGAAGGGACGCGAACCGGTCGGGACGATTGCGACGGCGATCGATCCTGCCGTCAACGCTTATCAGAAGGAACAGGCCGCCGTGTTCGGTTTCTTCGAATGTGTGGACGACTACCGGGTTGCCCGGGCGTTACTGGATCAGGCCGGGCTGTGGGCGCGCGAGCACGGGATGCGTATCCTGCGCGGTCCGCAGTCCTTTGGCCCCTCGGAAGAACCGGGGATATTGATCGAAGGCCGCGAGACGCCGCGTGGCCTGCTCATGGGTTGGTCGCCGCCCTACTACCAGTCCTTTATCGAACGCTATGGCGTCCAGGGATACCAGGATTCGCTTGCGTACCGGGCCTATCTGGCCAACTACGTGGGCGAGGACGGCGCCTTTCACTCTCCGCACGATATTGATCGAATTGCCGAATATGTCCAAAACCGTTACAATGGACGATGTCGCGTCCGCCTGGGAAATCTGCAAGACCTGGACGGCGAACTGGAAGTGGCGCGCGATATTTACAATCGCAGCCTGGTGACGTTGCCCGTCTTCACGCCGGAGAGAAAGGAAGAGTGGCGGCGTATGGCGCTCTCGATACGCCCGCTCCTGGACCCGGAATTTGCGCCGTTTGTCGAAGTCAATGGCGTCGATGTGGCGTTTGGACTGGCGCTGCCCGATATCAATCAGGCGCTGTTGCACTGTAATGGCCTGCGCGCGCCCTGGGATTATCTCAAATTGTGGTGGTACAGCCGTCATCTTCCCGGCGTCAGCTTCAAGATTATGGCGCTGCTGCCAGAATACCGGGAACAAGGGCTGGATGCCCTGATTTACAGTCACATCGCCCATACCAGTTTTCGCAAAGGCTATCAATGGGTTGACATGTCTCTAACCGGTGACGATAATCCAATGACGAACAAATTGGCGCAACGCAGCGGCGCCGTCATCGACAAACGGTATCGCGTCTATGAATTGGCGCTCGAATGAGCGAATGAGCGAGTGGGCGAATCAGCGAATGGGCGAATGGGCGAATGGGCGAATGGGCGAATGGGCGAATCAGCGGATCGGCGAATCGGCGAATGAGAGAGGGGTGTTCGGCGACTCCAAGACACGTGTGAGGGCGCTCGATAGCGCTTGCTGAAAGCGGGGGACGGAGAAGCGCTCGGCGTTGGCGCGACAGGCCAGCGGGTCCACGCGATCTGCATCAAAGGATAATACAGCCTGCGCGAGGGATTCCGGCGTCGGCTCACGGAAGAAGGCCCCCGTCTCACCCTCGATGATCGAATCCAGCGCCCCCCCTGCCCCGTAAGCGATCACGGGACGCCCGGTAGCCTGCGCTTCCAACGGCGCAATCCCGAAGTCTTCGCGCCCCGGAAAGATGAATGCCTTGCAACGCGCCAACAAATCCGGCAAATCCTCATCGGGGACGTAGCCCATAAATGTGATGTTTGGCTTCGCCAGCGCCTCCAAAGCCGCGCGGTCACGCCCACTGCCGACGATCCGCAGCGGCAAGCCCAGACGATTGAAGGCTTCCACGGCCAAATCGATGCGCTTGTAAGGAATCAGCCGCGAGACGATCAAGTAGTAATCCTCGTGCTGCGAGGCCGGGCGAAAACGCTCCACGTCCACCGGTGGGTGGATGATGCTCGATTCGCGGTTGTAGTAGCGCCGGATGCGTTCCTGGATTTCGGTGGAGATAGCAACGTAATGCGTCGTTGGGCGTTGGGCAACGCGGTAGTCCCAACGTCGCAGCAACGCAACCACTGGCTTGAGCAACGCCTTGAGTGCGCCCGGCACATTCTCGCGCGCCGCATAAGCGTCGAACTCCCACACGTAGCGCGTGGGCGCGAGACAGTAGCATACCTGCGGCGTCTCGCCGGCGCGGACGCCGTGGCAGAAGCCGCTCTTGTTGCTGAGGATCACGTCGTAGCCCTGGCGCACATCCAGCGTGGCGAAGGCCAGCGCGTACAGAGGGAAATACCACTGGTGCCGCCGGTAAACGCCCGGCAAACGATCCATCCAGGTGGTATGGATGTCCCAGGTCTGGTAGGCAGCGGGCATTTTCTCGCGCCAATACATACTCGTGTAGACCGGCGCACCGGGGAACTGCGCGACCAGGTGCTCCAACACCCGCTCGGCCCCGCCGTACTGGTTCAACCAATCGTGAACTAACGCAATCCGCATCGAATACTCCAAAAGAGCGGTCAGCTTTCAGCCGTCAGCTTTCAGCACGGAATGTGTAGGGAGCGTGTCCAACGTCTCACCGTGGAGCGCACGGCGCAACGCCTCACGGTCGTCCCACGGATATTCGACCGTCCCGAAGCACATGCTTTGCTCGTGCCCCTTGCCGCAGGCGAGGACAATGTCGCCGGGCTGCGCCAGCTTGACAGCGTGCAGTAGCGCCGCGCCGCGATCGGGCACGCGCCAGAAGTCCATGCCTTCCACGCGCGGATAACGCATCACGCCGCCCGCCATCTCCACGAGGATGTCGTCGAGCGATTCGGTGCGCGGGTCTTCGGCGGTCAGCACGATCAGATCAGCCATCTCCCCGGCGACCTCGCCCATCATGCGGCGCTTTTCGCGGTCGCGCAGTCCGGCAGATCCAAAAACCACGATGACGCGCCCCTGCCCCGCCACCCACTGCCGCGCCAGCAACAAAGCCACACGCAGGGCGTTGGGCGTGTGCGCGAAGTCCACAAGCGCAGTAAACGGTTGACCTTCATCGATGCGTTCCATGCGGCCTGGTATGCCGGGCATTGCGGCAATCCCTTCGACCACCGCAGCGAGCGGCGTTCCGAGCGCCAGCGCCGCCGCGGACGCTGCCAGGATGTTACTCACATTGAACGCGCCCACCAGCGGCGAAACAATCTCCGCGCTGCCCCACGGGCTGCGCAACACAGCGCGAATCCCCTGCGGTGTGTAGGCGATATCCGTCGCCGTCACGTCCACATCCGCCGTCTCGATGCCATAGATCACGTACTGCTCCACAGGAATCGCGCGAAGATAGTCATACGAACGGGGATCGTCGCGGTTGAGCACGGCGACTTTCGGGATACCGGGCTTGCGCGCCGCCGTCGCCAAGCTACGAAAAAGCGTGGCTTTCGCCTCGCGGTAGGCTTCCCACGTGCCGTGGGCGTTCACGTGCTCGTGCGTGATGTTGGTGATGACCGCCACGTCGAAGTCGCAGCCGGCGAGTCGCTGTTGCGCCAGCCCTTCGGACGTGGTCTCCAGCACAGCGTGCGTCGCGCCGGCGGCGACCATGTCGGCCAGATAACTTTGCACATCGGCGGGATGCGGCGTGGTGGTGTGCAAACCGGTGTCCAGGTTCAGCGCGCCGATGCGCGCGTTGACGGTGCTGATCATCCCCGCCTCACGCCCGGCAGCGCGCAGAATCGCGTAGAGCAGGTTTATTGTCGTCGTTTTGCCGTCGGTGCCGGTGACGCCAGTCAGCGCCAGGTGGCGCGAAGGGAAGCCGTGCCAGGCCGCGTGCAGCCATCCCAGCGCCCGCCGGGCGTCAGCCACGCGCAGATAGGGTAAACTGGCCGGCAAATTCAGAGCAGCGGCAGGTTCTTCACCCACAATGGCAACCGCACCGGCAGCCAACGCCGTCGGGATAAAGCGATGACCATCCATCGACACGCCGCGCACCGCGGCGAACAAAAAACCCGGCTGCACTTTACGAGAGTCGTCGGTGATGCCCGCAATCGGCGTATCAGCGCCTGCAAACTCAAGCACATCCGGCACAGCTAAATTCAGTTGGTGAAGTTGCATACTATCCTCTCAAAAAGTAAGGTTACTTCTGCATTTAAGGCGGATCACAATCCGCCGTTCTCGCAGCGCCGGAGTGATCCGGCGCAAGCAGTATGGTAACATTCCGCGCCCCGCGCATACCGTCGCGGGGCGCGGCAAAAGTCGATTCTAGAATTACTCATGATCCTTCAAGCGTGACTTGCCGCCCTTCAACGCGAGGATCAAATCCTTGCGGTGCATGGCGCGTTTGCGGTCGATTTCGACCTGACTGGCCTTATCGTCGGCGAGCTTTGCCAGGGCTTCGAGCCACGCGGCGCTTTCGACGGGCGTGTGGCGCACGCGCCAACGTTCGACAAGCACCGGCAGTTCGTCGGCGTTCGTCATCCGGCGATGCGTGCGCGTGTAGATGACGCCTTGCGACTCGAAATGGACGTCGTGCTCCTCCCACTCCGCTTTGATCGGGCAGATTTGCATACACGCGCCGCATTTGATGCAGTAGTAGTCCGCGTGAACCAGTTGGCCGTTCTCATCGATGTGCAGCGCGCGCGTCGGGCAGACGTCGGCGCAGGCGAGGCAGCCCTCGACGCACAACTCGCGGCGCAGCAGCACCGTGCCCTGCCAGGGCTGCTGCACCTCGAAAGCGCCGTTGCTGGCGACCTCGCACTGGCGGCAACGGATACAGTGGTCCTGATCCACTTTGAGCGTGTGGCGTTCTGCGTCGTAGCTGATGACGTTCGCGGAGCAGTTCTCGATGACAAAATCCTTCAGGCTGAAATCGAAGGCGTCCTTGTTGAATTTGGTAGATTTCATCAGCTTGGGGAACGTCTCGTATTCGATGACGGGATTGTACGGCTCGTCATTCAGTGTCAGTGAAATCGCGCGCATCGGGCACATTTCCACGCACATCCCACAGAAGATGCACTTGTCGGTATCAACGTCCACCAGCAGCTTCGTCACCATCCGCCCGTTCTCGACAACGCCGTCAATGTGACTGAGGGCCTCCTTCGGACACACCCGTGGTCCGATCTGACAACCCACGCAGCGATCCAGGTCCCAGGTCAAGACATCGTGGTGCGTGACCATCTTCCGCTCCAGGGTGAGCGATGTTTCAGTGCGATGTTTCAAGGTTGTTCCACGTTTCACGCTCTATCTCCTTGTGTTCAAGCACTCACGGCTTGAGCGATGATATCGGTTATCCAAGAATCCACGCCCTTACCCACTTTTTCCGCCGCAAAGATCACCTTGCGATATTGTTCTGGCGGCAGTTGCACAAGGAAACGCCCAGAAAAAGGTGCGTCCGGCTCTTCATGGCGTTCGGCGCAAAAGCTCAAATAATCGTTCACGGAATCTTGAAACGCTTGATATAACTCATTCACAGACTGGCCCTGAAAAGTGATGACATCCCGTATATTGACAACTTCACCGTGAAAAATACGGACCTCATCATCAAACTTAATATGTGCAATATACCCTTTGTATTCCATCATCGCTCTACCCCTGCTTCGGTCAGAAATCGACGCATAGAAACCACAGTCCCTTTATCGGTCTCTTTTTGTGGATGAGGCCGGTGAAACACTGCCCGCACACCATTCAATACAATACGCACTCTAGAACCACTTCCTTCGCTGATCTCCGCCCCACATGCTGCGAGCAGACTTTCTATGTCTGACCAGTGGATATTGCTACGGATGAGTCTACTGAAAAAACTAAGATTTTCACCACGGAGACACAGAGGGCACGGAGTTTTATTTAACTGCATTTTGATAAAATTGATATTGCTAACCGGAAAATCAATTTCATTCAAGATAAAA
>DAOUAY010000011.1:0-4602 GCA_034432995.1 Anaerolineae bacterium | reverse complement strand
CGCTTCACCGCGCTGCTGGCGGCCCATCCAGATGACCTGCCGTTCTACCTGCGCCAGGCAATCGGTTTTCTCAAATCCAAAGAAGTACCGATAGACTGGCAGCAACTGCTGGCCGATCTGCTGGCCTGGGACCATCCCAAAGGCTATGTCCAGCGGAACTGGGCGCGCTCCTTCTGGAGCCGCGCGCCACAGAAACCCGGTGAGGAAGAAACCATCCCCACCAATCCCTAATTCCTAATCCCCAATCACAAAACAAAGGAGGCCAAAATGTTTATCGAACTGCATCTCATCCAAAACTTTGCGCCGGCGAATCTGAACCGCGATGACACCGGCAACCCCAAGGACTGCGAGTTCGGCGGCGCGCGTCGCGCCCGCATCTCCTCGCAATGCATCAAGCGCGCCATCCGTCACGAACCGGTCTTTGAACAGACCACCAATCAGCCCAACGGCAAGCGCACCAAGTGGTTCATTGACGAACGCTTGACGCCCATGCTGGTCGCCGCCGGAAAACCGGAGGCCGAAGCGCGCCGGGTCGCGACGGAATTCCTCGCCGCCTTCGCCAGCAAGATGGAAAAGGACACTGCCAAGACGGCAGTCCTGCTCTACTTCAGCCCGGCAGAGTTACAGGGCATGGTAGACGCTCTGGCCGCCGACTGGACCGCCGTGAGCGCCGCCGATGACAAGAAACGTGGCGAGGCCATCGCGCAACTGGTCAAGGGGCTGGTCAAGCAGTACAAAGACCGTACCAGCGCGCCTGACATTGCCCTCTTTGGCCGCATGCTTGCCGAAAAGCCGGAACTGAACATTGACGCTGCCTGCCAGGTGGCTCACGCTATCTCCACTCACCGCGTCACGATGGAAATGGACTTTTACACCGCCGTGGACGACCTCCAGCCCGAAGACACCGCCGGCGCGGGGATGATGGGCTTCACCGCCTACGACAGCGCCTGTTTCTACCGCTACGCGCGGCTGGATTGGGAGCAGTTGGTCGCGAACCTGGACGGCGACACGGCGCTGGCCCGTCGTACAGTGGAAGGCTTTTTGCGCGCGTCCGTGGCGGCGATCCCCACCGGCAAACAGAACTCCTTTGCGGCGCAGAACCCGCCCAGTTTTCTGCTGGCTGTGGTCAAGCCACAAGGGATGGCCTGGTCGCTCGCCAACGCCTTCGAGCGGCCCATCCGTCCCGGCAACGATGGGCTGACCGCGCCCTCGGTCGCCGCACTGGACGCCTACTGGGGCCGCCTGGTCGCCGTCTACGGGCTGGAAGATGGCGCAAAGGTCGCGGCCCTGACGTTGGATGACGACCTGCCGCTGCAAACGCTCAAAGACTACTGCGTGCCGACGTTGGAGGCGTGGATCAAGGCGACGGTGGAGGCTCTGCCCGCCGGGGAGGCGTAAGATGCACACGCTCTTACTGCGCTTATCCGGCCCTCTGCAAGCCTGGGGCGTGCAGAGCCGCTTCAGCATCCGCGATACCGGACTGGAGCCTTCCAAGAGCGGTGTCGTGGGGTTGCTCTGTGCCGCCCTGGGACGCCCGCGCGCCGCGCCGGTGGATGATCTGGCAGCGTTGCAGATGGGCGCGCGCGTGGACCAGGAGGGCCGTCTCACCTACGACTTTCACACCGCACAAGACGTGCTCAAGGCTGGCGGGGGAATCAAGGATACCGAGCCATCGCATCGCTATTACCTCTCCGACGCACGTTTTCTGGTCGGACTGGCCGGCGATGACCTGGCACTGCTCCAATCGCTCCACGCCGCCCTGCGCAACCCCGTCTGGCCGCTCTACCTGGGGCGCAAAGCATTCGTCCCCGGTGAGCCGGTCTGGCTGGAAGACGGTCTCAAAGAGGATGTGACGTTACTGGATGCGCTCAAGACCTATCCCTGGCTGGGCAACGATCCCGAACGCCGGCCCGACCGTTTGCGCGTGGTGTTGGAGGACGACGCCGGCTCCGAAGTCCGCCCCGATCAGCCCATCTCGTTTATGGAGCGGCGCTTCGCTCCGCGTCGCGTCACTACGACGTTCATCACCCTCTCGCAGGTTGCCGAACCTGGGGGAGGATAGAGGAGGTTGCCCCATGTACCTCTCCCGCCTGATTCTCAACCCGCGCTCCCGTCGTGTGCAGCGCGAACTCGCCAATCCCTACGAACTGCACCGCACGCTGATGCGCGCCTTTCCAGAAGAGTTGCCCGATGGCGAGCGCGTGCTCTTCCGCGTAGATGTGGATGAGCGTAGCGGTATCCCGACCGTCCTGCTGCAATCCCACACCCGCCCCGATTGGGCGTGGCTGGGGGATCCGGGCGCGCGCGATTACCTCCTGCGCGCGCCCGAGTCCCAATCTTTCGACCTCACCTTCACCCCCGGCCAGACGCTCGCCTTCCGCCTGCGCGCCAATCCGACCAAGCGCTGCAAGGAAACCGGCCGGCGTGTGGGCTACTACCGCGAGGAAGACCAGCGCGCCTGGCTGGAGCGCAAGGGTGAGCAGGGCGGCTTCCGCGTTCTGCGCGTCGCCATCGCCAAGGAAGGCAACTCCTACAGCTGGCAACCGCTGGAAGGAACGGCAGAGAGCGAAGGACGACGCCCCAAAGCGCGTCAACTCACACTTCACGCCGTCCGTTTCGATGGCCTGCTACAGGTAACCGATCCCGCAAAATTGTGGGAGACCGTGCGTCAAGGCGTGGGCCCTGGCAAGGGATTGGGCTTCGGCATGCTCTCCCTGGCCCGCCCACCGGATTGACACAGATGTGGGACAGGCCTTCGGCCTGTCCGGGTTTCAGTCAGACAGGATGGAGCGGGATCGCAACCCGTCTCCGCGGATGGTGCAAGCCCGGGTTTGCACGTTAACAACCCAATACGGAGACCGTCGAATGCGTGACCTGCATGAATTGCCTAAACTACGCGATAGCCTGTCCTATCTCTACGTCGAGCACTGTCGCATCGAGCAAAAGGACAGCGCCGTCGAGTTGATTGACAAGAAGGGACACACCATGGTGCCGGCGGCGGCCCTGTCCGTCCTGATGCTGGGACCGGGCACATCCATCACCCACGCCGCGGTCAAAGCGTTGGCCGACAACGGTTGCACCATTGTCTGGACCGGCGAGGATGGCACGCGCTGCTACGCCCAGGGTATGGGCGAAACCCGCCGCGCCTACCATCTGCTCAAACAGGCCGAACTATCCAGCGATCCGCAGAAACGATTGGAAGTCGTGCGGCGCATGTACCGTCGCCGCTTCGGCGAGCAGCCGCTGCCGCCGGGGTTGACGCTCGAGCAGGTGCGCGGCATGGAGGGGGCGCGCGTGCGCCAGGCTTATGCCGAGGCCAGCAAACGATACGGCGTGCCCTGGTACGGACGGCGCTACGACCGCAGGAACTGGGACAGTGGTGATCCGGTCAACCGCGCGCTCTCGGCGGCCAACGCGCTGCTCAACGGCCTGTGCCACGCCGCCATCGTCTCCGGCGGCTACTCGCCTGCGCTCGGCTTCATCCATACCGGCCTGCAAGCCTCCTTCGTCTACGACATCGCCGACCTCTACAAGACCGAGGTGACCATCCCGCTGGCCTTCCGCTTGGCGGCCGAGTCGCGGGAGAACCTGCACGCGCGCGTCCGGCTGGCCTGCCGCGAAGCGTTTCGCGAGGCCCGCCTGCTCCAACGCATCCTGCCCGACATTGATACCCTGCTGGGTATCACACCCGAGGTGCTGGCGGCGGGCAAAGAGGCCGACGACGATCCGGGGCGACCCGAGCCGCTCTGGACGCCCCCTGGCGACGAGGCCGGAGCGACGGCTACCACCCTGGCCGTTGTCGGTGTCCAGGTCAGAACGCCGGCGCCCCCAGACAAGGCCCGTGACCTGCGCCGTCGGCGCGCCGAAGAGGGCCTGCGCGATGGCTGGACGGTCCAGTGCCGCGCGCCGGGCGAATGGAACGTCGTCACCCACGCCGGTACTCCCGGCTACACCGTCCGGCAGACAGGAGCGGCCTGGCAGTGCGATTGCCCCGACTTTGCCCGCAATGGCTTGGGCGTGTGCAAGCATACGCTGGCCGTCGAACTGGTGCAGGCAGCGGAGGCCGTGTGAGGTGTGCGATGGTCGTCATGATATTAGAGAAGGTGCCTGCCAGAGTGCGAGGTGAACTGACCCGCTGGTTGATCGAGCCGCATCCGGGCGTCTTTGTCGGGCACGTCAACGCGATGGTGCGTGATCGGCTGTGGGACAAGTGCTGCAAGGCCAGGCGCACCGGGGGCGTGGTGCAGATTTGGAGCACGAACAACGAGCAGCATTTTCAGATACGCATGGCCGGCGAGACCAGGCGCGCCGTGGTCAACTTTGATGGTTTGGCGTTGATCTGCGTCCCGCCGGACTCGCCGGCCCATGGGGGTCAGACACAGACGTGCCGGAACTCCGATCGGCGCCACGATGTCCCTGTCGGCTGATCGTCTACCCCCATATATGGGGTTTGTCCAATGAACAACCGGAACATATAGGGTTGTCCCCACGCGGGTGGGGGTGAACCGTGGATGTAAACTCGATGTACCCGTATGTGATGGTTGTCCCCACGCGGGTGGGGGTGAACCGTTCGACAAATACGTGGCCAAGATGACTTCGCCA
>DAOUAY010000010.1:0-3446 GCA_034432995.1 Anaerolineae bacterium | reverse complement strand
TTTCTGGAAACTTGACCATTGGCATCATTGCCCCACCTCCTATTGTAAGTTAGGCTCATGGTATGCCATGTGGTCAGCGTGGCAATAGCTGCATTCCGATTATCTGCTTGTTAAAGTTCGCACTGGCTGAGTCTGGGCGCTGCAAAAGTCGAGTAATGAGAAATGAGTAATGAGTAGCTGGTAACTGGTAGGTAGACTGATTACCGATTACTGATTACCGATTACCGATTACTGATTACCTGATTACCGATTACCGATTACCGATCCCGCATTACCATTTTTAGGAGGCAATGATGTCCAAGCAAATCACACCAAGCCGCATTCCCGTTGTGGAGAAGCTGTTGACAGCCAACGAGCAAGTGGCGGCAGATAACCGCGATTACTTCGCGGCGCGGCACGTCACGGTGATCAACATCATGGCGTCGCCGGGCGCAGGCAAGACCACGCTGCTCATGGCGACCATCGACGCGCTGCCGGAGCGCCGCATCGGCGTGATCGAAGGCGACGTGGCCTCGCAGATCGACGCCGAGAAGATCGCCGAGACGGGCGCGCCCGTCGTGCAGATCAACACCGGCGGCGCGTGCCACCTGGACGCGCCGATGATCCGCCGCGCGCTGCCCGCCCTTCCTCTCGACGACCTCGAAGTGGTGTTCGTCGAGAACGTCGGCAACCTCATTTGCCCGGTCTCGTTCGATCTGGGGCAAAGCTACAACGTGGGCCTGCTCAGCATCCCGGAAGGTGACGATAAACCCTACAAGTATCCGGGGATTTTCGAGGCGGTGGATCTAGTCATCGTCACCAAATGGGATTTACGCCCCTACCTGGACTTCGACCTGGACAGGTTCACCGGGCTGGTTCACGGTCTCAATCCCGCTGCGCCGGTGCTCTGCCTCTCCGCCAAAACCGGCGAAGGGCTGCGCGACTGGCTGCACTGGCTGGAAGAACGTCTGATGTAAATCAAAGTTCTGTCAGCAGATTTAGCAGATTAAGCAGATTTTTTCTCTCTTAATCTGCTAAATCTGCTTAATCTGCTGACCATTTTGGAGAATAACAACGTGATTGCCTATCACATTAGCGTGACGGGGGTCGTGCAGGGCGTGGGGTTTCGGCCCTTCGTCTACACCCTGGCGACGCGCCTGGCGCTCAACGGCTGGGTCTACAACCACTCCGGCGGCGTGACCATCGCCATCGAAGGGCCGGAGGACGCCGTCGCGCGCTTCATCGCCGCCCTGCGCGACGAAGCCCCACCGCTGGCGCACATCACCGGCATCACCACACGCGCTGTCGCCCCCAACGGCTACGAGCGTTTCGAGATTCGCCATTCACAGCAGCAGGAAGGCCACTACCAACTCATTTCGCCCGACGTCGCCACCTGCCCCGACTGCCGGCGCGAGCTATTCGATCCGCGTGACCGCCGCTACCGCTACCCCTTCATCAACTGCACCAATTGCGGCCCGCGTTTCACCATCATCGACGCCATCCCCTACGACCGGCCCAACACTACGATGCGCGTCTTCCCCCTGTGCGACGCCTGCCGCGCCGAATATGAAGACCCCGCCGACCGCCGCTTCCACGCGCAGCCCAACGCCTGTCCTGTGTGCGGCCCGCACGTCTGGCTGGAAGAGAATGAGCGAATGGGCGAATCAGCGAATGGCGAATTACGAATTGCGAATTACGAATCACGTATCACGAGGCACGAGGCTGCACTCCAACGGGCCAGAGCATTGCTGTTGGACGGCAAAATTGTGGCGATCAAGGGGCTGGGCGGGTTTCATTTGGCGTGCGATGCGACCAATGCGGAGGCGGTGCGAACGCTGCGCGAGCGCAAGCGCCGGCCCCACAAGCCGTTTGCGATTATGGTCGCCACGCTGGATGACGCGCGCGCGATCTGTAACGTGCCGCCGGAGGCCGAGGCGGTACTCACCTCGCCACAAGCGCCCATTGTCTTACTTGAGCGGCGGTCGTCGCTCGTCGTGGACGACGTCGCGCCCAACCACCACACGCTCGGTGTGATGCTGCCGTCCACGCCGCTGCACCACATTCTGCTGCGCGATGTGGGCCGTCCCCTGGTGATGACCAGCGGCAATCTCAGCGAAGAACCCATCGCCATGGACAACGCCGAAGCTCTGGAACGCCTCGCCCCCCTCGCTGACGCCTTCCTCCTCCACAACCGCGACATCCACGCGCGGTACGACGATTCGGTGGTGCAAATCATCAATGGCAAACCAGAAATGGCAAATGGCAAAAAGCCATCATCAGATTTGCCATTTGCCATCTGCCATTTTCAGTCCCTTCGCCGTGCGCGGGGGTATGCGCCGTTCCCCGTCCAGTTGCCGTTCGAGCTGCCGCAGACGTTCGCCGCCGGGCCGCTGCTCAAGAACACGTTCACGCTCACCCGCGACGCCAATGCCTTCGTCAGCCAGCACATCGGGGATATGGAGAACCTGGAAACGTTGGAACACTACGAGGCCGCGCTGGCAACGTACACCCGTTTGTTCCGCATCGAGCCGGAAGCCGTAGTCTGCGATGCACACCCGGACTATATGACCACGCGCTTCGCCCAAGAGTACGCCCGTGAACGCGGCCTGCCTGCCCCGCATCGGGTGCAGCACCACCGCGCGCACATCGCCGCGTGTCTGGCGGATAACGGCTATCCGCGCGACGGCGCTCCGGTGATCGGCGTCGCGCTCGACGGTACCGGCTACGGCGATGACGGCGCGATCTGGGGCAGCGAGTGGTTCACCGGTAACTACGACGGCCTGGAACGCGCCGCGCACCTCGAATACCTGCCGCTGCCCGGCGGTGATGCGGCGATCCGCAATCCGTGGCGCATCGCGGTGGCGTATCTCCACACGCTATTGGGGCCAGAGGCGTTCCCGGCGGGCATCTTCTGCCCATCCGACGCGCTACTGGTGCGCCAGCAGGTGACGCACAACATCAACACGCCGCCGACCTCGTCCATGGGGCGGCTGTTCGACGCGGTCAGCGCGCTGTTGGACGTGCGCCAGGTAGCGACTTATGAGGCTCAGGCGGCCATCGAACTGGAGCAAATCGCCGCGCCTGTAGGACAAGCTGACAGCTTGTCCTACAATTTCGATATCGAAGCGGCTGGCAATATGCAGGTTGTGCGCGTGGCGGCGCTGTTCGAGGAACTGCTCCGGGACATCAAGCGCGGCGTCCCGACGCCGGAGATCGCGCTGCGCTTTCACGCCACCGTCGCGCAGATGGTCGTCGCAGTTTGCGAACGTCTCCGCGCCGCCACCGGCATAACGACCGTCGCGTTGGGCGGCGGCGTCTTCCAAAACCGCCTTCTGCTCCGGTTGACCGTCCCATTGCTAGAAAACGCCAGCTTCACCGTCCTTCTTCACCGTCACGTCCCCTGCAACGACGGCGGCGTCTCGCTAGGGCAGGCGGTGTATCGAGCGAATGGGAGAATCAGCGAATGG
>DAOUAY010000009.1:0-21287 GCA_034432995.1 Anaerolineae bacterium | reverse complement strand
TTTCTGGAAACTTGACCATTGGCATCATTGCCCCACCTCCTATTGTAAGTTAGGCTCATGGTATGCCATGTGGTCAGCGTGGCAATAGCTGCATTCCGATTATCTGCTTGTTAAAGTTCGCACTGTCTGAGTCTGGGCGCTGCAAAAGTCGAGTCCTTACTCCTTACTCCTTACTCCTTACCCATATCACAGTCGCGGAAGGACGACGCCTTGCTGGCCCTGGTATTTGCCTTTCTTGTCGGCGTAGGAGATTTCGCACGGTTCGTCGCCTTCGAAGAACAACACTTGTGCGATGCCTTCGTTGGCGTAGATCTTCGCCGGGAGCGGCGTCGTGTTGCTGATCTCGATGGTGATAAAGCCGTGCCAACCCGGCTCCAGGGGCGTAAAATTCGTCACAATGCCGCAGTTGTGGACGAACACACCGGCCTCCAATGCGAAATTACCGGCTTCTGGAACAGTCAGGCAGAAAACATCATGATCGCCCGGCAGAGTGTTGATTGCAACAAGTTGCCGTTCTCGGCGTTGCTCGCTCGCCCGCTCCCACGCCTCAACCGAGCGTTGACCACGCACACTGCGTTGTTCAGGATGCTCCTGCCAGTAAAGATTCAGCCGTTCTCGCTGTCTTTCACGCACTTCCTCAGACGTCCAGTGTTCCCGATGCTTTTCCAGCAGTGCATCACGCACCTCGGCATAATCATCCTCGTGCCAGAAACGCAGAGCGCGCCCGCGCTGCACTTCCGCGTAATGCTCCCGCCACTTCGGATCTGACGCCAAACGGGCAAGCGCCTCTTTGATAGCAGCGCTGTGCTCATCAGGATCGAAATCCCTGCCGTAGTTTTCTGCATTGCGCATTCTGATGTGCTCGGTCTGATCCACACGGATCATGTTCACAGGTGCATTGTTCAACCGCTCGCCGTCGAGATGATGCCGGTGTGTACCGGGTGTGTCTTCGTATATCCCGTGACGCACGTTCCACTCATCTGCCAAACGGTGCGTGGGAAAAAGATGCCCGTTGAGAGGTTGATACACCATCTCATAACCGCGCGCGACATTGCGATAGAGCGGCATCAGCGAAGTGTCAGGCGTCAGGTTTTCAGCAGCCGCCATACGTCCGTCGCGTATCAAAAACTGGTGATCAGGCGTACAGTAGATTTTTTCACCACTATCCAAAATCACTTCTAGCAAGCCGTCACGTCCAATGTAACGGGGCGCATCCAACAACGTCACGAAGATGCGCCCGAAAGGCCCGACGCTGTAACCCCAGAAAAGCTCGCCGTCTTCCGCCCGGCGCGCCATCTCCTCCAGGGTAGGCGAAGTGCCGTCCACTAATGCCACGCGCGTGTCGCCACGGAAACAGCGCGCATACGTCGATTTTCCGAGCACAGCCCCCAGCACGTTGCGCGGCATCCGCATGTATTCGAGGCTGCGGGCCAGGGCGAAGGAGTTCGGCGGGATGATGCAGATGTCGCCCACGAAATCGACCATTGCGCGCGTGTCGATGTGCTTGGGATCGACCACCGCCAGGTCCCCCACCCCGGAGGTGAAGACCTTGAACTCGTTGGCGACGCGGATGTCGTAGCCATACGAGGACAAGCCGTAAGAGATCACGCCGTTGCGCTTTTGCCCATCGAAAAACGGATCGATCATTTGATGTTCCAACGCCATTTTGCGAATCCAGTGGTCAGGTTTGAGTCCCATGATAGCTCCTTGAGGTAGACGGTAGACAGTAGACGGTAGACGGGGGTTCTCGCCCCCTGTCTACTGTCTACCGTCTACTGTCTACTGAGATTACATACGTTCTGGTGCGTCCATGCCCATAAGGTGCAGGACGCGGGCAAGGACGTGCTGGGCGGCGCGCGCTAACATCAGCCGCGCGCTCGTCAGCGCCGCGTCTTCGGGTAGCGTCGAGACGACGCGGCAGTCGCGGTAGAAGGCGTGGAAGAGCGAGGCCAGCTCGGTCGCGTAGAACGTCAGATAATGCGGCGCCATCGTGTGCGCCGCCAGGGTGATGACTTCGGGCAGCGCCAGCATCTTGCGGATGAGCGCCAACTCGCTCGGATGCGTCAGTAACGCGGGATCGCCGGGCGCAGCGAGGTCGCACCCTTCCTCGGCGGCCTTGCGCAACACGCCGGCGATGCGCGTGTGGGCGTACTGCACGTAGTAGACGGGATTGCGGTCCGATTGTTCCACCGCCAGGTCGAGGTCGAAATCCAGCGTGACGTCCACGGTGCGCGTGAGCATCATGAAGCGGATCGGGTCCGGCCCGACCTCATCCACCAACTCGCGCAGGGTGACGAATTCGCCGGAGCTTTTGGACATGCGCACTTCCTGCCCGCCGCGCAGCAGCGTCACCATCTGGTAGAGGATGAACACCAGCCGGTCCACGTCCACGTCGAGCGCCTTGGCTGCCGCCTGGACGCGAGGGACGTCGCCGTGGTGATCGGCGCCCCACACGTAGATGGCCTTGTCGAAGCCGCGTTCGATGACCTTGTTCCACAGGTACGGGATATCCGACGCCAGATACGTGGGGCGATCCTCTGGATCGGGAATGACCTGCGGCGAGCGAATGAGCACGGCATCTTTCTCCAGGTCGGGGTGGCGGAACCAGGTGGCGCCATCGTATTCGACGACGTAGCCGCCGCCACGGAGCTTCGCCATCATCACGTCGAACAGGCCGCTTTCGTAGAGCGATTTTTCGCTGAACCAGGTGTCGAAGTGGACGCGCAACTGCGCCAGATCGTCGCGCACGCCGTCGAGGATGCGCGCGATCCCCCAGAGACCGAGCGCGCGGATGGCCGGGGCGCGCTCGTGTTTGAGGTAACGATCGCCGAATTCATCCCGCGCACGCTGCGCCAGTTCGGTCACATAAGCGGCAGGATAGCCCTGCTCAGGGAAGGGCACCGCCTCGCCGAACAAAGCGGCATAGCGGGAAAAGATACTCGCGCCAAAGTTGCGCACCTTCGATCCCCCGTCGTTGACGTAATACTCGCGCTCGACGGCGTAACCCGCGGCATCCAACACCGAAGCCAGCGTGTCGCCAATCACAGCGTTGCGCGCCGAACCGATCGTGATCGGCCCGGTGGGGTTGGCGCTGACGAATTCGACCTGCGCACGGTTGCCGCTGCCCAGGGACACGTTCCCCCACGCCTCTCCGGCCGCCAGGATGATCGGGACTTGCCGCATGACCCAGTCCGTCGATAGCGTGAAGTTGAGGTAACCCGGCGGCGCAACCTCCACCTGCATGATAAAATCGGCAGTAGGGATGTGCTGCGCGACCGTCTGCGCGATCTGCAAGGGCGCGCGGCGGAGCACTTTCGCCAGTCCCATACACACCGGCGAAGCGTAATCGCCGTGCGCCTCGTGGCGGCTTTGATCGACGGGGATGATTTCCGGGACATCGAAAGGCGGTAAAGCGCTGGTAGCCTGGACATCCCGCAGCCCTGCCCGGACAAGTTCTGCGATTTGCTCGCGCAGCGGGACGGTAACGAAGGTTTTCTGATGCGTCATACACATTTCTCCAAGAAGTAGGGTAATTGCTTGCGCCACCAGGGCCAGTCGTGAGCCGCATCCAAGCCCCAATAATCGAACCAGGCGGGAACATCCAGATTGCGCAGAGCGACTTCCAGCGTGCGCGTCTCTCGTAAACTGTCTTCCTCCCACGCCCCTTGCCCCACACAGATGACGATCTGACTGTGGCGAAATTGCTCGAGATACGTTGGATCGGTCAAATGGGGCAGGTAACACAACGGGAAGTTGAAATAGACGGCGTCGTCCATATAATTGCCGACAAAGTATTCCGGCCCGTACATGCCGCTCAACGCGATCACGCCGTCGAAACGATTCGGGTGTTTGAAGAAAAAGTTGGCCGCGTGATATGCACCCATGCTGCACCCGACCGTCATATGTTTTCCAGGATAGCCACTGTGCTCACGGATAAACGGCAGCGCTTCCTGGATCACGTAATCCTCGTACTGCTCATGCCGCGTGCCGCGATCGCCAGGATACATCCAGTGCGCCAGCCACGCCTCGCAGTCGATGCTATCGAGCGTATATAGTCGCACCCGGCCGGCCTCGATGAACGAGGCAATGGCAGCGACCATGCCAAAATCCTCGAATTCGTAAAAGCGACCACAGGCAGACGGGAAAACCACCACCGGTTTGCCCGCATGGCCGTAAGTTTTGAACTCCATATCCTGGCCCAGACGCCGGCTCATCAATTTGTAATACTCAACATTCATACGGCCTCCACGCCCTCAGACCAACAACACATCCGCAATGATGTGCCGCAATTGGTCGAGATCAGGGGAGCGGAACAGGTATGCATAATGTCCCAACGCGGGTGACAACACCTCGCTCATCGGGCCGTGTTCGGGGATCAGGTCGCCATGGCGCTGCAATACTTCGGCGTGGGACAGGCGGTACGCGCGCGTCCGGCGACGGCCAACGTAAGCGCAATGATAGGGCCGGGTATACCGCATCTGCGAACGGCCAAACGCGACGATGTTCGCCCACTCCCGGTAAAGGTCGATGTCGTTGGCGTAGTTGAACATATCCATCGTCATACCGCCCGGCGGACGCATGTTGACTTCCAGCCCCACCCAACGACCGTCGTCCAGACGGAAAAACTCAATGTGAAAGAAGCGCTCGCGCAAGTTGAACGCTGCGACCGCGCGCCGTCCCACATCCTCAAGGTCCGGGGGAAGCTCGCGCAAGGAATGATAGTAGATGTCGAGTCCCTCGTTGACGGTTTCCATGATGCCCTGGCTGAAGAAATGGGACGTGCAAAAGACAACGTTGCCCTCGCGGTCAACCAAGCCATCGAAAGAGTACAATGCGCCAGAAATAAAGGCTTCAAGTAAATAATCTGTGGTTGGTTTCGTCGTAAAGAACTGCGCCAGCTCGGCGTCATTGTGCAGCTTGTACGTGCCACTGGCGCCAACGCCCGTATCCGGCTTGGCGACGACGGGATATCCCACCTCGGCGACGAATTGCGCGGCCTCGGGGTACGAGTGCGCTACGAGACCGGGGGCCACAGCGATGCCGGCCTGGATGAAGATTTGCTTCATCTTCGATTTCTGCTTGACCCACGCCAAGTCGTCGGACTTGGGACCAAAGACGTTGAAATCGGTGCGCAGACGGGCGTCCGTCTCCAACCAATATTCGTTGTGCGACTCAACACGGTCCAGCTTTCCGAAGCGGTGCGTGAAGTAGCCACAGGCGCGGATCAAGTCGTCATAGCGGCGCAGATCGTCCACGTGGTAGTACTCCGAGAGTGCAGAACGCAACTCGAAGCGCAAATCGCCGTAAGGCGCATCGCCCAGCCCCAGAACATTGACGCTGTTCTGGCGCAACGCCTCGGCAAAATGGTAATAATTGGACGGAAAGTAGGGTGACAACAAGACAACGTTCATCGCAGCCCTGCTTCTCTAACCTTCTAAGGGGCATCCCCGACATAACAGAAATGAGGGGAGAGGGTTATCCCTCGCCCCTCAAGATCACAACGTACGCTAAGTGATACCTTGTTTTGGCGAAATGTCAACTGGCTTTAGCGTTTTTCCCACCACACATAGATGAGCGCCTGACCGCCGTCCTCGTAGTACTCAACTTTCACCTCGTGCGAACCTTTGGCCAGATCGGTCGTGACACAGTAGGACAGACCGTTGGACGGATGCCATTCATCGATGAGGCGTGTACCGTTGAGATAAAGCCGCACACCATCATCGGCCATGGCACAAAAAGCATATTTGCCCTTATCGAAGGCAATCTTACGCACCCACCGCGCGCTGAAGTAATCCTGTGGAATGCCGGAAGCAGGCGAACCCAGCTTCCACTCAAAACCGATGTGCGGATCTGCGCGGGTGAGCAGGGGCTTGCCGCTCAAGTCCGTATTGCCAAAGTATTCGCCCCGCCATGCATCCGTGGGCGCAGTCGCGGGCGGCGTCGCGGATGGCGCCGGCGTTCCGGGCGCGCTTCCAAGACGGGCAAAGGAAAACACGGCTGTCGCACTTCCGGCTTCGTCGAAGTACTCGATGGTGATCAGATGATTGCCAGGCGTCAAAGTGACTTCCACCGTATAGGTGGTCTCTGCCTGTACCCGCCATTGATCGAGCACGAGTTTGTCGTCTACCCGGATGCGTACACCATCATCGACGACCATGGTGAAGCGATACAGACCGCCCCGGAAGTTGACAGTGCGTGTCCAGCGCACCGAGAAGCGATCGATGTTAAGCCGCGTATCCGGAGAACGCAGCCCCCAACGGAAATTCACCCCGGTATCGGTGCGCACAAAGAGCGGCTCGCCGGAGAGGTCGACATTGGCGTAGTAGGCGCCACGCCATTGCCCACTGGGGACAGGCGCGGGGGGCGTGGTAGGGGCGGGCGCGACGCCGGGAATGACAAGTCGCTGCCCCACGTAGATGTGGTTCAGATCATAGATGCCGTTGGCCTGCGCAATGGCCCAGGCTGTGGTCTTGTACAGGCGCGCAATGCTGTACAGAGTATCGCCGGCCTTGACCACATAGACGTTGGGCGCCGGCGGCGTGGTTGACTTGGCCGGAATCACCAAACGTTGCCCCACGTAGATCCGGTTCGGGTTGACAATGTTGTTCGCGCGCGCCAAGGCCCAGACATCAACGCCATACATCCGCGCGATGCTGAACAACGTCTGCCCTGGTTGGACAATGTGCGTAGTTTCACCCGCCGCAATCGGCTGCGCCAAGACCGCTCCGGACATTGGGGCCAGCACCAAAGCCAGAATAAACAACGTCCAAAGTAGTTTCTTCATCGGTACACCTCCTATCGAATACAACTTCTGCTCAATTCATGATATACGCGAGTGCCCACAAGGTCAAGCAAATAACGCATGTTTAACTGAAGTTTAACTATTTTGGTACTAACCTCCCATATACACTCTTTGGTTTATGCGATATAATGAAGTGATGCAAAAAGTTATTAAACCGTTATAAAGTGTTCGGAATTTGAATCATGCGAGGTAGTTAACGTGGCTAGAATCCTCAGCCTGCATGCTGAATCCGAAATCCTCAGCCTGCTACAAATCATCCTGGAGCGAGCAGGCCACGAGCATTTATTCACGACCCATTCCAGGACCGCGTTAGACATCTTGCAAAAAGGAAATATCGATCTATTCATCCAAAACCTGATGCGACCAGACATCGACGGCTGCAAGTTCTACGCTATGATGCAGGAGGACAAACGTCTCCGGCATATCCCCGTCCTCATCATCAGCGCGGTCAACCCCTTGACTTACCCGGAGCTATGTTTTCACGTCATCCAGGACCTTTACCCAAAACATTACCTCCTGATGCCATTCAGTCCGCAACAGCTTGTGGCTGCCGCAAGCAGGATTCTCTCCGAGACAGCTTTGTCCACAACGGCGCACTGACGCGCGCCGATTTCCCTATCACCCCAGTTGTGCTACAATAGTGTCTGTCGGCGACGTAGCCCTGGCAAAGGCTGCAATTGGGCGTCGCTCGTACTCGGTCCAGTTGCCGCGGTAACAGGGGCCAGACTACAAAAGTCTCACGTGGGATTGCCTTGACCAAGCATCTTGTTGAACGAAAAACGCGCCAAATGCAGGTGTCTGCTGAGACTTTTGTAGTCTTTGCTGCCAAATGCGATAGCCCAAGGAAAGTTGCCCGTGCAGTTATAAAGTGGTATAATACCTGCGTCAATCAATGACAAGTTAAGGAGCTGCTTATGGAACTGGGGATCATCGGGTTACCATCCAGCGGGAAAACGACCGTTTTCAACGCGCTCACGGGAGCCGACCGCCCCACTACCGTTGCTTCCAGTGGACGTCTGGAACTTTACAGCATGGTGGTCGATGTCCCAGACGTGCGCGTGGATACGTTGAGCCAGCTATACCACCCACGCAAGACCACTTACGCCAAAGTCACCTTTACCGACGTCGCCGGCCTGGACCAGGATTTGGGTAAGACCGGGCTGACCGGCGAATTGCGCAACAAGATTGCGCCGATGGATGCGTTCGTCCACGTCGTGCGTGCATTCGAAAACGACCTTGTCCCCCACCTGTCCGGCAGCATCGATCCACCACGCGATGTAGCCACGCTGGATAACGAATTCCTGTTGGCCGATATGTTGACCGTCGAAAATCGTCTGGCTCGCATCGAGGAAGGGCTGCATAAAGGCGCGCGTGGCGATGAGCGCAAAGCTCTACTGGAAAACCAGGAACTTTTCCATCGCCTGCAAGCCGCTCTGAACGCGGGCACACCGCTGCGCGACCTCGACCTCACCACAGAAGAGGTCGCCGGTTTGCGCGGCTTTAGCCTGTTGACGCTCAAACCGGTGCTGGTCTTGCTCAACGCGGGCGAAGACCCCGTCGATCCCGCAAAGACCCTCAGCTACGACCACAGACAGTCCACAGTCCTCGCGATGCAGGGCAAGCTCGAGATGGAGATCAGCCAGTTGAGCGCAGATGAAGCTGCTGACTTCATGGAGGAGTTCGGCATCACCGAACTGGCGCGCACGCGCGTGATTCAGGCTTCTTACCAACTCGTCGGATTGCAATCGTTTTTCACCGTGGGTGAGGACGAGGTGCGCGCCTGGAATGTGCGCGTCGGGGCACACGCGCAGGAAGCTGCCGGTGTCATTCACACGGACCTGGCACGCGGGTTCATCCGCGCAGAAGTGATCTCCTACGCCGATCACATCGCAGAAGGAACGATGGTGGCCGCGCGCAAGGTCGGCAAAGTCCATCTGGAAGGCAAGGATTACATCGTGCAGGATGGCGATATCATTCATGTGCGCTTTTCGATATAATCGACCAATTTGAGACAATGAACAAGAAAACAATGAGACAAAAACGCACTCAAAAGGACGTACCCGCCCAGGATACGACCACCGAGAAGACGCCCCGCAGACGCACGCGCGCATCCAGCCCTAAGACGGTGCAGCAGGATCAAAGTACAGGAACAGTGTTGAGTGAGTCAGAGATCAAAATCGAATCACTCTTCATCAGCCTGCGATGGCTCTTTCTCTTGACCGTTGCCGGCGTCATCGGCATCAACACCATGTTCAGAGCCGAGGAATTTCCGCGCGCCATCATCGCCTTGCTCATTGTTGGCGGCGTCGCCAACATCATTGCCACCATCACGTTGTTCAAGAATGCGTTGAGCAAGGGGATTCAAAACGTCATGCTAATCCAGGACATTGGCCTGACGTTGGGGTTCATCGCAGGTTCTGGGGGCGCCGAAAGCCCGCTGCTCTTTGTTTCACTGATCCCGATCGTAACGGCAGCCCTGCGGTTCAGACGGCTCTACGGTCTCATCGTGGTGCTGGGAATCGTTATCGCATACGGAGGCATCACGTGGAACCAGCAGAAATTCTCGATAACCATGCCGCTGAACGAACTGACATCACGTGCGCTGCCCTATCTCATCAATGGGATGATTCTCCTGTTGGCGGGCGGGGCATTGAGCCAGATTGGCGTGCGCATCAAACAGGCGCTGATCACCGAGCGCGAAAAGCAGGAACACGAAGCGCAGACCGCGCTGGAATCCGCCCACCAAAAAGTCCGCCTGATCTTCGAACTGGCCAGTACACTGAGTGCGACGCTCAACTACGAGCGCGTGCTGGAAGCGGCGCTGGATGTCAGTAATGCAGGCTTGCGAGAGTTTTTCTCGGGCGATAAAGAGATCATCCAGATGGGGATGATCCTGCTTTTCGGGATGGATCAAACGCTCTACGTGGCAAAGGCCAGAGGGATCACGACCCAGGACGAACGCCTGCGATTGCCCGCGCAAAGCGGCGTGCTCGCCGAAGCCATCGAGAAGACAGACCCGGTGGTCATCGACAACCCCAGAGAAGACCCCGAATTGGCTAAAATCGCCTCGATGTATGGCTGCAAGCAATCCATCATTGTGCCGCTGCGGGCCGGATTCGAGAGTTACGGTCTGCTGGTGTTGGGCAGTCCAGAACCAGAAACTTATTCACCGGATTTCCAGGACTTGCTCGTCGCCATCTGTAACCAGGCCGTGATGGCGATACAAAACGCCAACCTCTACCAAAACCTGATGGAAGAAAAGGACCGGCTGGTGACGGTCGAAGAAGACGCGCGCAAAAAACTGGCGCGCAACCTGCACGACGGCCCCACCCAGACGATTGCCGCCATCGCGATGCGGCTCAACTACATCCGTATGTTGGTCGAACGCGAGCCGGAGAAATCCCTCGAGGAACTCAAACAACTGGAAGAGTTGGCACGGAAGACCACCAAAGAAATCCGTCAGATGTTGTTCACCTTGCGGCCACTCATCTTGGAAACGCAGGGCCTCATCCCGGCGCTGGAACAACTCAAACAAAAGGTCAGCGAGACAGACCCACTCCCGGTCATCCATCTGGAGTTGAACAAAGAGGCCGAAGCGCTGCTCAACAAGGAAGCGCAGGGGGCGGTGTTCTACATCACCGACGAGGCCACTGCCAACGTGCGCAAATATGCCAAAGCGAAGAACCTGTGGATTCGCCTCAACCAACGGGGGATGAACGTCATCGCCGAAATCGAGGATGATGGTGTGGGCTTCGACGTTGCCGCGATGGAAGCGAGCTACGCCACCCGTGGCAGCCTGGGAATGATCAACCTGCGCGAGCGCGCTATGTTGGTCAAAGGGAAAACAGTGATCAAATCCGCGCCGGGACAGGGGACCAAAGTCACCGTCACCATCCCGGTCGCTTCGCCGGACGAAAGCAACTATTGAGCACCGAAACCGCCTTACTCGAACGCTGGGTGTGGTTGAATGTCTCGCTGGTGATCGCTTTGCTCGCCAGCGCCTTCCGTTGGTTCCTGGAACGTCCGCACCTGCAGGAACAGCTCCGCACAAGCACTCCCCCCACTCCGTATCGCGCCGTATGGGATATGCCCTGGATCATCCACCCCTTGCGGCTGCTCTACGCCGTCGGAATACCGGCCATAGCGCTGCTATGGCGCGGTGTGTTGACCCCCAGCGGCCTGGGACTCAAGCCGTTCTTCTGGGCCGCCGACCAGACGCTCTCCACGGTATCCGGCAGTTGGCATAGTTGGGTGAGTGATCTGGGATGGACGTGCGCCTTTGCGGGTGGCTTTTGGGTGCTCGTGGTCCTGGCCGATCGAACGGCCAGGCGACTGTCACCGCCGCGCGAAACGCGGCACAGCTTGAGCGCGGCGCTGCGCGAGGCCGTCTACCACCAGGCGCATTGGGCGTTTTACCGCGAGCCTTTTGTGCTATTGTGCGGCGTGGGGATGGGGGCGTGGCTTGGCCTGCTGCCCGTCGCCGGTGAAGCGCTGCTCAATCCGGCGCGCTGGACCGATCTGCAATCTCCCGCACACGGGCGCGATCTCCTGATTCGCGTAGGCCTGGCGATATTGAGCGCCATGCTCTTCATCCAAACACAAAACATCTGGCTGATGGTACTCGCCGACACGGCTCTAGCCTGGATTTTGGGTCAAAAGCACGAAACGCAGTAGGCCGTTCCTGAGAACAAAAATTTCGAAGCGTTGTCGCCTAACATGCAAACAGGGGTGGTTCTAACCACCCCTGTTGTGCGTCGGGTTCCCTACCTATACCACAACAAACGCCAGTACAACGAGCAGTGCCAACATCGCCAACGCCAACCAGGCAATCCGCTTGAGGTCGGTTAACACGTAGCGATATTCTGTCACCAGATCTTCGTCGGCCGGCTGCACGGTGACGGCAGCCGCTTTCGCTGCCGGGATGACCGTCGCGGACTGCCCAGCCGCGCCTTCCATCCCAGGCTTATAAAGCTGGCGCTCCGAAAGGCGTGGCCCGCCGTTGCTGCGTTTTTTCGTCTTCTTTGCCATCTTCCTCACTCCTTATCCATTCTCAGGCCCTATTGTCCCTCAGTCGTCGATTTTGGCAAGCGCGCCGTAGGGCTATCGCATTTGGCAGCAAAGACTACAAAAGTCTCAGCAGACACCTGCATTTGGCGCGTTTTTCGTTCAACAAGACGCTTGGTCAAGGCAATCCCACGTGAGACTTTTGTAGTCTGGCCCCTGCGAAGGTTAAATGCAATAACCCTACCGTCATCAGCCAGCTATGGCCTCAACGCTGCGATCACGACGATGCGGTGAGTATCGATGCCGTAAGGATAACAGGAAATCAATGTCAGAACCGGGCTGCTGGTCGGAGCCATCACACTCACTTCGGTCGGTTCGATGATGCGCGTTTGCTCGACGACGTAACGATAGGCCTGCGTCTGGGTGTGAACCAGAATCTCATCGCCGATGTTCATCTTCGGCAGGTCCCGGAAAATCTCGCCATAAATGTCATTATGCGCCGAGATGACGCAGTTGCCGCGCTCGCCGGGGTTCGCGCTGCCAATGTGATGACCCGCGCCCATCTTGAGAGATTCCCAGTCATCACCCTTGACGACCGGCGCGTCCACATCGATGACCGGAATAACGATGCGTTGGGGGTGTTCCGGGCCAGGCGTGGGCACAGGCAAGGGTGTGATTTGCGCCACCAGCCCCTGCAAGTGCGCCGGAATCGGCGCCGGTTCCGAGTTGCGCTGCGCATCGGGCGGGGTGTGTCCACCGGGCAGCACCACCACCCCGATGAAGGGAGCAGGGGTGGAGGTCGGCGGCGCCTGGATGGCCCGGCTCTCCTCGTTGATCCCCTGCACCGTCGTGACCATGCGCGCCACAATCAGCACAAATCCGAGCAGCGCCAGCACCTCCACCAGCAGCAGCAACCGGTCCGCGATCCAACGCCACTTGATCGGACGGCGACGAGGCTCGCGTTTGAGCTTGCCCGGCTCGACAACGGCGCTGTAGCGCGGAACAGAACTCGTGTCGCGCGCCGCCGGTCGCGGCGCAGCGAGGGGCAGCACGGGGGGCGCCGTCTGATCACGCAGCGGATCGACAGGCTTGACGACATTCGGGGCCGACCTGCCTTGCATACGCTTCAAGCGCTCCTCGCGCCGTCGCACCTGCAGCGCTTCTTCCAACTCTTCCAGGGTCAACTCATCTACATAGCGATGGTCTTTCACTTTTCCCCCACGGCGAAAACTTCGCGCTCGAAGAACCAGCTAAACGGCGGCACACTAAACAACAGCCAACGCGCGAACCGGAAGACAACGTTCTCCTGGCGATGCTGCGGTGGCGTGCTCAACCACGCTTTCACGTCGCGGAAACCGCTCCGGCGCAAATTCTGCCCCAGACTGAACATCGATTGCTCGTTAACATGCACGTGCACATTTTCCGGGATGATTTCACGCGGGTTTTTCGGATAGCGCGCTCCCTGCCCCATCAACACCCGCACCAGGCGGACTACGGGATAAGCGTACCGGTCATACCACACGTTCGGCGCTGTGTGGACGATGATCCGCCCGCCGGGTTTGAGCACGCGGCGCGCTTCGGTCAAGGCCAGCGCCAGTTCCGCCGGGTAGAGGTGCTCCACAATATCGAACATCAGCACCCGGTCGAACGTTTCCGCCTCGAAGGGTAGGTACAACGCCGACGCCTGGTAGGCACACGCCATCCCCCCCTGCTCACCGACCTCAGCCGCAATCCGGCGAGAAAGACGCACGGCAGCCTGGGCGTAATCGATGCCAAAGGCCCGCGCACCCAGATGGGCAGTATGACGCAACATCTCGCCGCGCCCACACCCCACATCCAGTACCGCCATCCCCGGCGCAATGCCGGCGACAGCCACAGCCTCGGTCAGGCGTTGCGAAAGGTAAGCCCCCTCGCTGGACAGAAATTCCTGGTAGCCCTCACACACGCCCAGGAAATAGTGCTCGGTGTACAAGGTCGAAGGGACGGCGCCGGAAGATAGTTTGTTCGTCATCAGTCGTTAGTCCGCAATCAAAAGTCGAATGGCAAATGGCAAATGGCAAATGGCAAATGGCAAATGGTGAATGATAGAGAGAGCTGTTTCATCCTAGTAGGCATTGGGTGAGTGGAAGATTTGCAGGATTGTGCGGATGATGATTTTGATGTCCAGCATCAACGACCAGTTCTCGATGTACCACAGGTCGTACTTCGTGCGCTCGATGATCGATGTATCCTGCCGGTAGCCGTTGACGGCCGCCCAACCGGTCAGACCGGCCTTCTCGCGGTGGCGGTCCATATAACGCGGGATGCTGCGGCGGAACTGCTCGACGTAGTAAGGTTGCTCTGGGCGCGGCCCCACCAGGCTCATATGGCCCAGGAGAATGTTGATAAACTGCGGGAATTCATCGATGTTCGTCTTGCGCAACAGCGCCCCGATTTTCGTGCGGCGCGGATCGTTCTCGGCGGTCCAGGTACCAAGCTTCTCCGCATCCGCCCGCATCGAGCGAAACTTGAGAATCGGGAAAGGCTTGGCATCCAATCCCATGCGCTCCTGCACGAAGAAAACCGGGCCGGGAGATTCCAGCTTGATGACAATCGCAGTCAAAATCATCAAAGGCGAAAGGAAGATAAGGCCGACGGTTGCCCCCACGATGTCCATCAACCGTTTGGCAGTACGCCGCCAGCCGGTCATGGCAATGTCGCGGACGGTCAAGATGGGGATGCCGCCCATTTCGCCGATGCTGACCGGGCCGGCCATAATCTGGAACAGGTCGGGATACACTCGGATGGTCACCCGCCCGCGCTCGCACTCGGAGATCAGCCACAAGATGTCGTGATGCGAGGTTTCTTCCGGCAGCGCGATGACCACTTCGTCGGCCTGTTGCGCTTCGATGATCTGCCCCAGGTTGTCCGCAGGGCCTACAATAGGAACCTCCAACAGCATTTTCTGGTCCGTCTCGTGGAAACTCACCACCCCCACGACCTCGTAGCCCAGTTCAGGCGTCCACATGATCTTCTGCAAGATCATGCGGGCGATGTCGCCGGTTCCCACAATCAGGACGCGCCGTCTCCCCCACCCTTGACGCACCAGGTATTGGCGCAGCCAACTGTTGAACAGCCGGCCCACCATCATCAACAGCATCGAGAGGATCCAGGCATAACCCACCATCGCCCGCGAGTAATCCCGGCCCACCACGAAGTCGCGCAACATCAGTGAGGCCAGCGCGACCCCCATCAACGTGCCCACCATCGTCGCCCCGACTATCGCGTAGAACTCATCGACCCGCGAACTGCGGCGCAGCGCATAAAGTCGAAACGCAAGAGCGACTGCCAATACCGAAAAGACGTGAATGAACAACATGGGGAGGTACTCACCAAAGGGACGCATCCCTGCAGCCGGTTCAGGGAATGGAAGCGCCGTGCGCAGGACATAAGCCAGCCCAAAGGCCAACGCCGCCATGGCCATATCGGTCAATATCAGATAAACGACAAAAACGCGATTGGCGCGTTCTGCTTTCATACGTTCGACCTCACATCCGTGATATTGCCATCCACCAGTCTCATTTTAACATAGGGAACAAGCAGAGCAAGTTCCGATCGGAGTCTTTCACGAAGAAAGTCACGTGATTCAGTCACAGATAACGTTTGACGTCAGCTTTCGCCTGGCATACAATAAAAACGCAGGAGACAAATTTCAGGAGGCAGCTATGACCGTTTATGCCAATTCGGCAACCACCCACGTTGACTGGGAGCGTTTTTTGGCCCGACGCACGCAACACATGAAAGGCTCCGCCATCCGCGAACTGCTCAAATTCACCCAACAGCCCGATGTCATCTCGTTTGGCGGGGGGATGCCCGCTCCGGAACTGTTTCCGGTGCGCGAAATCGAAGAAGCGTGCGATTACCTGCTACGCGAAGTCCCCAAACAAGCCCTTCAATACAGCACGACCGAGGGCTACCCGCCATTGCGCGATTATCTCGCCGATTCCATGGCCAAATATGGCATCCGGCACAGCCCCAACAATATTCTCATCACCACTGGTTCGCAGCAAGCCCTCGATCTGATTGGAAAAATCTTCATCGATCCCGGCAGCGCCGTGGTCACTGGACGCCCCACTTACCTGGGAGCCATCCAGGCCTGGCGCGCCTACGAGGCTGAATTCGTCACCATCCCTCTGGACGATAACGGTATGCAAGTGGAATTGTTAGAAGACGCCGTCAAAAAGACGCCGGTGCGCTTCATCTACATCCTGCCCAATTTCCACAACCCGGCCGGCACAACCTTGCCCGAAGATCGCCGGCACCTGCTCGTGGAGATCGCCCGCAAGTACGATCTCCTCATCGTCGAGGATGATCCATACGGCGCGCTACGGTATACCGGCGAAGACATCATTCCCATTGCGGCCCTGGCCCCAGAGCGCACTATTTACCTGGCTACATTCTCCAAAACATTGACACCAGGCTTGCGCATCGGGTGGAGCGTCGCCCCGGCGGAGATCACCCACCGGTTGGTGCAAGCCAAACAAGGCGCCGACCTGCACAGCAGCACTTTCGACCAGATGATCGCCAATGACGTGGCACAACGCGGCATTTTGAAGGCCCACGTGCGCAAACTTCGGCAGGTCTACAAGGAACGCCGCGACGTGATGCTCGACGCGCTTACCGAATTCTGGCCCGAAGGCTCGAACTGGACGCAACCACAGGGTGGCCTCTTCCTGTGGGCACGCACACCTGAGAGCATTGACACGATGAAATTCTTCCCCCGCGCGCTACAAAATAAAGTAGCCTACGTGCCGGGGATCAATTTCTACCCACACGAAGACGGTGGATTCAATGCCATGCGCCTGAACTTCTCCAACGCGCAACCCGACTTGATCGTCGAAGGCATCCGCCGCCTGGGGACCGTGCTCAAAGACGAGTTGAAACACAAATAAACCCGGCCATCGATAGACCGGACTTACAGTCAGCAGATTAGGCAGATGAAGCAGGTTTTGAATCAGCAAATCGAAATCCGCTAAATCCGCTTAATCTGCTGACCAAAACGACTTCACCCTTTAATCACCGCCACCGGATGCACGCGCGCTACTTTGCGCGCCAGCCCCGCACCGGCCACCGAATCTACGACGATGCTCACATCTTTGTAAGCGTAAGGCGCTTCTTCGGCTAAACCTTTGACGCTGCCTGTACGCACCATGATGCCCTGTTGCGACAAATCGGCGCGCACCTGCTCGCCGCGCGCTTGTTTGAGCGCGGCGTTGCGGCTCATCGTGCGTCCTGCGCCGTGACAGGTGGAGCCAAAGGTGTCGTTCATTGCCGAGGCCGTCCCGACGAGAACGTAGGATGCCGTGCCCATCGAACCCGGGACGAGCACCGGCTGGCCGATCTCGCGGTAGACGGTGGGCAATTCGGGATGCCGGGGTGGAAATGCCCGCGTCGCTCCCTTGCGATGCACGATCAAGCGCATCCGTTGCGACCCCACCTGATGCTCCTCGATTTTGGCGATGTTGTGCGTCACGTCATAGACCTGGTGCAACTGCCAATCCTTCACCTTGCCTGCCAGGGTCTGCTCGAACGAGCGACGCACGAAGTGGGCCAGTATCTGACGATTGGCGAAAGCGTAGTTGGCCGCTGCCGCCATCGCCGCCAGATAATCGCGGCCTTCGCGCGATTCCACGGGCGCGGCGACCAGTTCACGATCGGGGATGTCGATGCCGTAACGCCGCGGCGCATCCTGCAAGGTGTGGATATACTGACCGCACACTTCGTGGCCCAGACCACGCGAGCCGCAGTGAATCTGTACAACGACGCGGTCGCGTGAAAGCCCCATCACGTCGGCGGCCTCGGCATCGTAAATCTCGTCCACCACATCGATTTCGAGGAAGTGGTTGCCCGCGCCGAGCGATCCCATCTGCGGGCGACCGCGCTCTTTAGCGCGCGATCCCACCACGCCCGCCGACGCACCCGCGATACGCCCACGGCTCTCGGTCCGTTCCAGGTCATCGCGCTGTGCGTACCCCTTGGAGAGCGCCCACTCCGCGCCACGCTCCAGCACATCGTCCAGCTCCTTGTCGGACAGTTGCACCGCCCCCTTCCCCCCTACCCCGCTCGGACAATTGCGGTCAATCGTCGCGATGAGATCTTTGAGGTACGGCTCAAGCGCCGGGTAATCGATCTGCGAGGCCAGCATCCGCACGCCGCAGTTGATGTCGTACCCGACGCCGCCAGGGGAAATGATCCCCTCATCCCAGCGGAAAGCCGCCACCCCACCGATGGGGAAGCCGTAGCCCTGATGCACGTCCGGCATGGCCATCGCGTACTTGACGATGCCCGGCAGCATCGCCACGTTCATCAACTGCTCCACGGAGCTATCGCGGAACGCCGCCTCGAAGACTTCCGCGTTGCCGTAGATGCGCGCGGGCACGCGCATCCGGCCATCGTAAGCCTGCGCCAACTCCCATACGTAATCGTTGATCTGTTCGAAATCGTTTCTATGCACCATAGTACACCTCACTTCTGATAGTACACGGATGCACACGGATTTTACGGATAAAGTTCAAAGGGAAATCCGTGTGATCCGTGAAATCCGTGTACAAAGTCCTTCGCGCCGCGCCGGATTACGCTACGTATCGAAGACGATTTCCGTCTCGTAGCCTTCCGGCGTGACGACGACGGCCAAATCGTGAAAGGTCGCCGCTTTGACGTAGCCGGTATATTCCAGAACCGGACCGCCGTACAATGTCGCTTCCAACTGTGTGGGCGTCAAGTGCGCGAACGTATACGCAGCGTAAGTCAGGCCCTCGACCTCGACCAGATAAAGCAGCTCATTGAGCCAGGCCACCAACAAGGTTTCGACATCGAGCGCCGTTAGCTTCAACACCTTTGTCTCTGACAGTCTATCAGCAGGCACGACGAACAGCGAGAACATCCCCTGCGCCGCCGTCGCAAACAGGTCGGGCAGATCGGCGGCCCAGAAGTGCAGCGCCAGGTCGGCGGTATGTTCGATTTCCTGCCAACGGCCCATAGTCAAATGTAATCCAAATCACAGTGTCAACTTCAAGGCAACATACACGCGCGTTGCCATAATTCCGGGTAATACTCCCGCACTCTGCGCATTACCCCATATCCCTCACCGCTTTCAGGAAGCGGTTCGAGTGTAAAGATTTCCGAAACCCAGATCGCCTGTTCTACCGGTGGATAATACTTGAGTTGCCCCCCGGAATGACCGTACCACTCAATAACAACGCCACACACATCCTCGCCAACCAAACGACGTCCTTGCGCAGACCAGGAAAGCATAACAGGGTCAGGAAAAGCCAATGCATATTGGTACATTCGATAAGTCAGGGTTTTCTCGTCCCACTGCAAAACGAGATAGAAGCTCTTTTGGGTATCGATAGTTCCGCCACGCGTTATACCAACGGCCTCATGCCATTGTTCAACCAACCGCAACAGGACATTGCCAGCCCTTGCTGGCGTAGTCTCGAAATCATCCAGACCTTCTCTCTGCAACGCATCCCAAAATTTGCCGGCTGAGTTAGAGACTTCGATGGTGGCACGCCCTGTCCGTTGAACATCCCGCAATAGCTTACGCATTTTGCATGCAATGCCATAGTATGTATCAGGCACCGCAACGAGCGGGACCAGAACATCATAAATGGCTTTACTTTCTTGATCGATCAGACAATTCGATTTCATCTTTCAAGAGTTCATCTGTAGTTACATCGAAAAGACGCGCAATATTGAGCACAAACTCGGCCGTTGGCTTCTTTTTACCAGCCTCAAGCTCACTGATATAACCATGCGCGCTACGCCCAACAGCTTCGGCCAATTGTTTAAGCGTCATATTATGTTTAATGCGCAGCGCACGCAGTTTATCACCAAACTTTAGCATACTGTACGCCCCTTGACTATTTCCGAGAGTATGATATAATTGTCTCCAATAGAGACAAAAGGTGCTTTTATGAACAACGATTATCGAATGATCAACAGTCCCATACGTTGGGTGGGTGGAAAGTCACGGCTCAGGAAACAAATCATCGAACTTCTGCCTCCGCATACATGCTATGTGGAGCCATTCGCCGGCGCCGCATGGGTCTTATTCGCTAAACCTCCTAGCGATGTTGAAGTTTTGAACGATATCGATCAGGAACTAGTGAATTTTTTCCGCGTGCTCAAAGAAAAACCCGAAGAACTTATCCTGTCCTTTGAATGGGAATTGGTCTCACGGGCAGAATTCGAGCGATTGGCGCAACTCAACCCGACAGAACTAACCGACATTCAGCGCGCCCACCGTTTCTATTATCTCATTATGGCCGGGTGGGGCGGCGAACTCGACTATCCGCGCTTTCAAACCAGCATCACCGACGGCGGACATGGCAACCGGTTGATCGGCGCTTTGAAACATCTCCAACAACGACTCGAACCGGTCCATATACGATTACGTACCGTGATTATTGAAAATCTTAACTGGCGTGATTGCATCGAACATTATGATCGCAGAACAACCGTTATGTATGTTGATCCGCCCTATCCTGGCAACAAGTGTAATTATGCCCACAATATGCGAGATTGGCAAGCACATTGGGAACTAGCCGAACGCCTTAAAGCCGCCCGTTGCCAATGGATCTTGTCGTCTTACGATGTCCCAGAAATTAGAAAACTCTATCCAGGTTATCACATCATTGCAGTTCAGTCTTTTTCTGGTATGCGCGTCAAGAAAGCAAACACAGATAGACTCCTCAATGAAGAAGTGCTGATTACGAATTTCACTCCTGGAATTGAATACTCGAACGAAGAATCTTCACCAGAACAAATTAAACTTCAACTCGAAGAGTGTGTAATCCCTTGCTAAAGTAACGCGCACCTCTCACCCGCACACGCAGGCAAGAAGCGCGTGCTACGATTGAGTTTTCATCACCCGTTCAACAAAATCCGCCAACCCCGCTATGTCGTCAAACGTAAAGTGCGGGACGCCGCACAGCAGATCGGGCACGTCCGTCACGCAGGCAATGCGGCCTTGCAGGTCGGCGATCAACGCCGGATCGCGCGCTGCCCGCACCACCTCGATTTTAGGATAAGGCCCGTACTTGAATCCTTCGATGAGCACCACGTCTACATCCGCCACGCCCGCCAGCGCCGCCTCCAATGGAGGCAATTCGGCGTAGCGATGCGTATGAACGATGCGGTCTGGCGTGACGAAGGCGACGTGTTCCGCACCGGCTTCCCACAAGCGGCGCGTGTCCGTGCCCGGCAGGTCGGTTTCGACGTCCGCGCGAACGGTGTGCTTGACCACCGCCACGCGATAGCCGCGCTCCCGCAGCAGCGCGATCAACTTTTGCAGCAGCGTCGTCTTCCCACTGTTCGAGCGGCCTACAAAAGCAACGATTGGGATCATGGCAACTCCTGTGAATAGGAAAGAATCAGCGAATGAGTGAATCGGCGAATGAGTGAATCGGCGAATGAGTGAATCAGTGAATGAGTGAAT
>DAOUAY010000008.1:0-5752 GCA_034432995.1 Anaerolineae bacterium | reverse complement strand
CGTTCTACCGCCTCCTCCTTGCTGCTTGCCAATCTGAAATTATGGACCGTCTCGAAGAAATACTGATCCACACGACGGAGCGGGTTGAACGTTCCAAACGGGTCCTGAAAGATCGCCTGCACGCCCTCGGTGAGCCAGACTTTCTTGGGTTTCGACGCTTCATCCCTCTTGCCCTTGTACACGATTGTGCCAGAGGTGGGTTCTTCAAAACCCAGGATCATCCTGGCGGTTGTCGTCTTGCCACATCCGCTTTCGCCGGCCAGGGCAAAGATTTCCGCCGGCCTGATGTAGAAGGACACGTCGTCTACCGCCGTGATCCTGATTCTCGAAAGCACGCTCCCTAATGAGAAAATCTTGGTTAGATGCTCAACTTCAACAAGTCTTTCCATTTTCCCTCTCTCCGACCAGCCAGCAGGCAACGGTGTGTTGGGTGTCCAGGCTCACGAGAGCCGGCATCTGCCTTGTGCAGACATCCATACTGTAGGGGCATCTTGGATGGAACGGACAGCCGCTGGGGAGGTCCATCAGTGAGGGCGGACTTCCGGGTACGCTTTCTCGCATCGTTTTATCCCCAAATCTCGGCAGGGAGTTGATCAGATATTGGGTATAAGGGTGGCGCGGGTTGCCAAAGATCTCTTCTGTCTTCGCCTCCTCGACGATTTTCCCGGCGTACATGATGGCAACCCGATCGGCGATATTGGCCTGAACGCCCATATCGTGTGTGACCAGGATGATCGTGTTTCCCAGCCTTCGTTGGACATCCTTCAAGAGCTGCACGACTCCCCGTTGGACCACGACGTCAAGCGCGGTGGTTGGCTCGTCGCAGATCATAATCCGGGGCTTTAGCAGCGCAGCCAGGGCGATCGTCACCCGCTGTCGCATGCCGCCGGACAACTGGTGCGGATAAGCGTCCAGGACTTGGAGCGGCAGCCCCAATTCCGAAATCTGTTCTTTGGCGATCTCGAGAGCCTCCTCCCTGGTCTTGCCACTCACGTGGCTGGAGATGAAATCCTGATACGTCTCTTTCACCTTGATCACGGGATTCAGCACACTCATCGAGCCTTGGGGAACATAAGAAATGTACTCCAGACGCAGCCTTCTCTTGTCTTCTGCGCTCAGAGAAGAGACATCAATTTCATCTCCGTACCAGTAATAATAGACCTTTCCCCCAATCAGTCTGAGCGGAGGCTCAATGGCGGCGACGAGCGCCTTCAGCAACGTCGTCTTGCCGCAGCCGCTTTCCCCGGCGATCCCATAGACCTCGTTTTCCCAGATATCGAGATTCACTTCATTGACCGCCTTCACGACCTTCTGGGTGCCGAACACATCGAGCACATAGAAGGCTTTCAATTGCTCTGTCCTAAGTATCGTTTCGTTCATCGTCTCCTCACTGCACCCCGACACGTTGGATACGCGTTCTTGGATCCAGGTACTCGCTGATGCTGACCGAGAGCCAGTAGAGAGCAATAAATATGAAGACCGCCAAGACCACCGGCGTCAAGATCCAATTCCAGCGTCCCAAAAACATCGCCTGGTAAGTGATCGCCCAATTCAGCATCGTGCCCAGGGTGGGAACGTTAACATCAACCAATCCAAGGTATGCCAGCGTCATCTCCGATCCAATTGACCATCCCATATTATTGATCAAAGTCGAAAAGACTAGCGGCATGGCAAAGGGCATGTATTCGTTCAATACCAGTTTGACTGTCCCCGTACCCGAAAGGATGGCCGTCTGGGTGAACTCTCGCTCACGCAGGCTCAAGACCACCGAGCGGATCACGCGCGCATCCCATGCCCAACCGAAGGCCGATAGCAACAATCCCAGAACCGCCAGATTCATGTGTTGTCGCACCATCATGGCCAACATGACCAGGATGAGGAAGAGCGGGATGACCAGCATGCCGTCGGTAATAAACATCAATACCCGGTCGGTGTTGCCGCGCTTATAACCGGCGATCATGCCGACCAGGATGGCAATCACCCTGGAAACCGATGCGGCGATAAGCGAGATGAGCAGGGAATTGCGCACCGCATACGTGGCCTGCCAGAAGATATCCTGGCCGTTCGAATCGGTACCGAGCGGGTGTTTAAGTGACGGCTCTAAATTCTTAGGGACGACATTCCATAGAGTAGGATCATAAGGCGAGAAATTGGACAGGAAGGCCAGGACCAGGATGATCACCAGGACGCTGAAGCTGAGACAGAAGCGATAATCTCTGAATAGATCTCTGAGGATCTTCACGTGACCGACCTCCTCAATAGTATCTCACCCGCGGGTCGAACAAGGGATATGTCAGGTCTACGACCAGCATCGCCGTCGTGATACCCACGATAGAAAAGATGGTGATCCCCATGATCAGGTTGTAATCTGCTCTGATAATGGCGTTATAAAGCAGCATTCCCAGGCCGGGGTAACCATAAATCATCTCTGTGATCAGCGCCCCACTGAAAATTTGCCCAAGCGAAAGCGCCAGGCCGGTGATTTGTGGCATTAAGGCGTTGCGAATGACGTACTTGCTCACAATGCGACCTTCGGTAACGCCGCCCAATTTGGCGTACTGGACGAAATTTTCAGCGTTGACATTCTGCACGATCAGCTTCATGGTCTGGAAATTGATCGCAGCGCCCAGGATAATCATCGAGAGGGCGGGCAAGGTCGAATGCCAGAAGACATTTTTGATGTAGGCCCAGGTGAAGGAGGGTCTGGCTCCCAATGACGCCCCACCTGTAACCGGAAACCACTTGAAGACAAGCGTAGAAGCAAAGAGTATGAGCAATGTGAAGGCAAAGATGTAATAGGGCACCGGACGGACCACCATGGCAACAGCATCCAGGATTCGCGACCAACCCTTCCGCGCGTAGTAACCTGCTAACCCGCCAATGATATTTCCTAATATCCAGTTGATGGCAGTACTGGTCAGCAAGAGTCCCAAAGTCCAGGGCAAGGCGGTAGCAATGAGTTGGTTGACGCGCGTGGGGAAATTGAAGAAGGAAACGCCGAAATCACCGCGGAACAGCCGGCCCCAAAAAGCCCAGTATTGATCGAGCCATGAGCCCTCCAGGCCATACATCTCGGTCAGGTCGGCGATGATCTCGTCAACCGCGCCCGGTTCCAACGTTGCACCGCGCGCCCTCATCATGGCGACCATAGCCATGACAGGGTCATTCGGGGTGAGTCTGGGAACGAGGAAAACAATGGTGATGCCCAGCCAAATGATCAAAACGTATTGAGCGAGACGGGGGATGAGATATCGTTTCAGGAATGTCACGGTGACCACCTCACTTATCTGAAAGAATCTGGGCGGGCGAGGCGCCCGCCCAGGATAATTGTACTACGAACTGCAGGACCTATCTGCCGGTGGGCTTCAGGAATGGAGTAAAGTACTTGAAGTTGGGCCAGTGCGTGTAGGGCTGGCAATAGGCGTTTTCGCTGCCGGGCCAGTTGGTCCAGTAGTACTCGTCCCAGCCGACAAAGCCGATGTATCCGTAGGTTGGGATGGTGGGCAAGTTCTTGACCGCTTCCTTGAGGCCATCGGTGCCAATGGCGACAACCTTCTCGGTGTCGAAGGGATTCGTCTCGCGTAGCCTCTTGATGACGTCGTCCATTACCGGGCTCGACCAGCGCGAGTGAAAGGCGCTCGCCGTGCGCTCTCCAAGGGGCTTGATATAGGCGGAGTTCCAATCGTCGAGTGTGCGATACAGATCGGGACCTGCACCCCATGGCTCCCTCGCAGGCCAGACGGTTTCCACATCAAAGTCGCCGATGGATGTCAGGGCATCAAGGTTCTCCATTGTAAGCACCGAGGCATCAATGCCGAACTTCTTCCACTGCTGCACGGCGGCCTGGGCATTGCGCGCATCGTGGTTGGTAAGTATCGTGCCACACGAGTAGGTGATCTTCCAGGGCGTGCCATCCGGCAGCAGCCACTTCCCGTCCGCGCCGCGCTTGAAGCCGTTCTTCACCAGCAGTTTCTCGGCGATTTCGGGAGCATACTTGTACCAGCCGATTCCGAACGCCTTCTCGATGAATTCCGGCGTGTCGGGGAAGACATAGCCACGGCTCCTGGCGTAATCTGCAATGCGCTTCGGCGCATCCGGGTCGTAGGGCGCAAACGTCTCGCCGTCGCCCACGTCGATGGTGAAGGACTTTAGCCAGTCTTGCATCGGCTCGTGGTATAACCTGGGGTAAGGGCCCAGGTGCGGGGTGTGTATCGCGCTCACGGTGCCGGTGCAGTCGACGGCGATGCTCATGTACTCCACTATGTCAATCGCCAGCAGCAGTGCCCAGCGGACATCCACTTTGTCGAACGGAGGCCGGGCGGTGTTGAACACGATGCCCGTGATGCAAGGGTCGTTGTTGACCACGAAGGGGAAGGTCGGCTGGTAGGCACGGGAGGTCTTTGACTGCGACAACAGCGCCTTGAGGCCATCGGCTGAGAGTTCCGCCACGTCCAGTTGATGCTGCAATTGCGCCAGGATTTGAGCGCCTTCCGTGTCAAAGGCCTGGAGGATGATGTACCTGGGCTGCGGCTGGCCATACATGATCCCGGTCGGGCTCTTGTCCCAATCTTCGCGTCTTTCCCAGGCCGTCCAGAACCCCTGGGGGTCGTAGCTGTGCAGTTTGTATGGCCCACAGCCTACATACGGATTGAAGGTAAACGTGACCGGATCGGCTTCCTTCTCGAAGACGTGCTTGGGCATGATCCTGGTGCAGCCCCAGCGGTCGAGGAAGGTGGTGTGGAAACGGGAGTTGGGCTGCTTCAGGACGAATTTGACCGTGTAATCATCCACAGCAGTCACAGACTCGACGTTATTCACAAAGAAGGTATGGCCATTGAGTCCCTCGTACTGCATCAGGGTCTCGACCGTATAGACCACATCGGCAGCACTGAAGGGCTTGCCGTCATTCCAGGCGACGCCCTTGCGGAGAGGGACTGTGCATTCGGTGAAGTCCGCGTTGTACGTCGGGTCACCGCTGGCAAGCCCGTTGATGATGTTGCCCGTGGCAAAGTCAACCGACCATAACGGCTCGTCAGCCAGGTTCTGCAGGCCGCGGTCTTGCCATTTCCAGCCAACCCACAGGTTCATGTTGTCGGGCGTCCCGACGCGCCCGGTGAGCTGCCTGGCGATCAGCGTCTCGCTTCTGGGGAAGGTGCCAAGCACATCAGGTGCTGCTTCTTTTGTCGGCTCTGGAACAGGCGTGGCTGTCACGATGACTCGTTCCGGGGTCCCGGCGACGACTCGTGTGACCTCCACCTGCTCCGGTGTCGGTTGGGCGCAGGCACTGGCGGCTGCCGCAGTAGCAGCCAGGGCTGCGCCCCGCAGGAATTCCCTGCGGCTGATGGTCTTTTTGTTCTCTTTCATTTTTTCCTCTCCTTAAGTATGCTAAGTGAACCGAATTTCTAACCTCGAGACAGCACTAACCGGCTTCAATAGATCGCTTGCATCACCTCCTCTCCCAGAATCTGCAGCAGGACCGATCCACGACGAAAGCAGAGCACCGCTGTATAGCAGGCGTTATCCATAACCATGGTGATGAGTAGCCCTGCGAACTCGGCTGCTAATGAGCAGGCCGATTCAGAATGGACGGTTCGTTCAACCAGCCGACTCAGACGGTATAGTTTGGTGGCTGGCACGACTGGCGAACGATCAACTTGGTGGGCAACTCGATGCGTCTGGGTGCCAGTTCTGGATCTCCGATGCGTTCCAGCAACATGCGCGTTGCGAGACGCCCCATCTCTTCCAGGGGCTG
>DAOUAY010000007.1:0-11267 GCA_034432995.1 Anaerolineae bacterium | reverse complement strand
ACCAGGGCGATGCGCTGCTGTCGATTCACGCCGATTCCTGTAACGTCCCGGGCAAATCCGGCTTCAAAGTCACGCGCGCCGAGGCCGGATTCCAGCCCCCTTCGGCAGATACGTTGGTGGATTGTCTCACCCGTTATTACGCGGCGCGCACCGGTCTGGCGTTCGATCCCTACACAATTACCTACGACATGACACGCTACCATGCCTATTACGAAATCGACCGCAATACCCCGGCTGCGATCATCGAAGCCGGCTTTCTGCTGGATGACCGCGATTTGCTGACGCAAAGGTCCGATGTGGTGGCGCTGGGAATTGTGGATGGCATGGTGTGCTTCATCGAAGGCGAATCGCCTTAACCTCTGGTGCTGCTGTGGCCGCTCTCCTGACCGCGCCACCCCAGGTTTCAGTACTGCGCGGTGGTGCGCATAGCTCTCCGTTTATGCTTGCCAGGGATCGTCAGATCCCGGCGTGGCGCAGTAGTGTCGCGGATGTTTGTGCTTGCCAGGGATCGTCAGATCCCGGCGTGGCGCAGTAGTGTCGCGGATCTTTATGCTTGCCAGGGATCGTCAGATCCCGGCGTGGCGCACTAGCGTCGCGGATCTGACGATCCGCTTCGAGCGTGGCTGATGATCCACTTCGAGCGTGGCTGGCGATCCGCTATTCTGAAATACACCCGCTAACACTCTCGCATTTGCACTTTACGGTGATCAGGGTACAATTTATTCGGCTTTAATCAATTCCCCTAAAACGCAAAGGAGGCAACGCAATGTCGTATCAGAAGCTGATCATCGTTGGTAATCTGGGCCGTGATCCAGAGATGCGTTACATGCCGGACGGCACGCCGGTGACCACGCTAAGTATCGCGACGACTTACCGATGGAATAGCCCTGATGGCTCTAAGAATGAGGAAACCACATGGTTCCGGGTGACTGCGTGGCGTAGAGATGCAGAAATTGCAGCACAGTATCTCAGTAAGGGACGCCAGGTAATGATCGAGGGACGCCTGACACCTGATAAGGCAACTGGCGGTCCGAAGATTTGGACCCGGCAGGACGGCACGGCAGGTGCGAGTTTTGAGGTTAGAGCCGATCGAATTGTGTTGTTAGCCGGCGGTCGCGCCGAGGCGGGCGGCGCACCCGGCGCTGCGGAAGCCCCCGAAGAGTACGAGGTCGAAGGCGAAATTCCCTTCTAAACGGCGGGAGGGTGGTGTGTCGAACGTACAGAGGGGCGTCTATGCCCCTCTGTTCTTTGTGAGTGGTATAATGGAGGTACCTATGTCAAACAAACCGAAATCACTCAACGTTGAGATGCCCGCGGGGTTGGAACCCATCTATGCCAACTTCGCGTTGATCTCCCATTCCCCTTCCGAAATCATCATGGACCTGGCGCAGATGTTGCCAAACCAGCCCCAAGTGCGGGTGAAAGCGCGCGTGGTGGTCACACCTCTGAATGCTAAACTGCTGTTAGGGGCGCTGCAAGATAACCTCGCCAAGTACGAGGCGAGTTTTGGCGAGATCGTGGTCCCCGGTCAGGGTGACGCTCTGGCCCGCGAGTTCTTCGGCGGCGTGCGTCCGCCGGATACGGAGAGTTAGCATGGCAGACAAACTTCAGACATGGATAGATCAATTATCCGAGGATGCGCAGGCTGACCTGGAAGCACGCAACCAGGCCCGCGATGAAGCGCTCAACAAAAGCCGCGAGCTGATCCGTCTGTGCTCCAGTGCCATCCGCGCGGGCCATCGCGACGTTTGGGACGAGGCCAACGACTTGCTGACCCAGGCCGAGGCCGTGGGGCGTGAAATGCAGGCGCTTTTAGCCCCTTTCCCCGATCTGTTCTATGCCGGCTACACGCAGGACGCGCTGAAAGAGTTGGTCGAGGCGCGGATTACGTTGGCGCTGATCTCAGACGGCGCACTGCCGGCGCTCGATGCACTCAGCGTTCCCTACAACACCTACCTCAACGGGGTGTGCGAGGCCGCCAGTGAATTGCGGCGGCGTTGCCTCGACGTGATGCGTCAGGGCGCGATGGACGAGGCCGAGCGGTTGCTGGCGGCGATGGACGCGGCCTACGAAGTCTTGATGTCGTTCAGCTATCCCGACGCGATCACCGGCGGTTTGCGGCATCGCGTCGATCAACTGCGCGGCGTGTTGGAACGCACACGCGGCGACCTCACCAACAGCGCCCAGATGCAGCGCCTCCTGCGCGCGCTGGAAGATGCCGAGGCACGTTTCTAACACTCAAAGTTTGACAGCTTTCGAAAATCGTTTATAAGGGCAGTGATTCGTAACTCGTAATTCGTAACTCGTAACTCGTAACTCGTAACTCGTAACTCGTAATTCGTAATTCGTAATTCGTAACTCGTAACTCGTAACTCGTAACTCGTAACTCGTAACTCGTAATTCGTAATTCGTAATTCGCTAGGAGATACTGTGGCACAAAAACAGCAACACCAAGACCTTTTGATTTCGCCCTATGGAGGCAGACTCGTCGATTTGGTCGTCACCGGCGCGGAGCGCGAGACGCTGCTGGCCGAGGCGAACCGTTTCCCATCATTGCAGATGACCGATCGCAACCTGTGCGACCTGGAACTGCTGGCGGTGGGTGGTTTTTCGCCGGTCGATCGCTTCATGTCGAAGGCCGACTACCAGCGCGTGCTGACCGAGATGCGGCTGGCGGACGGAACCCTGTTCCCCATCCCCATCACACTGACGATCAGCAAGGAAGACTTGCCCACGCGCGAGGAGTGGATCACGCTGCGCGATGTACGCAACTACATCATCGCCGTGATGCGCATCGAAGAGGTCTTTCGCTGGGATCCTACGCGCGAGGCCCGGCTGGTCTGCGGTACGACCGATCACCGGCATCCGCTGGTCTCCGAGATGCAGCAGTGGCGTGACCTGTGCATCTCCGGCGAGCTGAAAGTGCTCAATCTGCCGGTCTACTACGATTTCGTCGAAATCCGCCGCACACCCGCGCAGATGCGTGCGCTATTGACACAGATGGGTAACCGCAACGTGGTCGCTTTCCAGACGCGCAATCCGCTCCACCGCATCCACGAGGAATTGACCAAACGGGCCGCGGCGCAGGTCGGTGGCAGCCTGCTCATCCATCCCGTGGTGGGGCTGACCAAGCCCGGCGATGTGGATCACTACACGCGCGTGCGGGTGTACAAGGCGCTGGTGGAGAATTACTACGACAAGAACACCGCGTTGAGCCTGCTGCCCCTGGCGATGCGTATGGCTGGTCCCCGCGAGGCGTTATGGCACGCGCTGATCCGCCGCAATTACGGCGCGACACACTTCGTCGTCGGGCGCGACCACGCCGGGCCGGGCAACGACAGCACCGGCAAGCCATTCTACGGCCCGTATGAGGCGCAGGAGATGATGGCGCAGTACGAGGACGAACTCGGCGTCAAAGGCGTGCAGTTCCAGGAGTTGGTCTACCTGGTGGATGAGGATCGCTACGAGGAGGTTTCCAAAGTCCCGGCTAACGTCAAGACGGCCAACATCTCCGGCACGCAGGTGCGCGACGAATTCCTGGCGAAGGGCAAGCTGCTGCCGGCGTGGTTTACCCGCCCGGAGACGGCGCAGATTTTGATGGAGACGAATCCGCCGCGCCACAAGCAGGGCCTGTGCATCTGGTTCACGGGGCTGAGCGGCGCGGGAAAGTCCACCATCTCCGAAGCGTTGGTCCCCATGCTGTTGGAGCGCGGGCGGCAGGCGACGGTGCTGGATGGCGACGTGGTGCGCACGCATCTTTCCAAAGGATTGGGCTTCAGCAAAGAGGACCGCGACACCAACATTTTGCGTATCGGTTTTGTGGCCGGGGAGATTTCGCGCCACAATGGCACGGTCATCTGCGCCGCCATCAGCCCCTATCGCGCTACCCGCCACGAAGCGCGCAAAATGGTGGGCGAGGACCACTTCGTGGAGGTCTACGTCGACACGCCCATCGAGGTGTGCGAGAGCCGCGACGTGAAGGGGATGTACGCCCGCGCGCGGCGCGGTGAGATCAAGGGGTTCACCGGCATCGACGACCCTTACGAAGAGCCGCTCAATCCAGAACTGGTCCTGGATACCGTCGAGACAACGCCCGAAGCGAACGCCCGCAAGATCGTGGCTTATCTGGAAGCGCGCGGGTTCCTGAATTCGCGCTGATCCGTCAGTGTGACGATGCAGATCGAACAATTGCGGCCACGCCTCAAGCAACGTACCGGCTGCGCGGATAACGACATCCGGGTGGTCTACGCGCCGTTGCGGATTTCGCCACTCGGCGCGCACGTGGATCACCAGGATGGGCTGGTGACGGGGATGACGCTGGATCGCGTGATCCTGCTGGCCTTTGTCCCGCGCCGCGACCGGCGAGTGTGCGTCGAGAGCCTGAATTTTCCCGGCTGCGTCGAATTCGCGCTGGACGACGTGCCGCCAAAATCTCCCAGGGATTGGGGCAACTACGTGCGCGGCGCGGCGCTGGCGCTACAGCAGCGGCATAGCCTGCGGACTGGCATCGACGCGGTGGTGGGCGGCAGTATGCCTATCGGGGGGCTGAGTTCATCGGCGGCGGTCGGTGTGGCGTACCTGCTGGCGCTGGAAACGGCGAACGACCTGACCATCTCTGCCGAGGAGAACATCCAACTCGACCGCTACATCGAGAACGTGTACCTGGGGCTGAAGAACGGCATTATGGATCAGTCGATGATCCTCAAAAGCGAGCGCGACACGCTGACCTATCTGGATTGCCAGTCGGTGGCGTTCGAGAAGATTCCGATCCCGCACGAGAGAAACGGTTTCGACATTCTGGTGGTCTACTCCGGGGTGGAAAAATCCCTGGGCGGGACGGACTACAACACCCGGGTAGCCGAATGTGAGGAGGCGGCGCGCTTGCTGCTGACTTGGTCCGGGCAGATGCCGCCGGCGCAGCCGCGCTTACGCATGGTGCCGGAGGATGTGTACGCGGAGTTCGGTGCGCAATTGCCGACCCCACTGGATCGCCGGGCGCGACACTTCTTCACCGAGGTGACGCGCGTGCGTGCGGGCGCGGTGGCCTGGCGGGCGGGCGACGTGCCTACGATTGGCCGGTTGATGCGCGAATCGGGGGCCAGTTCGGTCCACAATTACGAATCCGGTTGCCCGCAGTTGGTGACGCTATATAATATCCTCTGCGACGCGCCCGGCGTGTACGGCGCGCGCTTCAGCGGCGCGGGATTCCGGGGCAGTTGCATCGGCCTGAGCGACCCGGCCTGCCGCGATGAGATTCGGGCTTTTATCGACGCGCGGTATCCGGCGGCGCATCCCAACGCGGCGGCTTTTTACAGCGTGCATTTCTGCAAATCCGATGGCCCGGCGCGGGTGTTGAACGGAAGTATTTAGCTGTTGGCTTTCAGCGATCAGCGGTCAGCTATCGGCAATGGGTGGGTAGCCTTATAGCGGAGAATGCATTAGTCTTATGAAGACGAGTAAATCAAGTCAACCAGCACATTTGTCTGTGTATATGCAGGCGTGTTTAAACGCACTTGCCGATCAAGGCCTGGGCGAGGCGATTTCGGTAGGGGGCGGGATCGGACTGCTGCACTATCTGGATTACCGAACCACACACGATGTGGATGCCTGGTGGACTGATGCTGCGACACAACCCGTACGCACTGAAGTCATCCGTGTGTTGGAGACGACGCTCGCACCCTACGGACAAATCAAGACGCGGGCGTGGGGGGATGTTGTCAGTGTTGAGTTGGCCGTGGAAGAACAGATCGTATTCAGTTTTCAGATCGCGGCGCGGGATGTCCAATTGGAACCATTGGCCAAACTCCCGTGGGCGGACGTGTGGCTGGACAGTCTCCCTGATCTGGTTGCCAGCAAGATGGTGGCCTTGATCGAACGCGGTGCGCCGCGCGATTTTCGTGATATTTACGCTGTGTGCCAGGCCGGTTTGACGACGCCGGAGCAATGTTGGATGCTATGGCGGCGACGGCAGCAACTTGCGGGCAGCGACTCGGAGCAGGCGCGCGCCGGACTGGCGATTGAAACCCATCTGGCGCGCATCGAACAACACCGGCCTTTGTCACAAATCGAGGCCGCATCTGCGCGGGTACAGGCAGAGCAGGTGCGAACCTGGTTCCGGGAGGTGTTCCTGAATGTCATCGACATGGATTGATGGTGGGTTGTATCCAGATATGGCGCCGCCGCAAACCCTGGACACGTTCGCCGAGCGGGTGGATTTCATTGCTCGGCTGTGTGCTGCCTGGGATTTTGGCCGGCTGCCTGACGTGGTCATCGTCAATGAGGTTCGCAAGGCGATGTGGTGCGATGCGGTGGATGCCTGCCGGTTGTTGACCTCGCCAACCTATCACCTGTTGCGTCGCTGGCACGGCTTGCCGGTGTTGCCCTATCTGGGGCAACAGTTAGCGTATATTCGGGATGATCCCAATCTAGCGTATGTATGAGATTCCTGACTCTCAATCTGTAACTTTGGAGGAACCCAAATGGTGAAAAAGGCCCTGGTCTGCGGCGCCGGTGGGTTCATCGGCGGACATCTGGTGAAGAAACTAAAGCGTGCGGGCTATTGGGTGCGCGGCGTCGACATCAAGGCGCACGAGTTCGCCCCCACCCAGGCCGACGAATTCTTGCTGCTCGACCTGCGTGAGGCCCACAACTGCTGGCAGGCGCTCTCCGTGGATGGCGGAACGTTCGACGAGGTGTACCAATTGGCCGCCGACATGGGCGGCATGGGCTTCATCCACACCGCCGAATGTGAAATTATGCACAATAGCGCGCTGATCAACGTGAATATGATCGACACGGCGGCCAGAATCGGCGTGCCGCGCTACTTCTTCTCCTCCTCGGTGTGTGTCTACCGCGATATGCAACCCGGCGAACCGGCGCTCACCGAAGCCGACGCCGTCCCCGCGCATCCGGACAACGAATATGGCTGGGAGAAGCTCTACGCCGAGCGGATCGCGCAGACCTACGCCCGGCACTTCCCCATCCAGGTGCGCATCGCGCGCTTCGAGAACTGCTATGGCCCCGAAGGTACCTGGCGCGGCGGGCGCGAGAAAGCGCCGGCCGCGATGTGCCGCAAGGTCGCCGAGGCGGCGGAGGGTGGCACGGTCGATGTGTGGGGCGATGGCACGGCCATCCGCAACTTCACCTACGTCGATGACATGGTCGAGGCCATCTACCGGCTGACTCAATCCGATCTGCAAGGCGCGGTGAACCTGGGCGGCGAGGAGTACGTGACGGTGGCCGAATTGGTGCAGGCCGTCATCGACGTCTCCGGCAAGCAGGTCGGCATCCGGTACGTGGAGGGTCCGGTGGGGGTCCAGTCGCGGAATTTCAGCAAGGAACGCAGCCGGCTGCTGGGCTGGCAGGCGCAGACGATGCTGCGTGAGGGGATCGCAAAGACGTATGCGTGGGTGGCGGCGCAGGTCAGGCAATACGGGGGATAGTGGCGGCATAGCGGTGGTATAATGGGGTTATAAGCCGTATGGCTTGAGCAGTCAGGAGGCACTATGGAAAACCAACAACTGACGCAATTGATTCGCCGGGAACTGCCGGGCATTTTGCGGCGCGACCGTGAGATGCGTGAGTGGGTTTTGAGTCTGACGCGGGAACGTTACGCGGATAAGGGTGAGACCGAAAGCCGCTTCGACCGGGTGTTAGACGAATTGCGCCGCGATCGGGAGGAGAATACCCGCAGGTGGGAACAAAATCAACAAGAGTTGCGGGCGTTGCGAGAGGAACAGAACGACAAGTGGGACGAGCAGAACCGCAAATGGGACGAGCAGAACCGCAAATGGGACGAAAATCAGGCGACGATTAACGCCATGTTGACCGAGATCCGTGGGCTGGGGCGGAAGTACGACAGCACCATTGGGGCGCTGGGAGCACGTTGGGGACTGCAAACCGAGCAGTCTTTCCGCAATGCACTGGCCGGTATTCTGGAAACTTCCTTTGGTGTCGAAGTGTTGAATGTGACGGAATACGATGACACAGGCGAAGTGTTTGGGCGGCCCGACCAGGTGGAATTGGATGTGATTATTCAGAATGGGTTATTGCTCCTCTGCGAAATCAAGTCGTCCATGAGCAAATCGGACATGGTCATCTTTGAGCGGAAAGTGCGCTTCTATGAAAAACGACACAACCGGAAGGCTGACCGGACGCTGGTAATCTCGCCGATGGTCGATGCGCGCGCGCGGGCGCTGGCAATCGAATTGGGGATTGAGGTCTACAGCTACGCCGAGGATGTGACATTGTAGCTATTGGGCTGGGTTGTGCGCTGATGTAGCGTTCCTGGTCTTGGCGCGCCTTTACGAACAGCCGCACCGAACTCATCGCTATGGGCGAACGACATCGGCGCGAGGATGACGCCAGTCCCATCCTGAAGATCGGCCAGCGGGCGGGACAGGAAATGGCACCGGCGATGTTGTGAGGCTGTGCGCGCTGGCGAGACGACGGGCAGCGATGAGAACCTGAGGATTGGCGGAAGTGCAGCCCGGCGCGGAGCCGGCTGCTGGGCCGGCAGATACAGGCGGCGTTGCACATGGGGAGTGCGAAGACAAGACACTGGCTGAGAACTCAAGGAGGGCTGTATCTTGGTTAAAGTATGCGTTTTAGGATTAGGCTACATTGGGTTGCCTACGGCCAGTATGTTCGCTACGCACGGACTGGAAGTTATTGGCGTCGATGTCAATCAGGCTGTTGTGAAGACGCTCAATGGCGGTGATATTCACATCGAAGAACCCGGCCTGAAGACGGTGGTGCAGGCGGCCATCAAGTCTGGGCATCTGCGGGTGGCGGCATCCCCTGAACCGGCGAATGCGTTTATCATCGCGGTGCCGACGCCGATTAACGCGGATAAGACGGCGGATATGCGCTATGTGGTTTCAGCGGCGGAGGCAATTATACCTTACCTGCGCCGAGGAAACCTGGTGATCCTGGAATCCACTTCGCCGCCGTGCACCACGGTAGATTTGGTGCAGCCGATCCTGGAGCGTTCCGGTTTGCAGGCCGGACAAGACTTTCTGCTGGCCTATTCCCCGGAGCGCGTGCTGCCAGGGCAGATTTTGCGCGAGTTGGTCGAGAATTCCCGTGTGATTGGCGGCGTCGATCGTGCCTCGGCTGAAGCTGGACGCGATTTGTACGCCACGTTTGTCCAGGGCGAGATTGTGCTGACCGACGCGACGACGGCGGAAATGGTCAAGCTGATGGAGAATACCTATCGGGACATCAACATCGCCATCGCCAACGAATTTGCCCGTCTCGCCGACCGTTTTGGGGTGAACGTATGGGAGGCCATTGCGATTGCCAACCGGCATCCCCGGGTGAAAATCCTGCAACCTGGCCCAGGAGTCGGTGGGCATTGTATCAGCGTGGATCCATGGTTCTTTGTTGAGGCTGCCCCAGATATCGCTAAGCTGATTCATCAAGCGCGCCTGGTTAACGACGGACAACCCCCGTATGTGGTGGCGAAGTTGCGTGAAACGTTAGGAGACCTGCGTGGCAGAATATTCGCGGCGCTCGGCGTGACCTATAAACCCAATGTAGACGACATCCGCGAAAGTCCGGCGATTGAGGTCGTGCATCTGTTACGTGAAGCCGGCGCTGAGGTGCGTATTTTCGATCCTTATGTGAAGTCTAACGGTGATCTGACGGGGTTACTGGTGGATTCTGTTGAGATGGCAGCGACCGGCGCAGAGGGCCTTTTGTTGTTGGTGCACCATCGTGAATTTCTGAAGCTGGACATAGCGCGGCTAGCACGCGTGATGCAACGGCCTTTTATCTTCGATACGCGCAATGTGCTGAACCATGAAGTCTGGCGGGCTGCCGGGTTTGAAGTTTTGTTGTTGGGAAACAACAAGATGCAGGATTTCTAAATGTTGAAAGTGCTCTCGATTTTTGGCACGCGCCCTGAAGCCATCAAGATGGCGCCGGTGGTCAAGGAACTGGAGCGACACTCAGATGAAATCGTTTCACGGGTCTGCGTGACCGCGCAGCACCGCGAGATGCTGGATCAAGTCTTAACCCTGTTTAGCATTATCCCCGATTATGATCTTGACCTGATGCGCTCCAACCAATCCCTTGCCGCCTTGACCGCGCGCGTCTTCACTGAGTTGGATACGGTGATTGCGCAAGAGCAGCCGGATTGGGTATTGGTACAGGGCGACACGACGACGGTGATGGCCGCCAGCCTGGTAGCGTTCTATCATAGGGTAAAGGTAGGCCACGTAGAGGCCGGCCTGCGCACCTACGATAAATGGCAGCCATTTCCGGAGGAAATCAACCGCAGGGTGGCTGGTGTGGTGGCGGACCTACACTTTGCCGCCACCGAAACCGCAAAGGCGAACCTGTTGCGCGAGGGGGTAGATTCTGCCACGGTCTATGTGACTGGCAATCCGGTCATCGACGCGTTGAAAATGGTTGCCGAGATGCCCTACGATGTGCAAACCGGCCCGCTGGCCGGCATCTCCTGGGACAAACGTATTATCCTGGTGACGGCGCATCGGCGCGAGAATTTCGGCCAGCCGTTGGAAAACATCTGCGCCGCCTTGCGTGAGATCGCAGAGCGTTATGAGGAGGATGTGCATATTGTGTATCCTGTGCATTTGAATCCTAATGTCCAAGGCCCCGTCTACCGTCTACTGGATACCGTCTCCAATATTACCTTGTTGCCGCCGTTGGATTACCTGCCGATGGTCCATTTGATCAAGCGATGCTCGTTGGTACTGACCGATTCCGGTGGCCTGCAGGAGGAGGCGCCGGGATTGGGTAAGCCGGTGTTGGTGTTGCGAGAGACGACGGAACGTCCGGAAGGAATCGATGCCGGAACGGTGCAGATGGTGGGAACAGAGCCAAGAGAAATGATTACATGGGCGCGGCGATTGTTAGAGGATGTAACGGTATATGATAGAATGGCGCGGGCAGTGAATCCCTATGGAGATGGTCAGGCCGCTACAAGGATAGTGAATGGTTTGTTGAGAGGAACGTGCATTGAAACAGGTATTAATTAAACTTGTATTCCGTACTTCTCTAACGTAAGATTTGTGCAACCAGCGGCCAAAATGGTCAACTGGGCGCAAAAACGCAACTTTTGAACAATGGCAGCGCCAATTGAAAGGCTGTCTGCCGGACGATATACAGAATGGAACCGGCCAACAGGCTGTGTTCGGTGAACCTTAACAAGCAACCTTGCTCGAACCACGTCACATAGGCAGAAGTGTGTGCCAGCGTTTGCACTTGGGCTTTCACTCCCGGCAAGATAGCGCGTGGCTGAC
>DAOUAY010000006.1:0-13140 GCA_034432995.1 Anaerolineae bacterium | reverse complement strand
GCCGGAGAAATCCGCCTCCCCGACGGCGCCGTGTCCGCCGAAGCCACCGCCGTCGTCGTTTGCCCGTCAAGAGAAATGCTCAAAACATGGGATGAGGAACGCACATTCTGGGGTTGAGGGTTGTGCGTTATGAGTTGTGGGTAGTCAAGTAGTTCGCCATTCGCGATTCGTTATTCGTAATTCGTAATTCGTTATTCGTAATTCGTAATTCGTTATTCGTAATTCGTTATTCGTAATTCGTAATTCGTAATTCGTTATTCGTAATTCGTTATTCGCTACAGAGGTGCGTATGTTGCGGAATGTAAAAGTCTATAAACGTGCTAAGGACATCGACGATGCCGTCGCGCTAGTGCAATCGAATCCCAACGCCATCTACATCGGCGGCGGCGCATGGACGGTGGCGCAAGGGGATACGCAGTTGGAGATGGTCGTCGATTTGCAGGAAGCGGGCCTGAACGTCCTCGAAGGCAACGTCGATGGCGTGCGTATAGGCGCGACCGTCACGCTCCAGGCCATCATCGACCATTCCGACGCGGGCACACTCGCCGACGGAATTCTGGCGCGGGCGGCAGGATACACACAATCGCGCAATCTACGCGAGCAGGGGACGCTCGGCGGCACGTTGATCGTCGCCGGGCCGGCGGACCCAGTCACAACGGCGCTGCTCGTCCTCAACACCGACGTGCTCTATGCCGACCCGGTGGTGCATACCGCGCCGTTCACCAGCTTCGTGGCTTACCGCGACCGGCTGATCAAGACGCGCGTGCTCATCACCGAAGTGCGCGTCAGACGCCCGCCCGCGCGCAGCGCCGCCGCCTTCGAGGTGGTGGGACGCTCGCCGAAGGACAAACCCATCGTGTGCGCGGCAGCTTACGTCGCCGTGGATGAGGGCCTCCCCACCGAAGTCCGCGCCGCCGTCGGCGGTGTAGACGCGAAACCCGCCCGGCTCTACAAAACCGAGCATCTGCTCAAGGGCCAACTGCTCACCCGCGAGAAGGTCGCTGGCGCGCTGCTGCCGGCGTTAGCCGAACTGAAGCCTGTGGGCGATTTTCGCGGCAGCGCCGAATATCGCATGGAAATGGCGCAAGTGTTGTTACAGCGTGCAATCCTGAGCGCGTGGGAAAAGGCCCGTCGTTTATAAGGTAACTGGTAACTGGTAACTGGTAATTGGTGATTAGTGGTTGATAACGCCCGTTCCCCAATGACCGATTACTGATTACCGATTACTGATTACCGATTACTGATTACCAACTTTAGGAGAACCAATGTCAGAAGATACCGTGGGAACGACAAAACGTGAAACGCTCGGCTGGTCTTATGGCGGACAGGCCATCATCGAAGGCGTAATGATGCGCGGCAAATACAATGCCGCGATTGCCGTGCGTCCACCAGAAGGCGAGATCATCGTCAAACAGGAGCCGTTGGGCAATTTCTACCGGGGGTTTTTCAGCAAGGTCCCATTCTTGCGCGGCATCCCGCTGTTGTGGGATTCGCTCGGCCTGGGGATGAAGGCGCTGTTCTTCTCCGCAGAAGTCGTCGGGCAGGCCGAGGACCCGGATTTCAAGATGAGCGGCGGTATGGGCTTTGCCACCGGCGCGCTGGGACTGCTCGGCGGCGCGGCGCTCTTCATGGTGCTGCCGTCGTTCCTGGCGGGGTTGCTCATTCCAAAAGGGGCGCTGCTGTTCAACATCGTCGAAGGGCTTATCCGGTTGTGCCTGCTCGTCGGCTACATCGCCGCTGTCGGGCGGATGGAGGACATCCGCCGGGTGTTCGCCTATCACGGGGCGGAACACAAGACCATCAACGCGCACGAGGCCGGCGCGCCGCTCACCGTCGAAAGCGTGCGCACTTTTTCGACCACGCACGCGCGCTGCGGGACGGCGTTCCTGCTCATCGTCGTCTTCATCTCGATCCTGGTGTTTGCGCCGTTGGGCCGGCCTGCGTTTGTGATCCGCATCGCGTCGCGGCTGCTGCTCCTGCCGGTCATCGCTGGGATCGCCTACGAAGTGCTGCGCTTCACCGGCAAACACGCGCGCAACCCGATCATCCGGGCGATCATCACCCCGAACCTGGCGCTGCAACGGCTCACCACCCGTGAGCCGGACGATGGCATGATCGAAGTCGCCATCACCGCGCTGGAGACGGTGTTAGCAGGAGAAGCAGCGGCATAAAGATGAAAGGGTACAAGCCAGTCATCAGTTTTGGAGAAGATGTCGCCGAGACGTATCGTGATGTCCAACGCGGCGATGAGAGCGCAGCCGTGGCGTTCCTCGCCCAATTGGCGCATGGCGGGCCAGCCCTGGAACTTGCTATTGGCGCCGGTCGGATTGCATTGCCGCTTGCCGCGCAGGGCATCCAGGTAGACGGCATCGACATAGCGCCGGCCATGCTCGACCAGTTGCGCGCCAAGCCAGGCGGCGACAAAATCGCGGCCACAATCGGCGATTTTGCCGATGTAGCCGTAACCGGCGTCTACCGCTTGATCTATGTCGTGTGGAATTCGCTCTTCAACCTGTTGACCCAGGAAGATCAGGTGCGCTGTTTCCAGAATGTCGCCGCGCATCTCACCGCTGATGGTGTGTTTGTGATAGAGACGTATATGCCCACCTTCCTCTACCGGTTACGCAACGATCAATACGTGGATGCAGAGAGCATCGAAGTGGATGAGGTGAAACTCGATATCCTGCGCCATGACGCAGCGACGCAAATGATTGAGGAAAGCCACGTGTCCCTTTCAGAGGCAGGGATTTCCTTGAACCCGGTCGTTCAGCGGTATGCGTGGCCGAGTGAGCTTGACCTGATGGCGCGGATTGCGGGTCTGCGACTGAAGGAACGGTGGGGTGGCTGGAATCGAGAGCTATTCAACAGCAATAGCGTCCTTCATGTATCTGTTTACGGACATTGAGCCAATCAATACCGAGGGTCTGAATCATTTTCACTCACGTCTTTGTCTTTCCTGCCACGGTCCCCCAGGTCTCCAATATTGCTCAAAATCCTGCCCTTCGACCAAAGCCTGAACGACCGGCTGCAGTAACGCAGCAACGCCCTGAACAGCAACTTCCAATGTCGGCGGTGCAAGTTCTTGGGGAAGGCGGCGCACGAAGGCTTGCCATTGCACTTGTTTTTCCGGGTTGTCTACAAACGCCGGAGTGAAAGCTACCGGCATCACTTGAAAGGGTGTTTGGCGCCGGCGGAAAGTCTCGCGTAGCGCCAATGCCACCACCGGTCCCTCGAAAGCAAAGTGCATCGCCAGTGACCAGATGTCGTAAAAATCTTTCATCCGGCTATTCACCAAGCCCAGATACACGATAGCCTGGAACTTTTCTGCAATTGCGCTTTCCCGGCTGTAACCTTGGAGCTTCGGCGGCGGAAAATTATCCAGGATTGTCGGCAGATGTACCAACGTCGGGCCGGGCACCACAATGTCTCCAAACCCCACGTCCACTTGCAGACGAATACGCGCATTGCCCAATGTCGCGGGCAAGTATACGCGCACCCCATGATATTGCGCGGCTTCAGTGATGGCTACGCCGGTGACAGCCTCGGCATTGAACCGTAATCCGTCCTCATCCGGTGGTTCTTCTCGACAGACGGTTTGCATTGCCTGCACCACGGAAGCGACTTGATTATCCGTATGCCCCAACAAGTCCACGTCGCGGGTAGAACGCGCTGAAGCGCCCTGCCAGACGTTGAACATCAAAGCGCCCTTGAGAACAAATTTCGCTGCGTAGGACGAGCGTCCCAGGCGGTAGAGAAACCGTTCCAGAGCGAAGTATTGCAATAGCTCATCAAAAGGACGCCCCTGGGCGCGCGCCTGATTGAGCAGGCGTTGATGAACCGAAGCCGCGATATTGTGGGTCATAGCAATGTCTCCAGGTAAGGGCGCATCACGTTATCCACGCGGCAGATTTGCGCGTAACTGACCAGCATATCTACCTTAAAGGCAGGATGGGCGCGGTAGGTGCGCAAAGCTTCTAGTGCAATATCCAAACCGAGTTTCCGCCGGTACTTAAAGCTGTCGGCCACGCACTTGGCAGGCGCGTAGATGCGTACCGGTATGGCGTCCAGGGTATAGAGTTCGACCCCTTCACTGAAAGCCGACCCGGAAAAACGGAACACCCGCAAGGGCGGGGATGTCAAAGCCGGATGCGCGAATCGGGGCGGCAAAGCGATATCCACAGCATGGGGAATCTGCGTGGTTAACCCGTGAAAAGCGAGCGCCGAGACCAGGCAGACGACAGCCTGGGGAATTTTGTGAGCGACTGTCACCAAATCAGGGTTAGCCAGCGGCGGCAGTTCGGTCAAGCGATAGAGTCCCCGGCTCAATGGCTCGACCAGACCAGCATCACGGAGCGCGTAGAGCGTGCGTGGGTGGATACCCAGACGCAGCGCGTCGGACGTGCGCAGGGTACCCGCATGTTCACAAAACAACGTGAGCGCAGCTTTCATCGGCGGAGTGATGTCCACTTCTTACCTCTTGTGAATGGATAAAAAAGTCAACACTTTTTTATAAGTATAGATGTTTTTATCCGGGCGTCAAGTCCGACACCCCCTGTTCACTGTGCGCATTTTGGTACACATTAAATGGCCCCGGTTGCCGACCGGAAGCCTTCCCCAAGCACCTCGTGCGCTTCGGAGACCACAACAAAAGCGTTGGGGTCTATCTCCGCGATGATGCTTTTGAGATGCGTAACCTGCGTGCGGTAGACAACGACGTACAGCGCCGGTCGGGGCGTTTCCGTATAGCCGCCGCGCGCTTCCAGGACGGTCACGCCGCGCCCCAATTTCTCGAAAATTGCCTGGCGCACTGCTACATGCGCGTCTGAGACAATCAACGCCGAGCGCGCATAGCCCACGCCCTCCTGGACGAAATCCACCACGCGCCCCGAAACGAAGTTGACGACCAGCGCGTACAGCACCGGCACGATGCCCACGACCGCCGCCGCGCCGAGCAGAATGGCCCCGTTGATGCCGATCAACACCTGCCCAAACGACAACCCGCGATAGCGCGCCAGCAGTTGCGCGGCAATGTCCGTGCCGCCGGTCGTTCCACGCCCGCGCAGCACCAACCCGATGCCGATGCCATCCAATAGCCCGCCGAAGAGCGTATAAAGCAACGGATCGCCGCCGACGGGAGACAGATGGCGGCTCAACACATCGATGGACACCGTCAATACCACCACCGAAAAAATGGTGCGGACGAAAAAGCGCACTCCACCGCCATATTTGATCCCCGCGAACAACAACGGAATGTTGAGCAAGAACGTCACCAGGCCAATGGGCCAGCCCCACAGGTAATACGCCAGCATCCCGATGCCGGTCACGCCGGTGGAGACCACGCGATTCGGCTCCAGAAACAGCGGCACGTTCGCCGCGATAATCACCGACCCGACGAAAATGAGCGCGTAATCGTAAAGGCCGCGCAGAAAGATGCCAAACTTGGGATGTTGTTTGAGTTTTTTCATCAAGACCTCCGGAAATAGTCTGATAGTCGCTAGTCAGATAGTCTCAGTAGATCACAAATTGCATCGCATACCGTGTTCACAAGTGTGGATGGGGGGATAAACGTGAAAGGTGCAACGCATTTTTGAATGCGTTGCGCCTTGAGGATTGGATCATCTGCGGCGCAAGAAAGCAGCAGCCCCCAGGAGCAACGCCACACCCTGCAAGATGAATCCGGCGATCACCGGCCAGTTCGATGGTTTGGCTTCAGCCGCGACCGGTTCCAAGTCGACGAGGGGCGTCCAGGTCGGCAGAGGTTCCAGGAACTCCGGGGCCAGTGTGGGGATGGGCGTCCCCATTTGTGGGGATGGCAATTCCGTTCCCCCTTCGGGCGATGGCTGAGGTGTACCTTCCACTTCTGGGGATGGCGATTCTGGAGACGGCAGCGACCCACCGGTCAGCTCCGGCAGCACCGTGGGCGTCGGTGGCGCTTCACCGGGCGCAACGAGCCGGATGGTGGCTTCGGCGACGGCAGTGCGGTTTGCGCCATCGCGGAATTGCACGTAGACGGCGTACTCGCCGGGTTCCATCCCGGACAACGCCCACGGCAGCAGCGGCTCCCAGGGCTGCCACGGCACACCGTTGAAGTCGGGGGTGTGGCTCACCTGCACCTCGATGGCTCTACCAATCCACGCCCCCTCGCCCATCGGCTCGGCTTCTTCGTTCGTCAAGCGCACGGCCACCACCGGCGAGTCGGTCACGCCGACCCCATCGTTGATGAAGATCGGCAGCACGCCGGGCCGCGCGCCAAACACGATCACGAAGTAGTGCACGCCCTGTCCGTCTTCGGCATATCCCACACCGATTTCACGATAGCGCGTATCGGTGAAGATCGCCCACTCTTCGGCGCGATTGCGGAACCAGTTGAGCGCGTCGACCGGCCCGCCCAGCCCCAGCCACACGGCTTCGTTGACCAGCAAGCCGTCGTTCCACGCGCGATAGCCAGCCTCGCGGATACGCTGTTGGTAGGCGGAACCATCCGCGCCTTCGTGCGAAGCGGCGCCACGCCTGGCGATATCGTCCGCGTGACGCTGCGCGGCCTGAGTCAGCAACGTCGACAATCCGAGCGGAGCCAGCCCTTCGTTCAGCCGCGCACGGTTGATCGCCTGGTAAAGATCAACGGGGGGACTGCTCTGCTGCGCTGCCGGATACGCCACGCTGGCGAGGAGCATCACGGCCGCCAACACAGCCAGGGCAAATCGCAGCCCGCGCCGTTTTGCGTAGCGATGCGCAATGACCCAATCGTTCATGGTTTGACCCCCGTATTGCACGCGGTGACGGCCGTGTCGATATAAGCCCCTGGCATCGTCACACCCTCCCCGATCGAGAGCAATCCACGCAGCAGCGAAGCGCGACATGCCATGTTGTCCGTGAAGCGCGGCCAGGCCACCCAGGTCGCCTGATCCGCCGCCGCCAACGTGATCTCCAACAGGTCCGTTTCCACATTCTTCAGCCCTTCAGTCTGCGACCGGCTCTCGATGAGCGAACGGCGCACCGGCAGGTAATCGGTGTTGACACTCCACATTGCCTGCGCTTCCGAAGAGAAGAACCACCCCAGCACGTTGAGAGCCGCATCACGCCGTCCCCCTTCAGGCGCGACGACTGCCATGCCCGGCCCATACCACAGCGTCGGTCCTGGTCCAGCCGGCCCAGGTAATGCGCTTACGCCGAGCTTGAAGTTTCGCCCGGCAATCACAGCCTGGTCGATGTCATCAAGTCGCAGGCTGGATTCCACCAGCATCGCCAACGAGCTGTGGCTCAGTCGCCCAATGCCATCATCCATATCGCGGTAGACGACGCCGCACGGGCCGAGGATTTCGTTCAACACCAGCGCCGTCTGCTGACCGGCGTTATCGGCGAAATTGTAAAATCCGTCTGCGCCGACAATCTGCGCGCCGCCAGAAGTCAACAGGGAGAGCAGGCTGCTGGCGTTGGCAGGCAATCCCAAGCCTACCTGCCCGCCGGTAGGATTTGTGGCCGCGCAAGCCGTCCGGCGGAAATCCTCCCAGGTCACCGTCTCTGGCATATAAGCCAGGTCACTCAACCAGTCCACGTTGTAGTACAGCATGTAGGTTGCCAGGCCCATCGGCAGCGCCAGCAGCGTATCGTTGACCGAATAGAGCGCCTCGGCCATAGGCAGCAGGTCGGCGCGCTCGCGGCGCACGGCCGGCGAGAAGTCGGGAGTGGTCCCGATCAATCCGGCAGTGATGTAGGCTTGCAGGTCTTTGGGCCACAGCATCACCAGGTCAGGACGATGCTCACCGGTAGCGCTTGAGATTTTGGTGATGATGTCCTGCTGGTATTCCGTCAGCAAGACGATGTTCAAGTCATTGTCCGCGTTGAACCGATCGGTCAGAGCTTGCAACGCCTGCGATTCCGCGCCGGTAAAGGCGTGCCAGAGGACAATAATGTGCTCTTCCTGAGGCGCCGGCTGCACTTCTCCAGCACAACTCGTCAACAGGAAAAGGATGAGCGCGAGGAGCGCCCGTATGATTCGCGTTCTGTGGTTCATCAATGCTATGCCTCAGCAATCGGCGGACGGCGGAAGGCCTGGCGCAGCAGCGTCAATTCCTCCACGTCCATAAAACGTAATGCGACAAGATAGACCGTGATGCCGGCCAAACTGGCGGTCAGCACCCGAATCAGATAGCCAAGGGCTCCCGCCGGGACGACTCCCTTCAGCGTCGCCAGCATCACCACCACCGGCACCACCATCAAGATCGAGGCGCCGATCGCCGCCAACGATGTCCGCCTGATACGATACGTTCGCAAGCTGCCCGCCTTACGCGAGAAGAAGTAGAGCATCAGCAGCGCGTGCGCCATCAGCTTGAGCGAGTTCGCCAGGATGAGCGCCCACAGGCGAGGCGGGCCGAACAGCAAAGGAACGACGGCCAGCACAACGTAGAGCGCGTTCGTGGCGACGCCGACCAGAGCGGGCGTCCACGTGTCCTTGCGGGCATAGAATGCGAAGACCAACGGCTGATCGAGCGCCGCGAAGACCAGTCCCAGAATTGAAAAACGTAATGCTTCGACCGTGGCGAGCGTGTCGGCGGGCATAAACTCACCACGCTGAAAAATGAGCGCCACGACCGGTTCGCCCATCACGAACAGGGCCACCGCCGCCGGGATGATGAGGATTTGCACCAGGCGCAGTCCTTGCGCCAGCGTCGCGCGGAAGGCGTCTTCATCGGCGTTGGAGGCGTACCGCGCCAGTGTCGGTAAAATCGCAATCGAGATCGCCGTGACGACCAGCCCAAGCGGCAGTTGGATCAACGTGGCGGCGTACTTCATCCACGCGATGCCGCTCGGCCCGGTCCGCGAGGCGATGTTGAAACTCAAGGCCACGGCGGCTTGGTCGACCAACAACCCCAGTCCGATGGGAAGATAGAGCTGTCCCATTTTGACCAACGCCGGGTGCAGAGGGAAAGTCAGGCGCAACCGCAGCCGCGCACCCCGCAACCCGGGCCACTGGAAGAGCATCTGCGCGATGCTGGCGCACAGCCAGCCCACCGCCAACGCGCGCGCGCCCAGCGTCTTATGCCCGGCGAAAATGACCACCACGACCGTCGCATTGAACACCGCCGCAGTGAAGGCGGGCAACGTGAAACGTTGCAGCGCATACAGCACGCTGGAGAACAACCCGGCCATGTTAAGAAAGAAGACGGCCGGCGCGGTGATGCGGATCATGGCCGTCGCCAGATCAAGGTATTGCGGATCGAGACCCTTGCCCAACACGCCAGCGATCCACGGAGCAGAAATCTCCACGAAGAGCACCAGCACACCGAGCAGGAGCGTGATGAGGGAGAGGACGAAACTCAGCACGCGCCAGAGTTCTTCGCGGCTCTCGTCGTGCGCATAATCGGAAAACACCGGCACGAGCGCCGAGTTGAGCAGCCCGCCGACGAACTGATCGTAGAACATCGTCGGGACTTGCGCGGCAACGTCGAAGGCGCTGACGGCCCCGCCAGCGCCAAAGAAGTACGATTTCGCCATATCCCGAACCAGTCCCAAAGCGCGGCTGATGATGTTCCCAATAAAAATGACGACTGCCGCGCGCGTGACCTTTCGGGACTCCCCGGAAAACTTCCCACTTTTATCTGTCACAGCGACCTTCGATGCACAATGGCAGGATGGTGTTCTGACTTCTGCGCCCTTCAGTGTCTGGCAGATGCTTTCCGCCCTGGTTTGTGCGCTGCGTTATTCTACCATTAAGACGGGTCTTTGCAACAGATGGCCCGCTTGCTGTTTCGAGGTTGGCTACTTCGCATGTTTGCTTAATGACAGGTTTTGTGCGATAATCACCCCCTATCACGTAGGTGAAAGGGCTGCCCCTACCGGTCGCCCTTTTTCATTGTAAAGGACAGGATAAGGATGAACGACAAAGTTGAACGAGTCAAACAGATTTTGTTGGATATGGAAAGCGTGCTCGTCGCGTACTCCGGCGGGGTGGACAGTACCCTGCTGTTCAAACTCGCCCACGACGTTTTGGGCGAGCGCGCCCTGGCGGTGACGGCGGTCTCGCCGACGCTGCCGGATTATGAGTTGGCCGAGGCCGAAGCCATCGCGCAACAAATCGGGCGCGCAGATTCGCGCGCGCGATACGTCGTCTTCGACAAACACGAGATGGAAGACGAGCGTTTCCTGGCAAACACGCCCGACCGCTGCTACTTCTGCAAAGCCTCGGTGTGCCAGCAGTTGGTCGAGTACGCGCAGCAACACGGCTACCGCTACGTCATCGACGGCTCGAACGCCGACGATACCGGCGATTACCGGCCCGGCGCGCGCGCGGCCCATGAGTACGGGATGCGTAGCCCACTGCAAGAGGCCGGGTTCACCAAGGCCGACATCCGCGCGCTGGCCCGCGACCTGGGCCTGCCCAACTGGGACAAGCCCTCGTCGGCGTGTCTGGCGTCGCGCCTTCCCTACGGCGATCCCATCACGGCGGAAAAGCTCACCCAGATTGGCCGGGCCGAAGGCGTGCTGCGCGACCTGGGCCTGCGCCAGTATCGCGTGCGCCATCACGGGGACGTGGCGCGCATCGAGGTGGCGCAGGCCGATTTCGACGTGATTTTAGCCCACCGGGAACACATCGTCGCGGCGCTCAAAGCGCTTGGTTACGCCTACGTGGCGTTGGATTTAGTAGGATTTCGCTCCGGGAGCATGAACGAGGTGATTGGTAAAGATGGACGAGAGTAGAATACGCGACCTGCTGGCCGAAGTACAGGCCGGGAATGTGAATGTAGAACAAGCTATGGAGCGCCTGCGCGCGCTGCCCTATGATGATGTAGACACCTTTGCGCGGCTGGACGTGCATCGCGGGCTGCGGCAGGGTTTGCCGGAGACGGTGTACTGCGAGACCAAAACGCCGGAACAGTCGGCGGCGATCCTCGCGCGGCTGTGGCAGCATCACGACCGCGTGTTGGGGACGCGCGTCCCGCCGGAGATGGCGGCCTTCATCCAGGCGCAACTGCCGGAAGCGCGCTACGATGCGACCTCGCGCCTGATCACGCTGGAACGGGCGCCGCGCGCCCCCCTGCCGGATGATGCGCCCTACGCGATGGTCGTCTGCGGTGGGACGTCGGATATGCCGGTGGTGGAAGAAGCCGCGCAGACGTTGGAATTCCTCGGGCATCGCGTCGAGCGCGCCTACGACGTGGGCGTCGCGGGCCTGCACCGCTTGCTCGGCGAACTGGATCGCCTGCTCGCGGCGGACGTCGTCATCGCCGTGGCGGGGATGGAGGGCGCGCTCGCAAGCGTCGCCGCCGGGCTGGTCTCTTGCCCGGTCGTCGCCGTGCCGACGAGCATAGGCTACGGGGCCAACTTCCACGGCCTCGCGCCGCTGCTGACGATGCTCAACTCGTGCGCGTCGGGCATCGCCGTCGTCAACATCGACAACGGCTACGGGGCGGCCATCTTTGCGCACTTCGTCTTGCGGCGTATGTAAAGCGTCAACGGATTGAACGGATTTTAACGGATTCTGATTTTAGCCAAAACCGCTTGCGCCGGATCACAATCCGGCGCTGCGGGGACGGCGGATTGTGTCCGCCTTAAGCGCTGAAGTAAGGCCATTTTGGGAAAGGTAAACGGGCATGAAAATCGCGTATTTTGATTGCATCGCCGGAGCGAGCGGGGATATGATTTTGGGCGCGTTGGTGGACGCGGGGCTGCCGCTGGAGACTCTGCGCGAGCGGCTGGCGGCGCTGCGCCTGGCGGATTTCGAGCTGCGCGCGCGGCGCGTGGCGAAAAATGCCTTCGCCGCCACTAAAGTCGATGTGATCGTCGCCGACGACGTGCCGGAGCGTCGTCTGGCGGACATCGAAGCCAGCGTGATGAACAGCGATCTCGCGTCTGCAATCAAAGAGCGTGCCGTCGCCATCTTCCGCCGGATAGGCGAGGCCGAGGCGCACATCCACGGGGCGACGCTGGCGGACGTTCACCTGCACGAGTTGGGCGGCGTGGATACCATCGTGGATGTCGTCGGCGCGCTGGTGGGGCTGGACGAACTCGGCGTCGAGCAGGTCGTGGTATCGCCGGTGCCGCTCGGACGTGGGTTCATCCGGGGCGCGCACGGCCAGATTCCGCTGCCCGCGCCCGCGACCGTCGCGCTGCTCAAGGGCGCGCCTATCGTCGGCTCGCCGCTGGAGATGGAGACCGTCACGCCGACCGGGGCCGCGCTGCTCACATCGCTGGCGGCGTCGTTCGGCCCCATCCCGCCGATGAAGTTGCAGGCGCTCGGCTACGGCGCGGGATCGCGCGACCTGCCGATCCCCAACGTCATCCGCGTGCTCATCGGTGAATCCGCACCCGCCCTCAAACCCAAAACGCCGCACCACCATCACCCGCATCCACACGAACACGGTCATGAACATCCTCACGATCATGAGCACGACCACGAACACCCTCATCACCACGACCACGATGAGCATGATCATCCGCACACGCCCGATCATGAACACCCTCACGAACACGATCATCCCCATCACCACGATCATAAACACGACCACGAGCACTCCACCACTCCCCAATCCCCGTCTACCGTCTACCGTCTACCGTCTACCGTCTACCTCTCCGTGCTCGAAACCAACATCGACGATCTCAACCCGGAGATCTACGAGTACGTGATGGGCAAACTGTTCGCGGCCGGCGCGCTGGACGTCTACCTCTCGCCCATCCAGATGAAGAAGAACCGTCCTGCCACGCTATTACGCGTCCTCTGCCGCCCGGATGACGTGCAAGCGATGACGGCCATCCTCTTTACGGAAACCACCACATTGGGCATCCGCGAGCAGACTGTGATCCGCCACGCCCTCCCGCGCGTCATCGAGCACGTGGACACGCCCTACGGCCCGGTGCATGTCAAGGTGGCGGAATTGCCCGACGGGACGATGAAACGCGCGCCGGAGTATGAGGACTGCCGGCGGCTGGCAGAGGAACACGGCGTGCCATTACGTGATGTGTATCGGATGGCAAACACAATATAAAAACCAGAAAATCGGCGTATGAATGAACAAGCCTGACCCTACTGCAAAAAGGAAAATTCACCACAGAGACACGGAGAACACAGAGAAATCTTTATTTTTATCTTGAATGAAATTGATTTTCCGGTTAGCAATATCAATTTTATCAAAATGCAGTTAA
>DAOUAY010000005.1:0-3011 GCA_034432995.1 Anaerolineae bacterium | reverse complement strand
TGAGCGGAGCGTTCAGCGGTTAGCCCGCTCGTGTTGTGATTTCGACGGCCAGCATTGCGATGCTGGCCGTTTTTTCTGGGGATTATGACCTTGAATTTGTAAGAAAAAACCTTGACAAAACCCGCGTTTCGCCTATACTGTCAACGGATTGAACGGATTTGAACGGATTTTTGTCTTACCTATCCGTTTCATCCGTTCAATCCGTTGACATAACGGGAGGAGTAAGGTATGGAGCCGGTAACGCTGGAAATTCGTGATCTGCACGTCAACGTGGAAGGCAAAGAGATTCTCAAAGGCGTGAACCTTGTCGTGCGGCAAGGCGAAACCCACGCGCTGATGGGGCCGAACGGCTCCGGCAAGAGCACGCTTTCCTACGCGCTGACGGGCCACCCGCATTACGAGATAACGCGGGGTGACGTGCTTATCAACGGCGAAAGTCTTCTGGGACTGCCGCCTGATGAGCGCGCCCGGCGGGGCCTGTTCCTGGCGATGCAGTATCCCGTCTCCGTCCCCGGCGTTACCCTGAACACGTTCCTGCACGCGGCGACCAGCGCGATGCGCGGCTATAGCGCCAAAGCGCAGCCCGGCGCGCGCGGACGGCTCAACGCGCATCTGATTCCCTTCCGCGAATTTCGCAAAGAGCTGAACGAAGACCTGGACAAGCTCAAGATGGATCCGGCCTTCTTGCAGCGATACCTCAACGAGGGCTTCTCCGGCGGCGAGAAAAAGCGCGCCGAAGTCCTGCAAATGGCGCTGCTCAAGCCCAAGTTCGCCATTCTCGACGAGACCGACTCCGGCCTCGATATCGACGCGATCCGCATCGTCTCGGAGAACATCAACCGCTTGCAGCAGGAACTCAATATGGGCATCCTCGTCATCACGCACTACCAACGGCTGCTCAACTACATCTATCCGCAATTCGTCCACATCTTCTACGACGGGCGCATCTTCCAATCCGGCGACGCCAGCCTGGTGGACGTGTTGGAAGAAAAAGGTTACGACTGGGTCAAAGAAGAAGTGCGCGTGAGGAGCTAGTCTATGGCGACGCCGCACGATGATCTCCGCGATCTCAAAGAACAGCAGCGGTACGATTTCAAGACCGAGATCGATTACGCGCACCAGTCGCGGCGCGGTCTCGGCGAGGACGTCGTGCGTAGCATCTCGGCGCTCAAAAACGAGCCGCAGTGGATGTTGGATTTCCGCCTCAAGGCGCTGGACATCTTCAACCGGATGCCGATGCCGACGTGGGGGGTGGACCTGGGCGCGCTCGATTTCGAGGAATTCTACTACTTCATGCGCGCCGCCCCTGAAAAAGCGCGCACCTGGGACGACGTTCCCGACGCGATCAAAGACACCTTCGACAAATTGGGCATCCCCGAAGCCGAGCGCAAGTTCCTCGCCGGCGTCGAAACGCAGATGGATTCCGAGTCGGTCTACAGCTCGCTCAAAGCCGAGTGGGAGAGCCACGGCATCATTTTCGTGGATATGGACACCGCCGTCCAGCAATACCCCGAAATTGTCCAGAAGTACATCAGCACCGTCGTCCCTATTGCCGACAACAAATTCGCCGCGTTGAACAGCGCCTTCTGGTCGGGCGGCAGCTTCGTCTACGTTCCGGCAGGTGTGGATGTGGAAATCCCATTACAGGCATACTTCCGTATCAACGCGCAGAGTTTAGGGCAGTTCGAACGCACAATTATTATTGCTGAAAATGGCAGCAATGTGCATTACATCGAAGGTTGCTTTTTAGCCGGAAGTCGTGTTGCCACACGGGATGGCCTCAAACCGATAGAAACAATTGTTGCCGGCGATGAAGTGATTACGCACACAAGACGTTATCGCAAAGTCTACTATACGATGCGCCGGCCATATAACGGTAAGATTTATACGATTCGCTATTATGGCGATACCGCGCAAGAATTGCGCGTGACTGAAGAACATCCATTCTTGGCTGTTAAACGTCAACGTAGACATGAGCGTAATCGCATCTTTGTCCCGCAATGGTTGCCGGCTTCAGAGCTTTCTGTGGGAGATTATCTTGTCATTCCTGTGAGACAACCGGCCAGTCAGGCAGAATCCTCTCCACGGGTCACAATCACATTACGTCCAGTAGGGATGTTGACAGCTATCGAACGAGAGGTCAGTTTTCCTCAAGAACCGGAGTTTTATCGGTTGCTAGGCTATTTCTTTTCTGAAGGTCATATCAGTAACGAACATTATCTGACCTTGTCTTTTGGCGCACACGAAACGGAGTATATTGAAGATGCTATTGCATTGTTGACCCGTTATGGCAAAAAAGCGCCAATCGAGAACGAAGTTTATCAAAATGGACAAACTTTGGTCCTTTGTTCTACAGAAATAGCGCGGGCTTTTGCTTATGAATTTGGGAGCACGGCTTATGATAAGCATGTACCTGATTGGGTGCTAGAGTCGCCATTATCCTTACTAAGGGAGTTCGTGCGTGGTATGTGGCGCGGTGACGGCAGTTATGGGCCTAGAAAAAACATGTTTCGCTATAACTCCATTTCCCGCAGTTTGGCCTATGCTTTTCGTGATGCGCTTTTACGTTTGGGGATACCTGCTTCTGTGAATATGCAACAACGCAAAGCGCCGCGTCAACCTCTTTATGCTGTTATTATTGCTTCTCCCTATAACGCGCAGTTTGGAGAAATGGTTGATAGACCAGCGCCAGACGGCAGTAGGAGTGGTTCGCCATTCCATTTAGACGCGCAATATTTGTATGTCCCAATTCGCTCGATTACTGTTGAGGAAATGCAGACCGAGGTTTACAATTTCTCGGTTGAAGAAGAGGAGTCTTATCTCTGTGAAGGCGTTATCTCGCACAATTGCACGGCGCCTCAATATACAACCGCTGCCCTGCACACCGGCGTCATCGAAATCTTCGTCGGCAAGGGCGCGCAAGCGCGTTACACGACGATTCAGAACTGGTCAACCAACGTTTACAACCTGGTCACGCAGCGCGCGGTGGTGGAAGAAGACGGCGTGATGGC
>DAOUAY010000004.1:0-2971 GCA_034432995.1 Anaerolineae bacterium | reverse complement strand
ACGCCGATTTGTTGCGGCGCATGTCCGGGCAAGGGGACGATGTCTATGGGGATGCCGGCGATGACTTGCGCGCCTGTATCCAGCGGGATGATCGTGTCTACGCCTTGCTGCGCCAGCGTGAACTTTCCCTGCAACTCGGCGATAGGGGCAGCGCCGCCGTAGAGAAACAGCGGTTCGAGGAGTGGCTGCATTGCAAAGACGGCTTCCAGCGGTGGCGCGTAGACCGGGATGCCGGCCTGCTGCGCCAGCCACCCCGCCCCGCCGAAGTGATCGGCGTGCCCGTGGGTGATGACGAGGGCTGCTGGTTTTGCGCCCGTACTTTCCAGCGCACGCAGTGCTTTTCTCGCGGCGTCTTTGTCGAGTCCGGCATCAACGATGATCGCCCGCCCTTCTCGAACGATGACGCCGATGTTCGCGCCGCTGGTCAGGGCGTAATGCCCGCCGCCCAACGTGTGCCATTGTGTCGCCACGGATTTACCCCAGGTTGTCGATGTGCGCCTGCAACTCGCGCGCCGAGATTTTGAGGTAACGATCGGGGATGATCTGCGCCATTTCGTCTTCGGTGAGACGGATGCGCAGAATGTCGAGTGCGTCTTCGGGTGTTTGTCCGTAGGCTAGCTTTTGCTTGCCGTTTTTCATCTCGAACACGAACATGGCGTGCGGATGTGTGAAACTGCTCATGCTTTCGTCGATGCCTCCATGTAGCACGCAGCGCCGGATTGTGATCCGGCGCAAGCCCTATAGTTGCTCATGCTTTCGTCAATGCCTCCGTGTAGACGCCAGGCTTTTGCCGGTCGAGTGGCGAAAGGCCCCGGTTGATTTCGTCGTCGTACCCCCCGGCCAGCAAGTCGCGGTAGAAGGCGTAATTCACGCCCTTCACTTTCTCATCGCCAGGGAAGCGGTGATAGTTATCCTTCGACATCAGGCTTTTGCCCTCGGCGATGAGCTGGTAGCCCAACGCCGATCCCGGATACGGCGCGTAGTACGAGAACGAAGGCAGCACGTAGCGCATCGACTTGACCATGCGCATCGTCTTGAAGGCGTCTTCGGGCGTCTCGCCGGGGATGCCGAGGATGATGTTGGCCCACAGTCGCGGCGGCTTGCGTCCCTGGCGTTCGAATTCCGCGCCCAGCTTGTTGACCAGATCGATGGTGAAGTAGTTGTCCTCCTCGGTGCACTCCTTGTTGAGCAGGCGCAGGATGCGATCGCTGCCCGACTCGAAGCCGATGGAAATGAGGTCCCAGTTCGTCTCGCGCACCAGCGCCTTGAAAAGATCGGGCCACTGGCGCACCGTGTCGGAACGCCCGGCGGCCCAATACGACCACAACTTGTTCGCCCGGCGTGGGTATTTCTCGATCCATTCCTTCAGCCAGGCCGGGTTCTGGAAGAACATCGAATCGTGGATGACCACCGAGCCGACGGTGTAATGGTCGTCGAGATAGTTCAGTTCGTCGATGACCATATCCACCGGGCGGCGGCCCATGTGGGGGATGTAGGAGCTTTCGTTGCAGAAGACGCATTGCCAGGGACATACCCGGCTGGTGAGCAGCGTGGCGACCGGCGGCGGCCCCCAGCCGCACGCGGGTTCCAGCGGCCAGTAGAAATTGCGACGCAGGCGGCGGTGCGGCTGCGGCCAGAGCGTGCGGTCGATCATCGGCCACTCGGCCATGGAGCGCGCGCCTACGCCCTCGACCACGCGGGGAAACGCCTGCGGGTCTTTCGCCAGATCGACGATGATCTTCTCGCCCGGTCCCTTGCAGATGTGGTCGAATTCCGGCACTTCGAGCATCTCGTCGGTGGCGACCGTCGCGTGCATCCCGCCGGCCAGCACCACGCCGTTGGGATTGATCTGTTTGAAGAGCTGCGCGGCTTTGCGGGCCACCGGGAACGTATAGCTGCGCACGTTCATGATCATCATCTCGTAGCCCGGCAGTTGCTTTTCCAGTTGGGGCCACTCCGTAATCAGCCGCGTCGAGAGGATGTCGGTCATCAGGCCGTTCTGGTGCATGATCGTGCGCAGCAGGCCCAGCCCGTGATCCTGCCATTGCTCGTGCGGCCCGTTGGGGCTGACCAGGTCGCCTAAATCGCCCAGGTCGAGCCATAAGATGCGCGATTTCTCGCGCTTGCGCCTAAAAAAGTTGAGCATTGTCTCTCCTAAAGATAGGTTCAGGTTACAGGTTGAACGCCGAACTGTAACGAAGGTATTCTAACGCCAAACCCGCGCTTGACAAGGATTACCACGTCCAACAGGCTCTGGTACATCGTGGCAGAAATTTCACACCAGTTAGCCACGCGCGGAGCGGATCGCCAGTTAGCCACGCTCGGAGCGGATCGCCAGTTAGCCACGCTCGGAGCGGATCGCCAGATCCGCGTTTCTTGCGCGCCACGCCGGGATCTGACGATCCCTGGCAAGCATGAACCGGGCAACTATTTGTGCCGCGCAGTACTGGCGATCCCCTTGAAGCGAGAATAATGAGACCCTGTGTCATTCTGATCCGCTCACCCGCCCCGGCGAGGGCTGGTAGCTGATGTAGAAATCGCGCGAGCAGTCGTTGCGGTCGTACTGGGGTGGATAGCGCTTGAGCGAGGCGTTCGACGGGAACGAGCTGTCCGGCTCCATCGGGAAGGGGATGACGCCCGCGCGCGGCACGCCGCCCCACGCGGCGCTATCGTCGATGACGCCCGCCGCGTCCAGGAGCAGCACCTCATCGGTGAAATTACCCAACGCTATGCCGAAGCCTTCCCATTGTCCGACCGGCAGCAGATCGGGCACGAGCGGATCGCAGGCGGTCCACTCGTAGGTGGGATTGAGACCATAGAGCTTGGCGAATTCCGTCGCGCACGCTGCCACGACGATCACTTGCTTTGGCAAGAGTTGCGCCCCTGCCGGGAATACGTAGCGCCCGTCGCCGTAATCGCCGATGTTCGACGCATCGCCGATGCTCCACCCGCTCAGATTGACGGTTTTGTC
>DAOUAY010000003.1:0-2420 GCA_034432995.1 Anaerolineae bacterium | reverse complement strand
CGAACCGATTGGGAAGCAGCTCGTCAAAAAGGGCGGAACGCAGGCGGTAGTGCCGGCAGGCTTTATTGTGACCGGCGAAAAAGGCCCGCTACGCGATGGCGAACTCGAACGCGCGGCGGAGTGGGTGAAGCGCGTCCTGTAAACACGTGCGCTGCTCGCTATAAGCTGAAGGCTGAAAGCTAAAAGCTGAGAGCTGAAGGCTTCTCTCGTTCAACGCACTTCGAACAGATAACCGCGTCCGCGTAGGGTATGGATGAAACGCGGGTGCGCCGGATTGTCCTCGATCTTGTGGCGCAACCGGTGCATGGGAGCGCGCAGCAGGTCGCGGGCGGCGTGGACGGTCATTTCGACGCCTTGCAGGTGTGCGCCGAGTTCTTGCACAGGGACGACGCGCCCGGCGTGGCGCATCAGGTAGACCAGGATGTCCAGTTCGGTGGGGGTGAGGCTGATGGCGTCTTCCGCGACGATCGCCAGGCCCTTGTGGGTATCCACGGTGAGGCCGGGGGCCTGCAAAAATCGCTCGGTGGACGCGGTTGTGGGGGCCGAGGCGGCGCCTACGACCATATCCGGTCCTGCATCTGGCTGCGCGTTTTTGAGCGTCGCTAACGCGCGTTCCAGCAACGCCACCGGATCATCGGGCGGCACCCGTTGCTGGCGTGAGGCCAGCCCGTTTTCGACCACGCGCAGAATCTCGTGCACGGAACTGGGCTTGAGGAGGTAATCGAAGGCCCAATGCCGCAATGCCTGGATGGCCGAATCCAGTGTGGCGTAGGCGGTGATGATGATGAAGATCGTACTGGGAGCGCAAGGACGGGCGGCCGCAAGGACCGCCGTCCCCGACATCCCAGGCATGTTCAGATCGAGCAAAACCAGATCGAACGGCTCGGTTTGGATTCTCTGCAGGGCCTCTGTCCCTGAAGCGGCTTCCGATGGATGGTAGCCCACCCGTCTGAGGATTTCCATCAGCGTGCGCCGAATGCCTGGCTCATCGTCGGCGATCAAGATGCGCGCGCCGGGGAAAGCGGTTGTGTATAGGGCTACATTTTCGGTCATCAGCGCCTCTCGGTGGTGTGCAGCCACACGGTGAAAGTCGAGCCTTGCCCCGGCTGGCTGGTGACGGTGATGTCGCCACCGTATTGCTTGATCAAGTCATAGCTGACGCTCAAGCCCATTCCAGCTCCCTTTTCTTTTGTGGTGAAGAACGGCTCGAAGAGGCGCGCCAGGTGTTCGGGAGCCATACCCTGACCGGTATCGGTGAAACTGACTGCCGCGCGGCCATCTTCGCTCAGGCGACCTTCCACCCTCAGCAGGCCGTTTTCGCCTATGGCATCCACGGCATTCAGCACCAGGTTCATGAAAACCTGCGCCAATTCGCCATCATCGACCAACACCGCAGGCAGGTCTGCCGGAACATCGTTTTCAACGCGAATGTTGCGGTGTTGGAGATGTTTGTTTGTCAGGCCGAGCACGCGGTTTATCACAACGTCCAGTTGGGTGGGGCGGGGGGAGCGTTTGGGTTTACGGGAAAACTCCAGAATGCGCGTGACCAGGCTGATAAGCCGTTGTACCTCTTCGTCGGCCATCTGGATGTACTCGCGTTGCTGTTCCGGTTCCACCGGAAACATCAACATCATCTCCAGGCTGCTGTGAATCGTTTGCAGGGGGTTGTTGATTTCGTGCGCGAGAGCGGCGGCTAACCGGCCTGTGGCCGCCAGCTTTTCACTGTGAACGAGCTGTTCTGAGGTTTGCTCCACCAACCGGCGCTGCTCGCGCTCGGCGGAGTAGAGGCGCGCGTTCTTGAGGGCGATACCCAACTGCGCGGCGATGGATTCATATAGATGTACATCCTGCTCGGTAAAGGCGTGGGGCTGCTGGTGTTCGACGTTGAGCACGGCGACGATCTGGTCATCCACACGCACCGGCACAGCCAGTTCGGAGAGTAACTCGACCGCGCCTGCAAACTTGTAATAGTTCGGGATGGTGTTCGTGTCGGGGATCAACACCGGCTGACCGGTCAGGTACACCTGTCCGGTCACACTGGCGTGCATCGGAACGCGCAAAACCTCCGGCGTGGTTACAGGGATGCCAACAATGGAGGGATGGACGAGCATATATTCCCCTTGAGGATCGGGGAAGCAAAAGCTCAAGCTATGCGGCTGCAAGGTCTGGTGGATGGTTTGGAGGACGTGTGCCACGACATGATCGAAATCCAGCGATGAGGCCGCCGCCTGAATGATTTCCTGCAAGAGCCGGGTTTCGTTGAGACGCCGGGTGACCTCTTCGTACAGCCTGGCATTCTCGATCGCCGCGGCTGCCGATCCCGCTAACGTGTTGAGCAGATTCAGGTCGTTTTCGTCGAAGAGCTTATCGCCCCAGTTGATGGCCTCGACGATGCCGATAATCTTGTTCTTCGTGATGAG
>DAOUAY010000002.1:0-3869 GCA_034432995.1 Anaerolineae bacterium | reverse complement strand
CCATCTTGCAACACGCAGATCAGGTCGGCGTTGCGGATGGTGCTGAGGCGGTGGGCGATGACGATGGCCGTGCGCCCGGCCAGCAGCCGGTCGAGCGCGTCCTGGATCAGTCCCTCGGTGACGGTGTCCACACTGGATGTGGCCTCGTCCATGATGAGGATGCGCGGATCGGCCAGCACCGCGCGCGCGATGCAGATCAACTGCCGCTGTCCCAGGGAGAGGTTGACGCCACCCTCCTGGATGACCGTCGCGTAGCCGTCGGGCATTCGGGTGATGAAGTCGTGCGCGTTCGCCAGTCGCGCGGCGTCCTGCACTGCTTCATCGAGCGCAGCGGGCCGTCCAAAGCGGATATTATCCGCAATCGTGCCGGAGAATAGGAACGGATCCTGCGGTACGATGCCCATTTGAGCGCGGAGCGAACGCTGCGCTACGTCGCGCACGTCTATCCCATCAATCAACACCGCGCCGCTGGTGATTTCGTAGAAACGCGCGATCAGGTTGGAGATGGACGTTTTCCCCGCGCCTGTTGGCCCGACGAGGGCCACTGTCTGCCCGGCCTCGATGGTCAGGTTGATGTCGTGCAGCACCGGGCCGTCCACGCGGTAGGCGAAGTTCACGTCACGCAGCTCGACCTTGCCCTGAATCTCCGGCATTTCGATGGCGCGCGAATTTTCGCGCTCCGGCTTGTCAGCGACGGCCGGCGGCGTGTCCAGCAGTTCCAGCACACGCTCGCCTCCCGCCATCGCGGCCTGCATCGTCGTGTAGAGCTGGCTCAACTCGCGGATGGGTTGGAAGAAGCGGGTGACGTAGGTGAGGAAGGCCACGATCACGCCAAGTGTCAATTCGCCCTGCGCCACCGTCCGCCCGCCGAACCACAACACAATGGCCGTGGCCAGCGTCCCCAACAAATCCACCACCGGCATGAAAATGAAGGAGAGCGACATCGCCCGCACATTGGCGTCGCGGTTGGCGCGGTTGGCGTCGTCGAAACGCGCCTGAGACGTGTTTTCGCGCGCAAACGCCTGGATGACGCGCATCCCGGCGATGTCCTCCGCCAGGTCGCCGACCACACCCGCGTTGGTCGCCCGCGTCGCGCGGAAGGCGGCCTTGGCGTGGCGTGCGTAGACACTGGTCGCCAACACCATCAGCGGCATCACCGCAAACGTGAGCAGCGCCAGCCGCGGACTCATCGACACCATCACGACGACGATGCCGATCAGCAACAAGATGTCGCCGGCCAGTGTGATGAGGCCCTGTGAGAGCAATTCGTTGATCACGCCCACATCGCTGAAGACGCGGGAAATCGTCACGCCGATGATGTGGTTATCGTGGTAGCCCAGGTGCAGCGCCTGCAAGTGCGAGAACAGTTGATTGCGCATCGTCGCCAATACCTGCTGGCCTGTGCGCGAGAGGGTGTATTGCTGCGCCGCCGACGAGATGAACAGCCCGACAAATGCCGCCGCCGTGAGCAGCGCCACACGATTCAAACCGGCGACGTTGCTTTGCGTGATGTACTGATCGATGGCGATTTTCACCAGATACGGCGTCGCCAGCCCCAGACCGGTTGTGATCAACGTCGTCAGCAACGCGAACACCATCTTGCGCCAGTGCGGCTTGAGAAACGCCAGCAGCCGCAACACGATCCGCCGGTCGAAGGCGCGCCCTTCTTCCTCACCATGCCGCCCGAAGCTGTCCAACATCCCGCGCGGCCCACCAAAACCGGCGCTGCCGCCGATAGAAATGCTCATCGGACCACCTCCGCGGATTGGAGATTGAAGATTGGAGATTTGTTGATTTGCTGATTTGCGAATTCGCCGATTCGCTGATTTGCTGATTCTTGCTTCTTGTCTCTTGCCTCTTGCCTCTTTTTAACTTCCGCCATTTCCTGCGGTCGCAATTGGCGTTGGTAGATTTCGACGTACAGGCCGGAGGTGCGCAGCAGTTCCTCGTGCGTGCCCTGGGCGACGATGTGACCTTGTTCCAGCACCAGGATTTGATCTGCCAGTCGCACGGTGCTCAGCCGCTGCGCGATGATGAAAGAGGTGCGCCCGCGCATCAGCCGCTCCAACGCGAGCTGGATCAGCCGCTCCGTCTCCGTGTCTACGCTCGACAGCGCGTCGTCGAGGATGAGGATGCGCGGGTCCTTGAGCAGCGCGCGCGCAATCGCCACCCGCTGCTTCTGTCCGCCGGAGAGCGTCACGCCGCGCTCGCCGACTTTTGTATCGTAGCCTTCGGGCATCTCCAGGATGAAGTCGTGCGCCTGCGCTGCCTGCGCTGCCGCGATGATCTCGTCCTCGGTGGCGTCCGGGCGGCCAAAGGCGATGTTGGCGCGGATGGTGTCGGCAAAGAGCGTCGTTTCCTGCAAGACGATGCCGACCTGCGCGCGCAGTGAGTTGAGCGTCACGTCGCGGATGTCGTAATCGTCGATGGTGACGCGGCCCAGCGTCACGTCGTAGAAGCGGGGGATGAGGTTGATGATGGTGGTCTTGCCGGAGCCGGTCGCGCCGAGCAGGGCGACAATCTGTCCCGGCGGAACGTCCAGGCCGACATTCTCCAAAACCTTGTGACGACCAAAGTAGGCGAAGGACACGTTCTCGAAGCGGACGTGACCCTGCACCGGCGGCAGCGCGACCGCGTCCGGCGCTTCCTCGACCTCGGATTCGGCGTCGAGGATGTCGAAGATGCGCTCGCCGCAGGCAATCGCCTGGACAATGGAGGGGATGACGCGTCCCAACATCCGCACCGGGCCGGCCAACTGGCCCATGTAGGCGGTGAACGCGACCAACTCGCCCATCGTCAACCCGCCCTGCGCTACCAATCGCCCGCCATACCACAGAATGAAGATCGAGCCGATGTTGGTGATTAGCCCCATGAGCGGGCCGCTGATGGATTGCAGTCGCGCCGAATTCGCCGCAATGTTGAACCAGACTGCGTTTTCGGCTTCGAAGCGCGCCGTCTCCTCCGGTTCCTGCGCGAAGCCCTTGACGATGCGCATCCCGCGCAGGTTTTGCTCCAGCCGCGTCGTCAAAATCGCCATCTGCTGCTGCAAGGCCAGCCACATCGGGCGGATTTTCCGCGCGAAGGTGAAGGTCTGGTAGAACAGCAGGGGCGCGGTGAGCATCGCCAGCAGCGTCAGAAGGGGATTCATCATCACCATCATCACTGCCGCGGCAATAAACGTCACGATGCCGCTGATCAGATGGAGCGTCGCTCGTCCGGTCAAAAAGCGGATGCGGTCCACGTCCTGGATGGCGCGGGAAAGTAGCTGCCCGGTTTCCGCCTGGTCGTGGTAGGCGAACGAGAGCGTCGAGAGTTTGCGATGGATGTCGTTGCGCATATCGTAGGCCACCTGCTGCGACGCCAGCTCCGTCCAGCGTCCCTGGAAGAAACTGAATACGCCGTTCAACAACGTCAACCCCAGGATACCCAGCGCCGCCCATCCCAAAGCGCCCATATTGCCGGCCTTGATGCCCTGGTCGATGCCCCAGCGCAGCAACTGCGGATTCGCCACGCTCAGCGCACTGATGAGCAACATCGCCAGATACGCGCCGACCATCAGCTTCCAGGAGGGCCGCAGATAGCCAAAGCAGCGCAGCAGAATTTTCAAATCGCTGGATTTTAGATTTTTGATTTTAGATTTTGGATTCGCCGAATCGTCGATTCGCTGATTCATTGATTCTCTATCTCCATCAGGCGTAATAATTCCGAAAACGCCTCGTCCAACACGGCGAGCCGTTCGGGGGGCAGGGTTTTGAGGCGCTCGCGGAGCAGGGGAATGCCGCCGAGCGGGGTCTCCTCGGCCAGGCGGCGGCCTTCGGGCGTGAGGTCCACGTAGACCACACGCTGATCTTTCTTGCAGCGTGTGCGCT
>DAOUAY010000001.1:0-3793 GCA_034432995.1 Anaerolineae bacterium | reverse complement strand
GTGTTGGGCCAGTTCATCAACCAGTAAACGATCCAGCCGGTGCTCAGATGCACCAGTCCGGCGATCATCCACGTGCCGGCGAACAGGCCCACAGCGACGCGCCGCGGGTTGGCATCTGCCAGCAGGCGGGCGAAGAAGGTGCGGGTGGGCAGCACAAAGAGCAACAGCGCCGACCAGTTGATGAACGATCCGAGCAGAACATGCCACCACACAGCCCGGTTGACGAACACCGCGCGTCCGGCATACAGGCCGTAGAAGACGATGAACACGACGGTCAGCGGCAGCCACCAGTGGCGGCGACGGCCCTCGCCGCGCATCGAGCCGGCCGCCAGCCCGCCCATCACCGCGCCGAGGAGCGATGCAAGCAGCGAACTGGTGTTCTGCGGGTTGATCGTCAAGCCCACCAACGCGCCGATGCCGTCGACGAGCGCGCCGGCCAGCGGGCCGAGCAACCAGCCCATGAGCGGGTAGACGCCCTGGCTTATGGGGAAGTTGCGGCCTGTCCCCAGCACAAAGGTGATCGGGATCGGGATCACCGTCAGCACGGCGACGACCGCTGTCAGCGTCACGATGTAAGCAATGGGCGCGCCGTCAATCGAGGCGCCTTTCGATATGGCGACTTTGCGTTCTTCTCCGGTAGGCATATTTCACACGTCCAGATTCTGCACTTCGCGCGCGTGGGATTGGATGAAGCGGCGGCGCGGCGGGACTTCGCTGCCCATCAGCATGGAAAAGACCTGATCGGCTTCGGCAGCATCCTCGATGGTCACTTGCACCAGGGTGCGCTTTGCGGGATCCATCGTGGTGTCCCACAACTGCTGCGGGTTCATTTCACCCAGACCCTTGTAGCGTTGCAACGTCACTTTACGGCCGTCGAAGGCTTTCATCACTTCCTCGAGGTCGGCGTCGCTGTAAGCGTATTGCGCGTCCTTGCCTGACTTGACCAGGTAGAGCGGCGGCTGGGCGATGTAGAGGTGACCCTCATCGATGAGCGGCTGCATATAGCGGAAGAAGAACGTCAGCGCCAGCGTGGTGATGTGCGCGCCATCGACATCGGCATCGTTCATCAGGATAATGCGGTTGTAACGCAGGTTGCTGATATCGAACTGGTCGCTCACGCCGCATCCCAGCGCCGAGATCATGGCCTGAATCTCTTTATTGGCCAGGATTTTGTTCAACCCGGCGCGCTCGGTGTTGAGGATCTTCCCACGCAGCGGCAGGATGGCCTGGAAGTGACGGTCGCGGCCCTGTTTGGCCGAACCGCCGGCCGAGTCACCCTCGACGATGAACAATTCGCTGTTCGAAGGATCGCGGCTAGAGCAATCGGCGAGCTTGCCGGGCAGGGTGAGGCTTTCCAGCGCGCTCTTGCGAATCACCAGATCGCGCGCCTTACGAGCGGCGTCCCGCGCCTTGGACGCGGTGAGGCCCTTATCGACGATGCGGCGCGCCGCGCGCGGATCGGTCTCGAAGAATTCGGCCACGGCCTCGGCGGTCGCCGCCTCGACAGCGAAGCGCACTTCCGGGTTCATCAGCTTCACCTTCGTCTGGCTCTCGAACTGCGGGTCGGGTACTTTCACGCTGACGACAGCGGTGAGACCTTCGCGGACGTCATCGCCGGTGAGATTGGGATCGCTATCCTTGAGCACCGATAGCTTGCGCCCCACGTCGTTGATCGTGCGGGTGAGCGCCGAACGGAAACCGGTCAAGTGCGAGCCGCCGTCGACTGTGTTGATGGTGTTGGCGAAGGCCAGCACCGTCTCGTTGAAACTGTCGGCATATTGCAACGCGACTTCTACCGTGATCCCCTCAACTTCTTTCTCCACATAGATGGGATCATGGAGGGGTTTACGATTGCGATTGATATGTTTGACAAACGAAAGGATGCCACCCTCAAAGTAGAAGGTCATTTGCCGCGGGAAGGGCGTTTCGCGTTTGTCGATCAGGTCGATGGTGACACCCCTCGTCACAAACGCCATCTCGCGGAAACGCTGTGCCAGCGTCTCGAAGTGGTACTGCAGATCCTTATCCTTGAAGATCGTAGGATCGAAGCGGAATGCGACCGTCGTGCCGGTATCTTGAGGGTCACACTTGCCGATCACCTCCACGCCGGTAACGGGAATGCCGCGCTCGTACCGTTGGCGGTAGACTTTACCGTCATTGGATTTGACCGTCGCTTCCATCCACTCCGAAAGCGCATTGACTGCCGAAGCGCCTACGCCGTGCAAACCGCCGGAGACCTTGTAGCCGCCATCGCCAAACTTGCCGCCGGCGTGGAGCGTCGTCAGCACCAACTGTAAGGCCGAGATTCCCTTCTCTGGGTGGATACCCACCGGGATGCCGCGCCCGTTATCGATCACCTCTACGCTGGAATCGGCGTTGATGATGATGCGGATGTGATCACATGCTCCCATGAGCGCCTCGTCAATCGAGTTATCCACCACTTCGTAGACGAGGTGATGCAGCGCATGCTCGTCCGTCCCGCCGACATACATGCCGGGGCGGCGGCGCACAGCTTCCAATCCTTCCAGAACCTGGATCGTCGAGGCATCGTACTTCACGTCATTTTTTGCTTTCGGAACCATGGGTGCGTTTCCTTTCTGTGTATAAAGTAGACGGTAGACAGGGCACGATTTGTCGCTTAGTCACCCATCTACGAATGTGCCGGTGCTTCCTGAGGCGCGCGCGCCTTCTCCATCGTCGGCAAGAAATTCAAACGATCCTGATAAAAAACAAACAAAGCTGTGATCGACGCTGTGCTGACAAAGGCATGTCCGGCGATGCCAATCAGCGTGGCCCAGGTCGCCGGATCGGGCAAGTTCCACACTACATTGAAACCTCTATCAATGACCAGAATCAGTAGCGCCAACAAAGAAACATTGACGAAATCCACGCGCGTGAGTAAGATGCTTTCCTGGAGCGCGTGCAGCGGAGTACGGCGCAATTGCACCATCCCCGGAATAGCAAAGATAAAATGGAACACTATGAACACCAAAAACGCGAACGAAAACGTCAATGCGAAATAACCCAGACCGCGACCAAGCAGACTGATCACCATGACAAAAGAAAGCCCAAGCAGCCACAAAGCGCCCAAGATGAAAAGCAGGGTCAACACCAGAGTGATGAGTTGCCCCCACAGCGCCAGACCCGATTGCGGGCCAGGGAGCGCCGACTCCGTCTCGGCGATAACCTGACGCCCAATCACGCGCAGATACAAGGCGCTGATCCCCAATCCCACAACGATCAACAGCACGAGCCAACCGCATGCCACAAGTGGCGACGCAACCACGATCTCCGGGCGCACGCCCATTGGACGTTCCAGTGTCAACCGCGTCACCATCACTGCGGGAGCGCCGAATAAAGGCACGGGCGACAGCGCCGCAAAGAGATTATAACGCGCCGCGCCTGCCTCAGAAATTGCCGCCAACAGTTGCAGAAGCTGTTCGATCCTGAGGTTGAAGATTTGCGCCAATGCCAGCAAAAGCTGCTCAACCAGCGGTGAAGTCGCCGATCCCTGGGCCGAGGCATAAGCTTTGCAGAACTGCCCCAACTTCGTAAAGATCGGGGCCAACGAAAGCCGCGGCCCCAACCACAGGAACAGATCGAGCAGCAACGGCCATACGATCATAGCGGGGCGACGCGCAACGATGTCAAAGCCGGCTGAAAGACAAGCCAGGATACCCATCGGTTCGCGTGGTTCTTTTTGGGTTTTGCGCTCCTCGGTCACAGGTCTATTTTACCATATCCAGGCCAAATGACGAATTACAGACTCAGTAGATCGAAAATCGAAGACTAC